>CAVCTM010000104.1:0-7307 GCA_963605115.1 Pseudobutyrivibrio sp. | reverse complement strand
CGGCCTGTTCCACGCCGCGCTGCTTGGCGTAGGCATAGAACGTGGACTTGGTAATACCGTTTTCCAAAACCTGCGCAGTTTTGAGGATGCCGTTGTTTTGCTCGAAAAGCAGATCAAGCTGTTCATAGGCTGTCACGCGACCACTCCTTTCTTGCTAATATTATATCCGAGATTAGCAAGAAAGTAAACAACGATTTTAGAAAAGCAAGCCGAGGCGTTCGCCCCGGCTTGTGCTTTTAACTATGGATGAAGTTTTTTATGGCTGCGTTTGCGCCTTGCAGCTTGCCCAGCCCCCACACGGCCAGCATCGGAAGTCCCATCGGGCTTATCAGAAACGCCAGCACAAGGAGGATGATGCCGTTCTTTACAGAGTAGGTAATCAGCACGGCGAAAGCCATCAGGGAGAGCAGGCCGCTTGCCAGCTTGAACACAAAACTGGAGCAGGACAGCAGCCCCGCGCACAGACAGACGAACAGAGACAGGATAAGTGACAGCGGCGCAATGAGAATTTTCAGGATGAACATTTAGCGGTCTCCTTTTCAAAATCATTTTGTTTTCTGATTTTAGAATATCCTGTCTGCGGATTTTTTGCAATGATGCGGTTTGGCGTGGACAGGGGCGGCGGTTATTCCGCCACCCCTGCGACTTATTTCAGCGCCGCCAGCGAGGAAACGATTTTCTCCGCCGCCGTCCATATCCGCTCCTGACTTTGCTGAATGTCCTCCAGATCGGCCTCATAGATGCGGCCTGTTTCGTGGGAGCGGCGGGTGAGCTGATTGAGGTTGTTGCTGGAATACCGAAGCAGCGACACCAGTTCCCGCAGTTCCGGAAGATCGAGCTTTACCACATATCCGTCAATCGCCATCTTGCGGAGATATGCCGCCATGTTAGTGGTGCCGAACTGCGCCATCTTCGTTTCAATCATTTCTCGTTCCTGCGGCGTGACGCGGAATTTAAGCTGAATGTCCCGTTTGCGCTTTGCCATCGCTCAGCGCTCCGGGGCTTTGGACTTCGCCGAAATTTTCGGCGAAGTTGTTTCAGGCAGCATTTTCAACTTATTCCGGACAGAGGTTTTCTGCCGCTCCTGTGCGTAGGCTTTGCGGGTCTGGCTGAGAAACAGATCGACCAGACCGGGATGGCTGTTGACGGCCAGATAACAGGTGCGGTCAGTACCCCATGCGTCGGGATTGGCAGGGATGGACATGGCGTTTGCCCAAGCTCTGTTGTCGGGAGAATAGCGCTTGTCCCAATCCGCTTGACAGACGGTAATGGCAAGGACATGGAACGTGCGGTCATAGCCGAACTGCTGCACCACCTGATCGACCGCCGCAGCATCCAACCGGTTATCCCGGTAGTGGTCACGAATAGCAGCTTCAATCGCTTCCTTGCAGGCCGTGTTCGCCTGATTGGAAGTGCGGTGGGTAGCAAGCTCGTCATGCTCTCTGGCATAGGACGCCGGGTGCTTATAAACGGGGATATTCTTCATCATCGTGCCTCCATTTCTTTTTTGCGGGGCTTTCCCGGTGTGCCGTGAACGGGCGGCGCTTTCAGCCTGTCCAGCACGGAGGGACGCGCTGATTTTGCAATGGCCTGTTCAGGCTGTGCCTGTCCCTTGCTGTCCAGATTCAGCTCCATATCCAGCTCAATGAGCCGCGCAGTCTTTGCGGCCAGCTCCCGCTCCTGCGGGAATGACTTGCCCACTTCGGCCTTTGCCGCCGCCTGCTGGTTATAGAGGTTTTCGAGCTGATCCTGAACGCTGCGCAGGCGTTCGGGCATTTTATCCAGCGCATTTTCGATGCGGACAAGGTTGCCTCTGGCATCCGCACCGAGTTCAACGCGGTGGGGCATCTGGTCTTTCAGCGTCAGCGTGTACGTTTTCCACATGGAATCGAAAGCGACAGACATGGTAAAGCCGCGATAGCTGCCGATCTGCACCGGGTCTTTGCCCTTGACCTCCTTGCAGGTGCCCAGCAGCGCAGCACCGGCGTTTTCCTTATCGGTGAGCCGGTCGCCGCGAATCTCCATGCCGACAAAACCCTCTGCCGGGAGCGGATGCGCTGCGAGGGTCTGTATATCCGCTTCCAGTCCACGGACGAAGCCCTTGTGTTCTTCAATCTTTTCCGGGAAGTATTTCAGCAGACTGGCCTCCAACCGGTATTGCTTGCTGTTGTGGTCTGCTTTCATAATTTTGAGCTTGGACACCTCAATGTCCAAATCCATACGCTCCTTGATGCGGGGATCACCGGCACAGAGCGCTTTGATCTCCGCAAAGGACAGCGCCGTGGCATCTACATCCTCGCAGGAGCGAACCGGGGATTTTGAAGTCATGATTTGGCTGATAAATTTCTGCTTGTTCTCAACGGTCTGCCACAAGTAAGCGTCGAACGTTCCCTCCGTCACATAGCGGCACACATGAACGAGCTTATTCTGATTGCCCTGACGCTCGATGCGGCCTTTACGCTGCGTGAGATCACGAGGCCGCCACGGGCAATCCAAATCGTGAAGTGCAATCAAGCGATCCTGCACGTTGGTTCCCGCGCCCATCTTGGCCGTGCTGCCCATGAGGACGCGCACCTGACCGCTTCGCACTTTCGCAAACAGCTCCCGCTTTTTGACCTCTGTGTTGGCGTCATGGATGAACGCGATCTGTTCCGGGGGCATCCCGGCGGCAATGAGCTTTTGACGCACATCTTCATAGACCGTAAACGGCGTATCCGAGCTTTCCTCCAACGGGATCGCACTTTCCAGCGCACGGATTTCCGGGCTATCCAGCGTACCGGGGGAAGGCTTTGCCGCCCGCTGCGAGGGCGCGGCTTTTGGCGTGGAAATGTCGCAGAATACAAGCTGCGTCAGCTTGTCCGCCTCGCCGTCGCGCCAGTATTGGAGGATGTTCGCCACACATTGATTGACCTTGGTGGATTCTTCGTCGGGGAGCATGGGGTTGATGATGCGCTGGTCAAGCCCCAGCTTGCGCCCGTCTGAGGTGATTTTGAGCATATTGTCCACATCCGGGGTGACTGCACCGCTGTGTACCTTAGACGCGCGTTCCGATAGCTCTTTCACCATTTCCTGCTGAATCTCCGTGGGCTTGCTGGCGATGGTGTGGTACTCGACCTTCGGTGTGGGCAAGTGAAGCTGATCCGCCGTTTTGATGTCGGCGACCTCTTTGGAGGAATGGGTAGAAAACCACGGCAAGGCTAACTTGCGTCCAAGCACCTTTGCGGGCTATAAGAGCCATATTCGCAATCATATCGTGCCATATATCGGTCATGTGCAGCTTAACCAATTGACTCCGTCGATGCTTGATAATATGTTTCAGCAGCTATTTGACAAGGGCTTATCCAATAGCACCGTTCGATATGCGCAGCGCATATTGAGCGTATCAATGGAACACGCCCGGAAGTACCGATACATTGAACATAACCCCGCCCGCGACATTATAACAAAGTTCGGCAAGCAAGCGAAAACGCCTGATCCATACACCATTGAGCAAATGCAGACCTTTATGAGCAATGTGATAGGTACGGAATGGGAAATGCCTGTTGTGCTTGCCGGAATGTATGGGCTTCGTATGAGTGAGATTATCGGATTGAGGACAACAAACATTGACCTTGAAAAAATGCAGTTTGGCGTTGTAGAGCAAATGCCCTTCAAGGTGCCGCCGGGGACAAAGACCATTACGGAAATGGCACCGACAAAATCCAATGATCGTATTTTGCCGATTACCGAAGAAGCATTGCCGTACTTCCTGCGACAATTTGATTTGATTGCGCGGCAAAAGGCTTTGACTGAGGCGGGCGGTGGGGTGTATTACGATAATAAGCTCTTTATTGCAAAGCCTGACGGTTCGCCGCAGCGCAGAGATAGAATGTCAGCAAACTTCGGACAGCTTATCCGACACCTTGAAATGCCGCATATCCGCTTTCACGATTTACGTCATACGGCAGCTACCAATATGCACCAACTGACAGGCGACTTCTACACCGTTGGCGAGATTTTGGGGCATACATTAAAGGGCATTGGTATATCACTTGGTATTTCCACAAACCTTGAAGCGGTAACGGCACAGTATGTTGATGTGCGGCTTGAAAGAAAACAAAGCGTACTGCAAACCTATCATAAAGCACTGCAACCGAAAACAACCGTTACAGGAAAAGAAGCAGGGCAAGAAGCATCGAAGAAAGCGAAAAAGAAAAGCAGCGAAATGGAGCTATAACGGCAATATCTTTTTATAGCTCCGCGCTGCTTTCCATAGCTTTTTAGCAGTTCCGGGCACCATTGGGGCACCACAGCATACATATTTCTTGTATAGTGTGTATGATGTGGAATGAGCCGGGCACCACAAAGCGGGGCACCAAGGGCACCATTTGAATTGCTTTCCCCAAAATAGATGCTGCCCGAACAAAAGAAAAAGCCTTGAAAACATAGAGTTTTCAAGGCTTCGGTGGCGGAAGCGGTGGGATTCGAACCCACGTGCCCTTGCGGACAACTGCATTTCGAGTGCAGCTCGTTACAACCACTTCGATACGCTTCCATGTATAAATATTCACTTTTGGGGACTAATCACATGATTTCGAGTGCTGCACCTTCGACCACTCGGACAACTCTCCGTGTTTTTTTTCGGAAATTTGCTCAAAAATCCGTTATTCACGGTACTCCATAGCATACCACGCGGGGAGGGGGAATGTCAATATCGGGTTTTTTTGCTTTTTGGGGAAACTTTTTCTCGCCGCGTGCGTCTAAGCTACTGAGGACACTAAAAATTCAGGGGAGGACCGAGATGAAAAAGAACGCGAGACTGATCTCTGCGCTGGCGGTGCTGACGGCGCTGCTGGCGATGCTGCTCTGCGGCTGCGGGGCGGCGAGCAAGAGCGCGGACAGCGCTTCCATGTCAGAGCCGAGTGCGCCGGGGAGCAAGGGCGAGGCGGCTTCGTGGGACGGCGGCTATGTCGAGGAGATGGAATACGGCTGGAACGACAGCTATGCCGAGAGCCTCTCCACCGGCTATTCCCCGGAGATGGACGTCAAGATCATCCGCCGCGCGGAGATCGACCTTGAGAGCACGGAGTTCGACGACGCCGCCGCGGGTCTCAGCGCCGCGGTCGCGGAGGCGGGCGGCTATTTTGAGCGCAGCGAGCTGAACAATTACAGCCGCTACCGGCAGGGCTATTACACCGTGCGCGTGCCGGCAGAGCGCTTCGAGAGCTTCTGCGCCGCGGTCGGCGCGCTCTGCCAGGTCAACTCCATCAGCCGCAGCGCCGACGACGTGAGCGAGAGCTATTACGACACGGAAGCGCGCCTTATTACCCAGCAGACGAAGCTCACGCGGCTTCAGGAGCTGCTTGCGAAGGCGGAGAGCATGGAGGATATCATCACGCTGGAGAGCGCCATCAGCGAGACGGAGCTCGCCATCGAGAGTCTGACCGGCTCGCTGCGCAAGTATGATTCCCTCGTGAATTACGCGACCGTGACCATCACGCTGAGCGAGGTCTACAAGCTGACGGAGATCGAGGAGCCCGCCATCGGCTTCGGCGCGAAGCTCGGCGAGGCGTTCCGCCGCGGCTGCACGGGCTTTGTGGACGCGATGCAGAGCCTCCTGCTCGCCATCGCCCGCGGCTGGGTCGGCTGGCTGAGCTTCCTCGTCATCGCCGCCGTCGTCGCGATCGTCGTAACGCGCGCCGTGCGCCGCAGCCGCGCCCGCGACGCCGAGAGAAGAGCGCAGCGCGAGCAGCAGAAGAAGGAAGGCTGAAAAAGCAAAGGACCGGTCCCGCGTTTGCGGACCGGTCCTTGGTTTTGGCGGAGGTTCGATGAGAAATAAATGCCGCGAAGCGGCTCCCCTGTGCAAGGGGAGCTGTCAGCCGAAGGCTGACTGAGGGGTTGTAGGCTTCCGAAAATGCCATGTTTGGATGGTTGGTGCGTAGGGGACGGCGTCCTCTTTCGTCCCGTGGCTTCCGGGATATCCAAGCTTCCTGCAAACGGGTCGTCGAGGACGCCGACCCCTACGAAGTATCGCTGGAAGCTCGGAGGTTGACAGAAGCTTACAACCCTCCAGTCAGCCTTCGGCTGACAGCCTCCCTTGCACTTCGGAGGCCTTTAAAGTCGCAGCCCGGTCTTGGCTGAGTGAGGTTGCCAATCCCTGCGATCTGTGCTAAAATGCTTCCATCCCAAAAGAGAAAAGGAAGCTTTTTCCATGAAACGGAGCCTGATCCAATATAATGCGCCGACGACGCTGACGTTTGCGCTGCTGAGCCTTGTTGTGCTGGGGCTCGGCGCGCTGACGAAGGGGGCGTCTACGCTGCGCTTTTTCTGCGTTTACCGCTCGCCGCTGACGGATTGGCTGACCTACCCGCGCTTTTTCACCCATGTTCTGGGTCACAGCAGCTTTTCGCACTACGCGGGCAACATCACGCTGATGCTCGTCCTCGGTCCGCCGCTGGAGGAGCGCTACGGCAGCCGGACGCTGCTCTGGACCATCCTCGCGACGGCGTTCATCTCCGGGCTGGCGCAGTGGCTGCTGTTCCCCTCCACCGCCCTGCTGGGCGCGAGCGGCATCGTGTTTATGATGATCCTGATGTCCTCGCTCGGCGGCGCGCGGGGGCGCGGCGTGCCGCTGACGCTCATCCTCGTGTTCGCCATCTATGTCGGCGGCGAGATCTACGACGCCGTTACCGTGCGGGACAGCGTGTCCCAGCTTGCCCACATCATCGGCGGCTGCTGCGGCGCGGGCTTCGGGCTCTGGCTGCGGAAGGCGAGGTGAGGCGCGGATGCTGACGCTCTATAAGCCGCGGCGCGGCGAGCTCGCCTTCCGCGCCGGGCTGCTCGCGGACGAGGCGACAATGGCGTATAACCGCGCTTACGGCGGTACGATCGCGTTCCCGCCGGAGCGCTGGGATGATTGGGCGGCGCGCTGGCTGGACGCGCCGGAGACGGAGCGGTTTTACCGCTATCTGCGCGATGCGGAGACCGGCGAGGACGTCGGCGAGGTCGCCTACCACTTAGACCCGGAGCGCGGCGTTTATCTCTGCGACGTGATCGTCCGCGCCGACCGCCGGGGCTGCGGCTGCGGCGCCGCGGGGCTCTGCCTGCTCTGCGCCGCCGCAAAGAAAAACGGCATCCCCGCCCTCTGGGACAACATCGCCGCGGACAACCCCGCCGTCGGGATGTTCTTAAAGCAGGGCTTCCGCGTTGCGGAGCGCGGCGACGAGGTCGTCTGGGCCGTGAAGGAGTTATGAAAAAGAGAGACCGCCGCGATTTTAAAGGCCTCCCTGTGCAAGGGAGGCTGTCAGCCGAAGGCTGACTGGAGGGTT
>CAVCTM010000103.1:0-7385 GCA_963605115.1 Pseudobutyrivibrio sp. | reverse complement strand
CTTGGTCGTTCAGGAAAGGAGGGTGTCGGGAGGAAAACCCATTCGAAAGGGTTTCCCTTCTGACCGCGCCTTTGCTTACTTTCCCCGCGTGGGGCAAAGTAAGTCGCGCCTTCGGCGCGAAACAAATTCAATTTTGCGCCCGCAGGCGCATTCAGCTTTTACCCCTTCCCCCGCAGCACCCGCAAAAACCAACCTTCTCCTTGACATCTCCCAAAAAAGCTGTATAATACTCTCAACACCTGTCAAGACAAAAATGCGTGGGACGGCGAAGGGAGACGGCTTATGGAGAAGCTTCGGGCATTTCTGCGGCGGAAGGACATTGTTTTTTCGCCGAAGCGCTATTTCATCGACGCGCTGGCGGCGATGGCGCAGGGACTTTTCTGCACCTTGCTGATCGGCACCATTCTGGACACGCTGGGCAGCCAGTTCCACATCGGCTTCCTGACCGCCGCGGTCGCGACCGTCGGCAAGGGCGACGCCGCCGTGCATTACACGGTCGGCGGCATCTGCTCGGCGATGGTCGGGCCCGCGATGGCGGTCGCCATCGGCTCGGCGCTCCATGCGCCGGGCATGGTGCTCTTCTCGCTCGCGGCGGTCGGCTTCGCCACGAACGCGATGGGCGGCGCGGGCGGACCGCTCGCGGTCCTCGTCGTCGCGGTCGTTGCGGCGGAGTGCGGCAAGGCGGTCAGCAGGGAGACGAAGATCGACATCCTCGTCACCCCGCTCGTGACAGCCCTCGTCGGCATCGGACTCGCGCGGCTCGTCGCCGCCCCGATCGGCACGGGCGCGAGCTATGTCGGGCGGCTCATCATGTGGGCGACGGAGCTCCAGCCGTTTCTGATGGGCATCATCGTCTCCGTCGTCGTCGGCATTGCGCTGACGCTGCCGATCTCCAGCGCGGCGATCTGCTCCGTGCTGGGGCTGACGGGGCTCGCCGGCGGCGCGGCGGTCGCGGGCTGCTGCGCCCAGATGGTGGGCTTTGCCGTCATGAGCTTCCGCGAAAACCGCTGGGGCGGGCTCGTGAGTCAGGGGCTCGGCACCAGCATGCTCCAGATGGGCAACATCGTGCGCAACCCGCGCATCTGGATCCCGCCCACCGTCGCGAGCGCGATCACGGGTCCCGCCGCGACCTGCCTCTTCCGGCTGGAGATGAACGGCGCGCCGGTCAACTCCGGCATGGGCACCTGCGCGCTCTGCGGTCCCATCGGCGTCTGGAGCGGCTGGGTCGCGCCGAGCGCGCAGGCGCTCGCGGAGGGGGCGCAGGCGGTCGCGCCGCGCGCTTCAGACTGGATCGGGCTCGCGCTCGTCGCCGTCGTGCTCCCCGCCGTGCTGAGCTGGGCGGGCGGCGCACTGCTGCGCAGACTCGGCTGGATCCGCGAGGGAGACCTGAAACTCGACTGACGAGGCGCTCCGTATAAGAGCTTTGTTTTATACTGATAATGCGCTCGTTATCGTTTGTGAAAAGCGCCGCGAAAAGCGGCGCTTTTTTGTTTACTTTTTTTCTTGCGTTTTGCAATTTTATATAGTATATTCACGTGGTAAGAAAGAGGGAGGAACTGAATAATGACACTTTTGATCTCCATTGCGGTCGCAATGGTAGCCGGGTTGCTCATGACCCGTGTTATCAATTTGTTCCGCTTGCCGGACGTCACTGCTTATCTGATCGCGGGCATCCTGATCGGACCGTTCTGCCTCGGCCGCCTCGGTGTGCCGGGTCTCGGCTTCCCGACCTATGAGGCTGTCGAAAATCTCGATCTTCTGAGCAATCTGGCGCTCGGCTTCATCGCGTTCGCCATGGGCACCGAATTTATGCTGCCCAAGCTGCGCACCACGGGTCGTCAGGCGGTCGCCATCGCGATCTTCCAGGCGTGCCTTGCCAGCATTTTCGTCGCCATTGCGCTCATCGCGGTCCACTTCATCGCGCCGGACAAGATGAGCCTGCCCGCGGCGATCACCCTCGGCGCCGTCGCGAGCGCCACCGCCCCCGCAGCCACGCTGCTCGTCGTCCGCCAGTATAAAGCCAAGGGTCCCGTGACGGATATGCTGCTCCCCGTCGTCGCGCTCGACGACGCGGTGGGTCTCGTGCTCTTCGCCGTCGCCGCGGGCATCGCCAAGGCGCTTCAGGGCGGATCGCTGAGCTTTATCTCCATCATCGTGAACCCCCTGATCGAGATCGTCTGCTCCGTCGTGCTCGGCGGTCTGCTCGGCTGGGGTCTCGACCGCGTGGAAAAGTATTTCCACTCCAACCGCAACCGCGTCATCCTGCTCATCGCCGCCGTCACACTGACGACCGCGCTCAGCATGTTCGGGTTCACCTTCGGCGAGCTGAAGATCGGCTTCTCCTCGCTGCTGACCTGCATGATGCTCGGCACCGTGTTCTGCAACCTCTGCCCCATCGCGGAGGACCTCATGGAGCGCGAGGACCGCTGGACCGCGCCGATCTACTGCCTGTTTTTCGTCATGTCCGGCGCCGCGCTGCGTCTGGATGTCTTCGCGGACCTCGCGATGGTCGCCATCGGCATCGTCTATATCCTCGTCCGCGCGCTCGGCAAATATCTCGGCGCGCGCTGGAGCGCGCAGGCGACCCACTGCGACCACACGATCGTCAAATACCTCGGCATCACGCTCTTCCCGCAGGCGGGCGTCGCCCTCGGCATGTCCCTGACCGCCGCGGCGCAGCTCGGCGCAGACGGCGCGATGATCCGCTCCATCACGCTCTTCAGCGTGCTCATCTACGAGCTGGTCGGTCCCGCCCTCACGAAGATGGCGCTCACCAAGGCGGGCGACATCAAGCCCATGAGCCCGGAGGTCAAAAACCGCCGCGCCAAGGTCATCGCGGAAACGCAGAGCCACTGTCAGCAGTAAAAAAACAAAAAAGCAGCAATGCGCCGCCGGCAATTTTGCCGGCGGCGCATATTTTGTCCTTTTTCGGCAATGATAAGCGGGAAACAGGCCGCTTTTCCGGTCTGCTAACCAAGCGAAAAAGGAGCGAAAACGCAATGATTATGGATCGCATCGCCCTGATCCTCGCCATCATCGGCGGGCTGAACTGGGGCAGCGTCGGACTGTTCCGCTTCGATCTGGTCGCCTTCCTCTGCGGGGGCCAGACCGCAGTGCTCAGCCGCGTGATCTACACCCTCGTCGGCCTCGCCGCCCTCTGGTGCATCTCCCTGCTCTTCCGCGAGAGCCTCGCCGCCGAGGAGGAGTAAAACACCTCATCCGGGACCCGCTTACGCTGGGCTCCCGGATGAAAAGGCTTCACTCCGCTCAGCGCACGAAGCCCCTGCCGTTCGGCAGGGGCTTCGCACGTTCGCTCCGCGCAGAGTATTTTTCGGCACGCGCGTGTCGCGCCGAAAAATGGATTGGACTTTATTCGCGGCGTGCGCGCCGCGAACTCTGCGAGGCTTTTTGGCAAAACGTGATCGGGAGACTGCCGTTTTCGGCAGTCTCCCGATCCGTTTTTATATCCGGATGATCGCTTTCACGACCTCGTTTTTGCGGTGTACGGAGTCGTCGAACGCCTGCTGGATGTCCTCCAGCGCGTATTCGTGGGTGACGACCTGCTCGACCGGGGCGCCGGCGGCGATGGCGGCGACGGTCTTCGGGAACATATTGACATAACGGAACACGGACTTGATGCGCAGCTCCTTCGCCATCACCTGCCCGAAGTTATAGGGCAGCTCCTCCTCCGGCGAGATGCCGACGAGCACGACGAGCCCGCCGAGCCGCGCGGCGAAGGGCGTCTGACCGATCGTGACGCGGCTGCCCGCCGTTTCAAACACGACGTCGACGCCGCGGCCGTGGGTGTATTCGCCGATGGCGGCGAGCGCGTCCTCCCTCCGGGTGTTCACGACGCGGTCCGCGCCGAGCTCGCGCGCTTTTTCGAGCCGCACGTCCTCAAGGTCCGTGACGATGATCTCCTTCGCGCCGCGGGCGCGGCACGCCAGCAGCGTCATCAGCCCGATGCAGCCGCTGCCGAGGATGGCGACCGTGCTGCCGACCGTCACCTCGCCGAGCTCCGCGGCGTACATGCCGATGGCGAAGGGCTCGGCGAGCGCGCCGGCGCGCGTGCTGACGTTTTCCGGCAGCTTAAAGCAGAAGTCCGCGCGGAAGGGCACATAGCGCATATAGCAGCCCTGCACCGGCGGCGTTGCCCAGAAAACGACGTCCGGGCAGAGGTTATAGTGCCCGCTGCGGCACTGCTCGCAGTGTCCGCAGGGCACGCCCGGCTCGCAGCAGACGCGGTCGCCCACGGCGAGGTTTTTCACGTTTTCGCCGACCTCTACGACCGTGCCGGCGCACTCGTGGCCCAGCACGTAGGGGATGTCCCGCTCCGGGTCCACGGCGAAGGCGCCGCAGCGCCCGGCGTGGAAATAGTGGACGTCCGAGCCGCAGACGCCGACATATTCGACGCGCAGCAGCACCTCGTCCGCCCCCGGCGCGCGCACCGCGAGCCGCTCCGCGATTCTTTCGCGCAGCCGCGCGTCGGAAACGGCGTCCAGCCCGTCCTCCGAAACGGCGGTGAGCCGGTCCACGTCCAGCATGAACGCCCCTGCGTTTTTGTACTGTTTCATTTTCTGCGTGACCTCCAAAAAATCAGTTGATCTCCCCGCCGTCGGCGTCCGGGAGTCGGATATAGCGCACGCGGCGCTCGATTGCATACATTGCCGCCATCGCAGCGGCGGCGCCGGAGAAAAGCGCGCAGGCGGCGACGGCGCTGCCCGCGGGCTCCTGCCGCGCGGCGAAGACCGCCGCGGAGACGCCGGACGCCAGCAGCGCCGCCGCCGTGAACGCCGCGGTGCGCCGCAGGGCGAAGGAGGAGCGGTTATGCTCGGCAAAGCGCATCTCCCGCGGGGCGGCAAGATAGTGGATGAGCGCCGCCGCGAGGCGGATGAGCCCCAGCATGGCGAGCGACTCCGGAATGACCGCCCAGCGGCGGAAATTCAGCTCCCCCGGTATCGCAGCGGCGGCGAAAAACGCCGCCGCTGCCGCGGCGAAGAGCGCGCAGTGGACGGCGCGGAGCGCGCGCCGCCGCCCGGCGGGGAGGTCCTGCCGGTAGCGCCCGGTATCCATTTTTGTGAAATAGCCGACCCAGCTCTCGCCGCCGGTCAGCGCATCGCGCTCCCGCATTGCCGGTCTCTCCTCAGTCTCTGTGCTGCGCGAACAGCCACTCGCGCAGCGATTCCATCTCGTAAACAAAGCGCCATGTGTTCGTGTGGTGGGCGCCGCCCGTGGGCTCCGTGCCTTCGGGGATGACGCTGTTGCCGCGGTACCATGTGAAGTGGACATGGCTGCCGTCCTGCGCCAGAGCGCGCACGATGCGGTCGGCTTCCGGGAGGTCCAGCGCGTCGAGCTCGGCGCGGCCGACCGTCGTGCCGGCGCGTTCGAGCGCGTCGACCAGCGCGTTCATGCCGGGCCACGCCTTCTCGTCCCCGCGGGAGACGCAGATCCAGAAGTTGCAGTCCTTCGCCGCGGCGATGCGCTCCGGGTCCCACTGTCCCGCGACGAGCAGGCAGCCGCCGTAAAGCGCCGGGTCGCGGATGCTGAGCTCGCAGGTCGTCATGCAGCCCATGGACTGCCCGGTGCCGTAAACGCGCTTTTTGTCGATGGGGTAGCGCTCGATGATGTGGCGGACGAGCGCGTAAGCCGCGTCCACCTCCCATGTGCAGCTGAAATCGTCCTGCACGAGGGACTCCGGTCCGTGGAACTGGGGCGCGAGCACGAAGCAGGGGCGCTTCGCCTGCTCCTCCGGGCGCGCCCAGACCGACGCGCCGAGCCCCTGCGCCAGCGTGATCGTCATGTCCTGCCCCAAAACGCCGGCGTCCTCGATGAAATAGACCAGCGGGTATTCCCTGCCCGGTTCGAGGTTTTTCGGGATATAGAGATTATAATCCACTTTGCGTCCGTCCGCAAGATGGTAAGTGAAGACCTGAAACTCGTCCGCGACGATATTTTTCGTCTCCGACGCGGCGACGGGGGCTTCGGGGAGATACACCTCGCCCGCGGCGGTCGCGACGGGGGCGGTCTGGATGACGACGGGGCGCGGCGTAACGATGCTCGCGATGCAGCCGAGCCCGCCGTCGGACCGGGGACGGGCGACCATCGTATTGATGCCGCTGTCGAAGCGGTCGAGCTCCAGAATGACGAAGCTGCCGCGCGCGGCGCGCTCCGGCGCGGCGGAGGCGCTGACGTAAGCGTCCGTCACGCGGCGGTCCTCCACGGCGAAGGCGCTCTTGTCCACGTCCTCCGCGCGCAGCTCGGCGTCATACTCCACGGCGGCGGCGACGGTCTTCTGACCCTCGCCGAACACGCGGGTGATCGCCGTCACCTTCTTGATATGCGTATTGTCCATTGCGGTTCACTCCTGATTCAAAGTTCGTTGATCTCCGCCGCGCGGCAGCAGGAGACATGGTGTCCGGGGAGCAGCTCCCGCAGCGTCTGCGGCGCGGCGCACGCCTCTGCCGCGTAAGGGCAGCGGGAGGCGAAGCGGCAGCCGGGCGCGGGGTCGATGGGCGAGGTCAGCTCGCCGCGGATGAGAATCTGCTCGCGCTGGTTGTGGATGTCCACGGAGGGGATGGCGCTCAGCAGCGCCTTCGTGTAAGGGTGGAGCGGGCGCTCGAAGAGCGCGGCGGACGCCGCGGTCTCCACGAGCTGGCCGAGATACATAACGGAGATCTCGTCGGAGATGTGGTGGACGACGGAGAGGTCGTGGGTGACGAACATATAGGTCAGCCCGTATTCCTTCTGGAGGTCCTGGAGCAGGTTGATGACCTGCGCCTGAATGGACACGTCCAGTGCGCTCACCGGCTCGTCGCAGACGATGAACTCCGGATCCGTCGCGAGCGCGCGGCCGATGCAGACGCGCTGGCGGCGTCCGCCGTCCATCTCGTGCGGATAGGCGCAGCGCCAGCGCTGCGCGATGCCCACGAGGTCCATCACGCGCGCCACCTCGCGCTCCGTCTCCGCGCGGGAGCGCCGCCCGGCGAGCACCAGCGGCTCGCGGATGGTCTCCTCCACGGTCATGCGGGGGTTCAGAGAGCTGTAAGGGTCCTGAAAGATGATCTGCATGCTGCGCCGCAGCTCCCGGAGCCGGCGCGCGGAAACGCGCGTGACGTCCTCGCCGCGGAACAGGATCTTTCCGCCGGTGCTCTCGTGCAGGTGGATGATGGTCCTGCCGAGCGTGCTCTTGCCGCAGCCGCTCTCGCCGACGACGCCCATCGTGCGCCCCTTTGCAAAGCGCATGGAAACGTCGTCCACGGCGTGCAGCAGCCCGCGGGGGTGGGAAAAATATTTTTTGAGTCCCTGAATTTCTACCAGTGCTTCTTCCATCGTTATGACCATTCCTTTCCGCTGCGCTGCAAGGCACCAAAGGGGAATGAAACAGA
>CAVCTM010000102.1:0-7531 GCA_963605115.1 Pseudobutyrivibrio sp. | reverse complement strand
GAGTGTCATGAGTTTTCGCATCCAATGGTTGATGCAGCTCTTGCTGACCGGCGGGTCGGCGAGGAGGGCGAGGTCGGCTAAGCTCGCTTCGGGGTTTGCGACGCGGAGGAGCGCCGCCTGCGCGGGTCCGGCGGGGAGGTTTTCGATGCCGACGGCGCGGTCTAATTCGCGGATGCGGTCGAGCTGGGCTTGGGCGGCGGAGACGATCTTGTCCGCGTTCGCACTGTCGCAGTTGACGCGGCGGTTCACCGCGTTGCGCATGTCCTTCTCCACCTTGGCGCTCATCAGCTCCATCGCCGCGTTCGGCGCACCGATGGTGGTCAGAAGGTCCTCGATCGCCTCGGACTGCTTGAAGTAGGTCACATAGTGTCCGGCGCGGACGGTGTCCTTCGGGGAAAAGCCCATCTCCAGCAGCAGCGTGAACGCCTCGCTGGAGACGCTCCTGTGGTCCGTCACGAGCTCCAGATGATAGCGCTTTTCCGGGTCCGTGACGCTGCCGCCGGCGAGAAACGCGCCGCGGATGAAGGCGGCGCGGCAGCAGTCCTCCTCCAGCAGACCGAAGTTGATGTGGTGGGCAAAATTGGTCTCCGCGTCGTAGCCGAAGCGGGCGAATATGGCGCGGATGCGCGCCGGGTCCGTCACCGTGAGCACGGTCTTGCCGCCGCTCGACGCGCCGACGGAATCAAAGGGGAAGCCGAAGGCGCGCTTCCAGAGCCGCGGGAGGCGCTGGACAAGCTCCGGGCAGGCGGTGACGATGCGCACCTCCCGCGCGGTGAAGCAGTTGGCATAGAGCAGCACGCCGTAAGCCTCCGCCGCGGCGCAGCAGGGGCGGGAGACGGCGGCGCGGCAAAGCTCCGCCTTGACGCTGCCGGAAAATGACATGGTGTGGTCCTCCCTCCCTCATAAGAATTTATCCGAACGGTTTATTTTTCAATATCGCGGTTCACGAGCAGGGCATCGCCGCCCTTGGCGCGGACGGCGTTGCAGAGCGCGTCCGCCACGGCGACGGAGCGGTGGCGTCCGCCCGTGCAGCCGACGGCGACGGTCAGCGAGTGCTTGCCCTCCTCGACGTACTGCGGCAGGAGGAACTCCAGCAGCTCCGTCACACGGCGGAGAAACTCCCGCGCGGTCTCATACTGGAAGATAAAGTCCCGCACGGGCGCGTCCAGCCCCGTCTTGTCCCGCAGCGCGGCGACATAGTAGGGGTTCGGCAGAAAGCGCGCGTCGAGCACCATGTCCGCCTCGATGGGCAGACCGTATTTGAAGCCGAAGCTCATCACCGTCACCTGAAGGCTGCGCTTCGCGCCCTCGTCGGAGAACAGGCGGAACAGCTCGCTCTGGAGCTGACCGAGCGTTAAATTGCTTGTGTTGATCACATAGTCGGCGTTGTCGCGCAGCCGTTCGAGCCGCCGGGACTCCAGCGCGACGGCGGCGCCGATGCTGCCAGCCTCCGCCTGAAGCGGGTGGGGGCGGCGCGACTCCTTGTAGCGCTTGATGATCGTCGCCTCGTCCGCCTCAACGTAGAGGATCTCATACTCGCAGCCGAGCTCCCAGAGCTTGTCGAGCGAGGCGAAGATCGCGTCCACGCCGCCGGCGTCGCGGATGTCCGTCACGAGCGCGACCTTTTCGTAGCGACCGCCTAAGCCCATGCAGAACTCCGCGAGCTTCGGCAGCAGCGCGGCGGGCATATTGTCCACGCAGTAAAAGTCCATGTCCTCCAGAACGTCCGCCGTGCGGGTCTTTCCCGCGCCGGACATGCCGGAGATGATCAGGAATTTCATCGCTTTTCCTCCGTAAAAAAAGATGATCAGTCGCCGAGGAAGCGCACCTCAGGCTGAAGCTCCACGCCGTATTTTTCCAGCACGCGGCGCTGCACTTCCGCCATGAGAGCCTTCACGTCCGCCGCGGTCGCGCCGCCGCGGTTGACGACGAAGCCGGCGTGCTTTTCGCTCACCTGCGCGCCGCCGACGGCGAGCCCCTTGCAGCCCGCCCCGTCGATCATCGCGGCGGCGTAGCCCGTCGCCGGGCGCTTGAAGGTGCTGCCCGCGCTCGGCAGGCTCAGCGGCTGGCTCGCGCTGCGCTTTTCCCAGAGCTCCGCCATACGCGCGGCGATGGCGTCCGGCGCGTCGGGGCGCAGCCGGAGCACGGCGCCGAGGACGATCTCCCCGCTGTCTGAAAAGCGGCTATGGCGGTAAGCAAAGCCCGGCTCCGCCGTCTCGCGCACCGCGCCCTCTGCGTCCAGATAGCGCACGGAGACGACGACGTCCTTCATCTCGCCGCCGTAGGCTCCGGCGTTCATTAAAATGCCGCCGCCGAGCGAGCCGGGGATGCCGTGGGCAAATTCCAGCCCGGCGAGACCCTGCTCGCGCGCAAAAACGGCGAGCCGCGCGAGCGTCACGCCCGCCCATGCGGAAACGCAGTCCCCCTCGCGGCGGAGCGAGGCGGGGGCGTCCGCGAGCTGGACGACCGCGCCGGGAAAGCCGCCGTCGCCCACCAGCAGATTGCTGCCCCTGCCGATGACGGCGTAGGGCACGCCCTCGCGCCGCAGCAGCGCGAGCAGCGCCGACAGCTGTGCCCCGTCAGAAACGCGGCAGAACGCCGCGGCAGCGCCGCCGATGCGGAACGAGCAGTGGCGGCTCATGGGTTCGTTTTCCAGCGCGTCCAGACCCGGAAGGGCGCCGCGCAGCATTTGGCAGAGATTTTCCATATCAGTTGAGCTCCGGATCGTCGCCCTCGTCGTCCTGACCGAGCGAGCCGTCGTGACGCTTCAAAAACTCCTTGGCGGTGTTGTAGCCGAGCTTTTTCTGGCGGTTGTTCATCGCGGCGACCTCCAGAATGATGGCGAGGTTGCGCGCCGGGGCGACGGGGATCGTCACCTTCGGGAGCGTCACGCCGAGATAGGCGACGGTCTCGTCCTCCAGACCCATGCGGTCATACTCCGTGCCCTCGTCCCAGCGGACGAAATTGACCACGAGGTCGATCTTGCAGATGGGCAGCACGGAGCCGACGCCGTAGAGCCGCCGGATATCGACAAGTCCGAGCCCGCGGAGCTCCATCAGGTAGCGGATCATCTTCGGCGCGCAGCCGTCGAGCACGTTGCGGCTGCGCTTATGCAGCTCCACCGCGTCGTCCGCGACGAGACGGTGACCGCGCTTGACGAGCTCCAGCGCGACCTCGCTCTTGCCGATGCCGCTCTCGCCCGTGATGAGCAGACCCTCGCCGTGGACCTGCACGAGCACGCCGTGGATCGTGGCGCGCGGGGAGAGATATTTGCGCAGCGTGCCGATGAGCTGGGCGATGACCTCGCTGGTGTCCACGTCCGTGCTGAGCAGCGTCACGTCATACTTGCGCGCCGCCTCGACCATCTCCGTGGGCGGGATGACGCGGTGGCAGACGACCATGGCGGGGATACGCTCGGAGAACAGACGGTCGAGGACCTCCGCGCGCAGCTCCTCGCCGAGCGTCAGCCAGAACGCCTGCTCGCTCTTGCCCCAGACATGGATGCGCTCGCGCTGGAAATAATCGTAAAAGCCGATGAGCTGGAGCGAGGGGCGGCTCACATCGTAGTTCGAGATCGTTACGGACTCGAAGTTTGTCGCCTTGTGGACGACCGCCATCTCGTGGATATCCACGATGGTCTTCAGCTTCATGGAATATTTGCTCTGCATATCGAACCTCCGTCGGTTTCTTATATCATATCATTTTATACAATTTTCCCGGTTTTGGCAATCCCTTTCCCCGCCGCGGGGCGGATTTTTCCGCGCGGGGGAACTTTTTTTGGAAAAAGCACGGAAAAAGCAAAAATTTTTCTTGCATTTTCCGCGCGGCTTTGCTATTATAAATAAGCTGTTTACTGTTATCGTCCCTTTTTGGACACGCAGTGAGACCAGAATAATGAAAAGCGAGGAGGTGCAGCATAAGATGGCAAAGTGTGATTTTTGCGACAAGGGTGTCACTTTCGGCATCAAGGTGAGCCATTCTCACAGACGTTCCAACCGCATGTGGAAGCCCAACGTGAAGCGCGTGAAGGCGATCGTTGACGGTGCTCCCCAGCATGTCTACGCATGCACCCGTTGTCTGCGCAGCGGCAAGGTTACCCGCGCTGTGTGATAAGCGAAAAATCATGAAAAAGCCGACGAAGCATTTCGTCGGCTTTTTTGCGCTTTAAATTCCGCTCCGCTCGATCCGGACGACCTCCACCGTTCCGCCGGCGACGCGGAATTTCACGTTGAAGCCGGCGAAGTCCATGCCGTAAATGCGCGTCTCGTCGTGCTGATAGCGGGGGTGGGGGTCCTGCGCGAGCACGCCGAGGAGCGCTTTGCGCTTCGCCTCCGGCAGCTTCGCGAGCTCCTCCGGCGGGCAGCGGACCGGGAGCGTCTCCGGGCGCGTCGAGGCGAAGGAGCCGGTCGCGTCCGGATGGGCGTCGGCGTAGGGCGCGTAGGGCTTGATGTCGAAGATCGGGGTGCCGTCCATCAGGTCCGCGCCGGAGACGACGAGCACGCTGCCGCGCGCTCCGGCGCGCTCCACGCCGAGCAGCCGCACGCAGGAGAGCCCCAGCGGGTTCGGGCGGAACGGCGCGCGCGTCGCGAACACACCGACGCGGCGGTTGCCGCCGAGCCGCGGGGGGCGCACCGTCGGCGACCATTCGCCGCGCTCCGCGGCGGAAAAATACCACAGCAGCCAGAGGTGGGAAAAGCCCTCAATGCCGCGCAGCGCCTCCGGGTCCCGGAACTCCGGCTCGAACACGATCTCCGCGCGCAGCGAGTCGACGAGCCCGCTCTGGCGCGGAATGCCGAACTTGCTGCCGAAATCGCTCCGGATGCGGGCGATCACCTTCATTTCGACTGTTTCCATAGCTCCTCCATATCCTCCGGTAATTGACATTGCAGCTCGATCCCTGCCCCCGTGACGGGCTGGCGCAGGGTCAGAAATGCGCTGTGGAGCGCGGGGCGCGCGAGGGCGTCCGACGCGCTGCCGTAGAGCCAGTCCCCCGCGAGGGGGCAGCCCAGCGCCGCAAGGTGGACGCGGATCTGGTGGGTCCTGCCCGTAAAGAGCCGGAGCCGCACGAGCGACAGCCCGCCGCGGCGGTCCAGCACGGTGTAATCCGTCCGCGCAGGGACGCCCGCGGGGTCGGCGCGGAAGCGGTGGGCGCCGCCGTCGCGCGCGATGGGCAGCGTAATGCTGCCGTGCTCGGCGGGCAGCGTCCCCTCCGCGAGCGCGAGGTATTCGCGGCGGAAGTCCTCGCCGTGCAGCGCGCGGCGCAGCCGGTCGTGGATGTAGCCGCTTTTCGCCGCGACGAGCAGCCCGCTCGTGCCGCGGTCGAGCTGGGTGACGCAGTGGAAGGGGCGGTCCGCGCCCCAGTACGCCGCGAGCGCGGAGGCGACCGTCGCGTCGCCGCGGAGCGCCCTGCCGTTCACGGCGAGACCCGCGGGCTTATTCAGCACAAGCAGGTCCTCGTCCTCGTAGCGGATGTCGAGCGCCATCGGCGTCGGCGCGATCCCCGTCTCCGCCGGGAGGTCGCCGACCTCTGCGGTAAGCCGGTCCCCGGCGCGCACCGTGTCCGTCGTGCGGCAGCGCACGCCGTTCAAGCAGAGCCCGCGCTCGCGCAGCTTCACCGCGGCGATGAGGCTCTCCGGCATCTGAAGCTCCCGCCGGAGCAGCGCCTTCACCGTTTTGCCGTCCCGCTCCGGCGGAACGGTCAGCTCCAGTACCCTCACCGCAGACGCTCCCCGTTCAGGACCGCCTCCGCGAGCGTGTCGCCCTCGTAGCGCAGCTTCAGCAGGAAAAACGGCGCGTTTGCCTCCAGCAGAGCGAGGAAAATGCGGTCGCCCTCCCACTGGGGCAGCGCGGCGAAGTCCGCCCGCTCGATCCACGCGAGCTCGCCCTCGCTGCAATCGCGCAGTGTGCCGGTGAAGCCGTCCGCGGTGAACAGGTGCATATACTCCGTCTCCCAGCGGTCGCTGCAAAAGGTCACGATCCCGCGGCAGCGCCAGCGCGTCAGCGTCAGCCCCGTCTCCTCGCGCACCTCGCGCAGAAGGCACTCGTCCGGGCTCTCGCCCGGCTCAAACTTGCCGCCGACGCCGATCCATTTGCCCTCGTTGAGGTCGTTTTTCTTCTTCACCCGGTGCAGCAGGAGATACTTCGTCCCCTGCTCGATATAGCAAAGCGTGGTGTTCAGCATGGTGTCTGCTCCTTTTCTGCGTGCTCGCGGACATAGTCGCTGCGGAGGAATCCGCGGTAGAAGAGAAACCCGACCGCCGTGGTCAGGACCTCGGTGGCGGGGTAGGTGAACCAGAAGCCCTCCAGACCCCGGAGACGGGCGAAGAGCCAGCCGAGCGGCACGAACAGCAGCACCGTGCGCACCACGGTGAGCAGCGAGCTTTTCAGGCTGGAGCCGACGGCTTGGAAAAACACCGGGAACGTCAGCGACGGGACCATGGGCAGGAAGCTGAAGCCCACGATGCGGAAGCCGTAAGTCCCGATGGCGACGACGAGCTCGTCCGAGGAAAACGCGCGGAGCATCTGCTCCGGGAAAAGGTTGAAGCAGAGCGTGCCGACCGCCATCAGCGCAAGCCCGAACCAGAGCGCGGCGGAGAGCGTTTTCCGGCAGCGGGAGATGCTGCCCGCGGCATAGTTGAAGCTCACGACCGGGACGATGCAGGTCTGCATCGCGCCGAGCGGGATGAAGAAAAATGTCTGCCACTTGTAGTAAAGCCCCAGCGCCGTCACCGCCTGATCGGAAAAGCCGGAGAGGATGAGGTTCAAGCCGAAGATATAGAATGTGTAAGCCGACTGCATCAGGATGTTCGGCAGCCCAAGGCGGAAAATGTGCGCCACGTGGCGCGGATAGACCCGCAGCGGCGGGGAGCGCCGCCGCCCGCGGCGCATGACGACCGCGGCGGCGACGATCTGACCCGCCACGGTCGCGATCGCCGCGCCCGCAATGCCGAGCCGCGGCAGTCCGAGCAGCCCGAAGATGAGCAGCGGGTCGAGCACGATGTTCGTCACCGCGCCGAGGATCTGGGCGATCATCGGCGTGCGCATATCGCCGTCCGCCTGCAATATTTTGGTCCATACGCTCTCCAGAAAAAGCCCGAAGCTCGCCGCCGAGACGATGCGGCCGTAGGTGACAACGTCGGCGATCACCGCCTCCGAGCCCGTCGAGAGCCGCGCGTAAGCCGGCATGAGAAACCAGCTCGCCGCCGCGAAAACGAGCCAGAGCGCCGCGGCGAGCGGCGTTCCGACGCCGGCGTATTCCTCTGCCTCCGCCCGCCTGCCGATGCCGAGCTTCGCCGCCATCACGGTGTTGATGCCGACGCCCGTGCCGACCGCGATCGCGATCATGAGAAGCTGGGGCGGATAGACGATGGAGAGCGCCGTCAGCCCCGTGTCGGAAAAGCGCCCGACAAAGAGGCTGTCCACAATGTTATAAAGTGCCTGGATCAGCTGCGCCAGCATCACCGGCGGCGCGAGCTTCAGCAGGATCCTGCTGATCTTTTCGGTTCCGAATAGGTTCGAGGTTTCCATGGTG
>CAVCTM010000101.1:0-7644 GCA_963605115.1 Pseudobutyrivibrio sp. | reverse complement strand
TCTTGCAGAGGCTTTGCAGGTTGCCCGGATTCGTAAACCGCAGCCAGTCTCCGCGATGCGGCACGATATGGTCGACGACCGTCGCCCGGACGCGCAGCCCCTGCCTTGCGCACTCCCGGCAAAACGGCTCTCCCGCGAGCTGCCGCGGTCTGAGCTCATACTTCCACAGCGGCAGACCGTACCAAGCATGCCACTCTGCGGAGATCCTCCGCTGGTGCTGAGGAGCCGGTCGGTGCGCGTCGCACCATCCGTCTCTCGTCAGCTGGCAGCACCCCGGTTTCCGGCAGGGGCGCGCCGGTTTTATCGCCACAGGCTATCACCTCCACAGCGGCAAAAGAGCCGGAGCCAATGACTGTCGCGCACTCTTGCGCTGTCACTGGCTCCGGCTCTCAAAGCACTGGCCCTGCGATATGTCCACGGCGATCTCCTGTCGGCAGTCCCGGCAGTACAGGATGATCCCGCGTCCTTCTTCCTGATGGCTGATCCGCTTCAGCCGCTTGTTGCGGCGGCAGTTCGGACATTGCAGCCATCCGTTGTTCACTGTTAACAGTTTACCACGGCTTTCCATTGTTTGCAATACTTCCATGCATTTTTCTCCTAAAAATAATATATTTTTCAAGGCAAAAAATTTTATAAAAGCGCGTTCATCTTCGCCGGCGGGACCTTGCCCGGCGCCGCTGCGGAGACGCATACAGGTATTTGATATAGCGATAGGAGCCGAAGTCTGTGCGGCTGCTCGCCTCCTCCAAGACTGTGCTGCCGTGCGGCGCGTTGATCGTCGTGTCATCCGGGACGCGGAAGGTCTCCACCTCCGGCTTGCGCGCATTGCGCGTATAGCTCCAGCTCCGCTGCCCCGGCTTGTCCCTCGCTTCCTTACACATATAGCGCGCAAGCGAGGCGTAGTTTTTCTCCTTATCGACCCGCAGCGGTCGGATCAGCACGTCTCCCTGCCCCCAAATCGCTACCAATTCCCGGTAGTCCTCGCCGACGGAGTTGATGACGCAGTGATGGTGCCAACGTCCGTCCTGCAGCTCGTCCCGCTTTGCGTGCAGGTGCTCCTCGTTCCAGATCATAACCAGCTCCTGCCCCCGGCTCCGTCGGCGAGTGCTCAGCTTCTGGCGGAAGTACTTGATCTTTGCCTGCGCCTCACTGCGGGAGCGCGGGAGGTGTGCGTCATCATAGGTCAGAACGATAACCAAATCGCCGGGAAGGAAGTTGGCTGCCAGCATCATCTCCAGCTTCTGCCAAGAGTAGATGTCGTTCATCCGCCGCTGCGCCTCTGAGCTGAGCCGCTTTTTGCCGGCGCGGACCTTCGGCGTGTCGTATCGGCTCCCGATAGAGTAGATGACTTCCTTCACCAGCGGTCCGGCGGTGATGATCTTTTTCATTTTGGCCATAAAGGGCAGAGCCTCCCGATCTCATAGCATATCGACCTCTGCCCTGTCTGGCTCCCGTCTTTTCCCCAACTTTAGTCCACGGCGAATCGCGTGTCGCAGGCTGCCGCAAGCGCGCTGAGCTGCTCCGGCGTCAGCTTTACGCTGATCATTTTGCCGGATGTCGTCACGATCACATGGCTGTCCGGCTTACCCCGGTCCGGAATAACCACTTCGATCGCGTCCTCGTTAATGAGATTCTCTCCCAGTCTGATCATTTTTTCTCCTTTCCTGCGGCGTGCTGAATAAGCCGCTTTATATACCAGACAGCCTTTTGCAGATCCTCTACGCCGTTTTTCATCTTCCACCGCCACAAATACTTGATCGCGTTTGCGGTGCAGACAGCCTCAATGCCGGTCAGCCCGCTTGTTGCAGCCTCCAATGCATCAATGCACTCGATTCCGCCCGCGGTATAGTGTGTTGGGTGATTCACCCGATCCTCCATTTGGCTCCATCCTCCTACTGTGCATTATTCAGGGCGCCCGCCAGCGCGTGCCATGCTGACAGCGGGTAGCGCAGACCCGCGTGCATATCGCGGATCTGATCCGCGTTCAGCGCGCCGCCGGTCGCGCCGGCGAGTGACTCAAAGCATCCGAGACCATGCTCGGCGCGGTAGCGTTTGAGGTGCTCATAGATCTCCCGCTTCTCTTTTCCGCCCGCGCCGGGGAACGTCACGGCTTTCGGCTTTGAGGTCTCGGTGTTCGATTCGGACACCGTCATTTCCTTCCGCTCGGAGCTCTGCCGTTCGCTGCGCGGCGCGTTTTCGGCTTCGTCGAGGATCGTGCCGCAGAGCAGCTCATAGCTTCCCGGCGGGAGGAGCGCCTTGTCTCCGCCGGTCGCCGCGATGATCAGGTCCAGCAAGACCGCGCTACCCCCCCCCCATTTTGTCTTGTGCCTTTCGTTTCGCTCATCGGTTCTCTATCTCCTTCCGTGCTTTGCGCGCTCTATGAGGTACTCCTCCGTCAGATCACGCCTCGTCTGGAGCGCCTTGCGCCGCTCCTTTTCCGCCGCATACCTCCGCCAGTCAAGGCAGGTCGCATGGCAGCCGACCTCTCTGCGGGGGCAGTCCGCGCCCTGCGCCCTGCATGGAGGGCGCAGTTTCTCCGCGGGCGGGAAGTAATCCCCGCGGAACTTGCATGGCTTCCCTCCGATGCAGAGCAGCTCCTTCAGGGCAGCGCACTCCGGCTGTCCTCGTGCCTCAGTGTAGCAGTTGCAGGTCAGATCACAGCCTTTATCCAGTCTCGACGTCTTCGTCCCCTCCCTCGTCATCTTCATCCGGCAGCGCTCCATACGCGATTGCGGTCAAAACCGCAAGCTTCAGCGGATCGGTCGTCTGGATCGGCTGTCCGCAGCAGGGACAGGGATCGCCCGCCCGCAGCATCCTGGTTTTCATCTTTCTTCCCATCCTTTCGTTGGATCCTCGGTCCGCCCGATCAGATAATCCACGCTGCACCCGAAGAGATCCGCAGCGGTCCGGAGCTTCCGGAGTCCGGAGACGCGCGTCTCCCACCCGTACGGTGTATCATTCTTCGTTGCGGTCGTAATCTCCGTTTCCCCGTTCTCCCGTTTTTGGACTTTCTTCAGGTATGTGTCATCGTAATGCTCTCCGATCGCGTCGAGGCTTTCCTCGATCGTCTTGCCCGCCGCACGGCGCGCCTCGCCGAATCTCGTCCAGACTGCCTGCGCTGCCTCCAGTTCCGGTCTCTCCGCTTCCGCCCGGCGCTGCTCCTCAATCTGCTTTTCCAGCTTTTTGGCGTTCCGAATTGCCTTCGCCTTATCCTTCAGCTCCGGGCAGGAATACCGGCAGTCCGCAAGAGCACCGCATCCATCGCAGCACTTTGCGCAGCGCGTCTCGGAGAGCCAGTCGTCCTTCTCCCCGCAGACCCGCTTTCTGCGGTTGCCGAGGTTCGTGCAGGGTCGCCCGGTAAACCTGCAGTCGAGTCCCTCCAGAGAGCCGAGCTTCCTGCCGAGGCGTTCTGCCTCCCCTTCGCAGAACCACTTATTGCTCCCTTTTGCCTCGTAAATCAGCTGCTGATAGACCGGATCGAGCTTGCTCAGGCAGTACGCCGTGCTCTCCGGAAGCTTCCGAGTCCGGTATGCCTCAGCCCAGCTCGGATCCAGATTGCGGTCGATGGCCTTCAGCCGCGCCAGCTTGCTCGCCGACTTTTTGCAGACCTCGGCAACGTGGTCGCGCATACGTCCCGGAAACTCCACACCGGCATCGCGCAGCCGCACAAGCAGCGCCTCCACGCGCTTGGCTTGCTCGTTGATCTCGTATGAGCTCAGATCCCGACTGTCGGCGTTGCCGTAGATCAGCGCCAGCTCCTGCAGCGCAGCGGAGTGCATCGGTCGCTCGACGATGACAGGCACATCGGCATACTGCATCTTGCCCTCCTTCACGAGCAGCTGGAGCGCCGCGCGGCGGCGATGACCGGACACGACGATATACCTCTCCGGGTCGTCCGGATTGCGCCGGACAAGGATCGGCTGCTGGAGCCCGACCAACTCGATGTTGCTTGCAAGGCTCTCGACGCCCTCGACCACGTAAAAGTTGTCCTTATCCGCATCGATGGCGTCCAGCGGCACGCGCTGCACGGTCATGGTGTCCGAATCGGACACCGGACCGAGCTTCGCGTCCTGCATCACGGCGGCGATCGAACTTCCGAGGTCAAACTTTTTCTTCTCAGCCATTTTCCGCACCTCCCAGATACTCGCTGACAAAAGACCGGTAGTCCCGCCCGGCGGCGGACCAGCAGCTGTATTGATCGAGCGGCTGTGATGCCCAGATGGACTCCGTGACCTTCTCGCTCCGGCGGATCACAGTTCGGAACACCGGCACACCGCCGGCGCGCAGGAGCGCCTCGCCCTGTGTGACCGCCGGCGCATTATGCCACTTCGTGATCAGCACGCCGGCGACGCAGATCCTCGGCTGGATGCGGCGGACGCTGCGGATCTGCGCGAGCAGCTGGGACAGCCCACTGACGGAGAAGGCGTCCACCTCGACCGGGATGACCAGATCGTCCGCGGCATAGATGGCAGCGACGGAGGCGGCGGTGAAGCTCGGCGGGCAGTCGATGATCGCATAGTCGACGTAAGGGACGCCGTTCTCGCGCTGGTCCTCGTCGACGCACTCCAGCAGCGAGCGGATCGCCTTCACGCGCCCGCCATCCCGGACGCTGCTGATATCGCACTCGATGAGATTGATATCCGCCGGCAGGCAGCGGACATCCAGGATCCGCGTGTCGTAAATAAAATCATAGGGGTCATCCGCGAGCCCGTCCAGCACGCCGGCGAGCGTGTTGC
The DNA here is from genome assembly GCA_963605115.1 of Pseudobutyrivibrio sp. Taxonomy (GTDB): domain Bacteria; phylum Bacillota; class Clostridia; order Oscillospirales; family Oscillospiraceae; genus SVKR01. Next base: position 2,908 of record CAVCTM010000101.1, on the reverse strand, counting down.
ACTCCCCCGGCTTCAGGCCGAGGAAGGTGCTGGCATTCCCCTGCGGGTCGGCGTCGATCACGAGCACCTTTTTCTCCTTGGACGCGAGAATGGCTGCCATATTGAGGGCAGTGGTCGTCTTTCCGACGCCGCCCTTCAGGTTGATGATTGCGATGGTCTTCATGTTCTTTCCTCCTGTATCTGTTCTTTCTTTCGGAGCCCTGCGCAAGCGAGACGCACAGCATCAGTGCGTCGCCCACCTCGCGGTGGCTGCGCTGCAAAACGGGGTTTTTCTCGATCGTCGCCATGCGGTAGTGCCTTTTTGCCTCTCCGCGGCAAAGGTCAAGCTGTCTGGCGCTGATCAGGCTCATCCGTTACGCTCCCTTTCCCGGCGCGACCGCTCCGCTGCGATCAGCTCCCGCGGATACGCGGCCTTTTTCTCCTCCTCCGTCGCCTCGCGGAAAGTCTGGCGCTGACCGTCGAGCTTGAGCAGGCACCGACCGAGCTCGCCCTCCTTGTTTTTGGCAACGTAGAGGTTGCGGAGGCTGTCTTTCTTATCCGGCTCTATCCGGTAAAGGAACGTGATCACGTCCGCATCCTGCTCAAGCTGGCCGGACTCGCGCAGATCGCTCATCGTGGGCGCAAGTGCCTTCCCGTTTTTGTCCTTCTGCGCGCGGCTGAGCTGGCTGAGCTCCACGACGAGGACCTTGTGCCGCCGCGCCATCAGCGCGAGCGACTTGGAGATCTCCGCGAGTTCCTCCGCACGGGTTCCACCGCGGCGGGTAGAGCTTGGCGCGACAAGCTGGACATAGTCGATGAAGATCACCTCATAGCCGCGGCAGAGCGTCATGGCGAGGATGTCGTCCACCGTCATCATGGAAGCCTCGATGAACTCCAGCTTGCGCGCCTCGATTTCCGGCGCCGTCTTGGTGATCCGTTTCCAAGCCTCGGCGTCCAGCTCGCTGCGCTTGACGTCCGAGAAGCGGATCCCCGGAACGGCGTGGGTGACAACGCGGTCCATCAGCTTAGGCTCAAGGGTCTCGTAGCTGAAGATGCCGACGCGCATCGTCTTGCTGATATGCGTCGCCCATTGGAGCATCATCGCGCTCTTGCCGTCGCTGGCGTGGCCGCCGAGCACGAGCACATCGCCCTTGTCGACGGTGAGCTTGTTGTCCATCTTCTCAAGCCCGAAGCTGATATACTTCTTCGGTCCCTTCTGCTTCTCCTCGAAAAAGTGCGTGAGCGCGGTGCTCATGTCGATTGCCATGCCGCCGTTGCGCTCCGCAGAGGCTGCGTTCATCCGCTCGACCACGCCGCGGGCATCTTCCAGCGTTGCCGCGGAGCTGAGCTCCAGACTGAGCGACTGGAGCCGCGCGAGGCAGGACTGCTCCCGGCATACGGCTATGTAGGCGCTCACGTTGGCAGCCGTCGGCGTCTGCTGCATGCAGCGGACCAGCTCCTCACGGTATTGGGGACCCAGAACACCGAGCACCGTGACGACGTCCACGGGCTGACCGCGGAGCTTCAGGTCGCGGATCGCGTTGAAGATCGTCCGATACTGCCCTCTCATATCCTCCGGCGTACACCCGGCAAGGATCAGCGGCACGCAGGCGGGGTCGATCAGGGCGCTCCCGATGACCGAGGTCTGCGCATAGCTCCAGTCTTCGCGTTTTACCATTCCTCCACCTCCGGCGCTTCAATGCGCGTGGAGCTCACGTCCGGCTCCGGAATTCGTTCCTCGTCTTCCCAGCGGCGGTTGCGCAGCCAGCGCACCGCGTAAGGGATCCCAATGCCGCGCCGCCATTCCTCGCTGTCGAGCTGGCGGTAAAGCGCGGCGGACATTGCCAGCATCGTTGCTGCGTCCGGTTTCAGCCGGTCCCACTCGGCGATCGCGCCTTGCTTATCCTCTCCGCGGGGATAAAGCCTCCAGAACCGGTCGAACGCCTCCGGTTCGTGATCAGGCGCTTTTTTTGGCTCGCGAGTCCTCCGCTTGCGGGGGACTATAGGGGGATCGGTTATCTTAGTACTTGGTCTATTAGTACTTGGTTCTGTGGGCTTTTCCGTCAACGGACTATCCGTTGACGGGTTTTCCGGCAACGGATAATCCGACAGCGGCTCGCCCTCGTCCCCGTCCTCATCCGGCTCCGCCTGAAGCGGCGTCTCCCGGATCACATACTCGTTGCCGAGGAAGGTCCCGTCCGGACCGCGGGTCTGCTGCCGGGTGATATAGCCGGCAGCCTCCAGCTCCTCCAGCGCGCTGCGGATCGCGTCCTTGCCGTCCCGACAGGGCGCCGCGAGCCCTCCCACGGTGTAATCCCAGTCCTCCGGCAATCGGAGGATCGTGCTCAGAAGCCCCCTCGCCTTCAGACTCAGACGCTTGTCATCCAAGTGATAATTGCTCATCACTGTGTAATTGCTGGTTTTCTCTACACGGCAGACCGCCACAGTCACCGCCTCCTTTTCTCTTGCCGCCGGCATGGGGATCAGATCCCCAGCCGGTCAAGGGCAGTGCAGAGCACGCCCATGATATATAGCACGGCGAACCACCCCGCGCTGAGAATTGCAAACGCTTTCAGGTTGTCTCTCATATCTCTGTCACCTTCGTTTCCGCTATTCGATTGTCAGAACTGGAGCGCCGCCCGGATCTCCTCGATCGGGATATCGAGGCAGCGCGCCGCGGCGAGGATCTCCCGCTTCGTCCACTTGTCCGTGCTGTGCTCCGCCAGACGGTTGCGGACGGTCTGGTTCGAGCACTTCATCGCCCGCGCGAGCTCGTCCACGGTCCGCCCCTTCACCGCCATCGTCCCGACGAGAAGAATATAAAGCTTCTCCGCCTTCGGCTCATTTCGTTTTTGCAGCTTCGTCTTCGGCATTGTTATGACCATTCCTTTCCGCTGCGCTGCAAGGCACCAAAGGGGAATGAAACAGA
>CAVCTM010000100.1:0-7644 GCA_963605115.1 Pseudobutyrivibrio sp. | reverse complement strand
TCGAAAGGGTTTTCCTTCTGACCGCGCCTTTGCTTACTTTCCCCGCGAGGGGCAAAGTAAGTCGCGCCTTCGGCGCGAAACAAATTCAATTTGCGCCGCAAGGCGCATTCAACTTTTAAAAGTCCCCCCCCGCGAAATGCCCCCCCGGATGTATAATCCCCCCAAATTCCGGCAATACTTCCGGCAAAAGGGGGAATCAAACCATGCGTTCCAACATAAGGATCATTATATGCACCCTGCTGATCGCGGGGGCGGTCGGGATGGCGGCGCTGACGCTGACGGGCTTTTCCCGGCGGGACGGGGCGGAGGGCTATGTGCTCGCCGCGGCGGACGGGCGCGTCGCGGTGTTCACGGCGGGGGACCGCAGAAACCCCGTCGCGGTGACGGACATCGAGCTCGGCACGCTCCGCGCGGCGGACCGCGCGCTGCTGGACGCCGGGCTCCCCGTTCCGGACGGCGAGGCGTTGCAGCGGCTGCTGGAGGACCTCGGCTCTTAGATCCATCGGATAAAAAATAGGGATTGATTTCCGCGCCGCTATCGGTTACAATGGGCGCAGAAACCAAGACCGGAGGCAAGATGCGACATGGACAACGAGGGATATTTCATTGACCTGACCGACGAGGAGGGCAACAACTTCAAGCTTGAGATCGTCGGCGACGTGGAGTATGAGGGCGACCTCTACCGCGTGTTCCTCCCGACCGATATGGACGAGGAGGACCCCGACTACGGCTTCATCATCCTCAAGAGCGTCCAGAACGGCGACGAGGAGCTGCTCGACAGCGTGGACGACGAGGAAGTGCTCGAAAAGGTCTACGCGCTCTACATGGAGGAGGTCTTCGCCGAGGAGGACGAGGACGGCGCGGAGGAGACCGACGCGGACTAAGGCCGGAAAAAATAACTGCGGTGTTCGTGGAAACAGGCTCCGCATGGACCTACAATATTGATAAGGGACGCCGCGCTCTCACCGTGAATTGCAGGCCTCCCGCGGCGTGAAAGACCGTCCGCGGAAGTTGGAAGCAGAGAAGCGGCGAGGAGGCGACCCACCTGCAATTACGCAGGTTATCATGGAGCCCCACGGCACTGCGGTTATTTTTTTAGTCAACCGGAACCCGCTTCGCTGGGATTTTAAAGGCCTCCCTGTGTAAGGGAGGCTGTCAGCGCGCAGCGCTGACTGGAGGGTTGTAAGCTTCCGAGATATCCAAGCTTGGCGTTTACGCAGGCTTGGCAACAACCCCTCAGTCGCGCTTCGCGCGCCAGCTCCCCTTGCACAGGGGCTTTATATTTGTGCGCCTGCGGGCACGAACCCCGCGCAGCGAGAATCTCATCCGCCCCCAGAGGGTGGATTTTATTTTTTCTTTCCCCCTCTTGACGGGTGTGGTAAAATAAATAGTTGGAAGAAAAAACTCCCTATTTTGAATAACGAAGGTGAAAAACTTATGACAAAGGTCGATATTTTTTCCGGTTTTCTCGGAGCCGGCAAGACGACGCTCATCAAAAAGCTGATCGCGGAGGCCTATCAGGGCGAGAAGCTCGTGCTCATCGAGAACGAGTTCGGCGAGATCGGCATCGACGGCGGCTTTATGCAGGACGCGGGCATTCAGGTCAATGAGCTCAACAGCGGCTGCATCTGCTGCTCGCTCGTCGGCGACTTCGCCGCGGCGCTGCGGCAGGTCGTGGAGCAGTACGCCCCGGACCGCATCCTCATCGAGCCCTCCGGCGTCGGCAAGCTGAGCGACATCATCCGCGCCGTCGCGAACGTCGAGGGCATGGAGGTCAACGCCGCCGTGACCGTCGCGGACGCCGGGAAGTGCAGGATGTATATGAAAAACTTCGGCGAGTTCTATGACGACCAGATCCGCCACGCCGGTGCGATCGTGCTCAGCCGCACGGACAAGTGCAGCGAGGAAAAGCTCGCCGCCGCGGTCGAGCTGCTGCGCGGGCTGAACGGCGAAGCCGTCATCATCACGACGCCGTGGAGCGAGCTCTCCGGCAGACAGATCCTGCGCGCCATGGAGCACACGGACACCCTCGCGCGCGAGCTCGCGGAGTTCGCCGCCGAGCATGCGCACGAGGATGATGACGACGACGATGACGACGACTGCTGCTGCGGGCATCATCACCACCACGATCACGACCACGAGGAGGATGCGCACGAGCACCATCACCATCGTCATGATCACGATGACGATGACGACGATGATGACGAGCATGAGCACGAGCACGGCGAGCACTGCGCCTGCGGCTGCCATGACCATGACCACGAGCACCACCACCATCACCACCACGACCACGACGCGGACGAGGTGTTCACGAGCTGGGGCGTGGAGACGGCGCGGCGGTTCACGGAGCCGGAGCTGAAGGCGATCCTCGCCGCGCTGGACGACGAGGCAAAGTACGGCGCGGTGCTGCGCGCGAAGGGCATCGTGGACGCCTCCGACGGGCAGTGGCTGCACTTTGACCATGTTCCCGGCGAGGCGGACGTCCGCCGCGGCTCCGCCGGCGTTACGGGTCGGCTCTGCGTCATCGGCAGCGGGCTGCACGAGGACGCGCTGCGCGCGCTTTTCGGGGTGTAAGCGATGCAGGACGATCTTGTGGAGCTCCGGACCGAGCAGGAGGATATCCCGGTCTACCTCTTCACCGGCTTTTTAGAGGCGGGAAAGACCAAGTTCATTCAGGAAACGCTCGAAGACAAGCGCTTCGACGGCGGCGAGCGCACGCTGCTCATCGTCTGCGAGGAGGGCGAGGAGGAGTATGCGCCGGACGAGTTCTGCTCCAAGCGCGTCGCGATCCGCCGCGTGGAGGACGAGGAGGACTTTCAGACCGAGCTGCTCGCCCAGTGGGAGCACGACACGGGCGCGGAGCGCGTCATCATCGAGTGGAACGGCATGTGGCTGCTGGACACGCTCTACGCCGCCATGCCCGCGCGCTGGGTCGTGTATCAGGAGATGTTCTTCGCCGACGCGCGGACCTTTATCAGCTACAATACCAACATGCGCCAGCTCGTCTTCGACAAGCTGAAAAGCTGCCAGCTCGCGGTGTTCAACCGCTTCGACCGCAAGCAGGACATTATGCCGTGGCACAAGATCGTGCGCGCGGTGAACCGCTCCTGCGACATCGCCTATGAGGACACGCGCGGCAAGGTGAAGTATGACGACATCGTAGACCCGCTGCCCTTCGATAAGAATGCGCCGGTCATCGCCATCGCCGACCGCGACTACGCGATCTGGTACCGCGACTTGAACGAGGAGCTGGAGAGCTATGACGGCAAGACCGTACATTTCAAGGCGCAGGTCGCGACGAGCGACGATTTAGAGCCCGGCACGATCATCGTCGGACGCCAGATGATGAACTGCTGCGCCGCGGACATTCAGTTCGCGGGGCTCATCGCGGTCGATAACCCCCGCGGCGACCTCGAAGACGCCCAGTGGGTCGAGCTCACGGCGGACATCGCCGTGCGCGAGCACCCCGGCTACACCCAGCCCGGTCCCGTCCTGACCATCCGCGAGATCGCCCCCGCGGAGGCGCCGGAGGAGGAAGTGGCGACGTTTTATTGAGATCGAATGAGAGACCGCTGTTCGGCGGTCTCTCTTTTCAAAAAAAGCGTCGCGAAGCGGCACCCTTTAAAGGCTCCCGAAGTGCAAGGGGAGCTGTCAAAAAAGCCTCGCAGAGTTCGCGGCGCGCACGCCGCGAATAGATTTCAATTATTTTTCGGCGGGGCGTGCACCTGCCGAAAAATTCTCTGCGCGGAGCGAACGTGCGAGCCGCAGGCGAGTGCGCTGAGCGAAGTGAATCCCCTCGAATGAGAGCCCAGCGAAGCGGGTCTCATTCGATTTTTTAACATTTTGTTCACCCATCAACGGCAAATAATATTATAATTGTAACATAAAATAATTCTGCATATCGGGAAGTGATCTTTTATGTCGAAAAAAGCGCTCGTGATCGAGGACGACGGCAACATTGCCGAGCTGCTGCGGCTTTATCTGGAGAAGGACGGGTTTGAGGTCTGCCGCGCGGCGGACGGGGGCGACGGTGTTGCCCAGTTCCGGGTGTTCCAGCCGGACATCGTGCTGCTGGACATCATGCTCCCCGTCATGGACGGCTGGGGTGTGCTGCGCGAGATCCGAAAAACGAGCCGCGTGCCGGTCATCATGCTGACTGCCAAGAGCGAAACGCCGGACAAGGTGAGCGGGCTGGAGCTCGGCGCGGACGACTATGTGACGAAGCCCTTCGAGGTCAAGGAGCTGCTCGCCCGCATCCACGCGGTCATGCGCCGCAGCGACGAGCCGGAGGAGACGAAGAAAAAGCGCCTCGAATTCGACAAGCTCATCATCGACCTCGACTCCTACGAGCTCATCGTGGACGGCAAGCGCGTGGACACGCCGCCGAAGGAGATGGAGCTGCTCTACCACCTCGCCGCCTCGCCGAACCGCGTTTTTACGCGCAACCAGCTTTTGGACGAGGTGTGGGGCTTCGACTATTTCGGCGACAGCCGCACCGTGGACGTCCACGTCAAGCGCCTGCGCGAAAAGCTGGAGGGCGTTTCCGACAAGTGGTCCGTCAAGACCGTGTGGGGCGTCGGCTATAAATTTGAGCTCAGCGAGGGATGATGACGCTTGCGCAGCTTTTACTTTAAAAATTTCGTCGCCGCCGCGTCGCTGACGATGCTGGCGTTCATCATGCTCGGCGCCGCCTTCGTGCTCGTCGGCAGGAACTACACGCTCCGCGAGCGCCAGACGACCATCGAGAGCAACGCCGAGGAGCTCAGCCGCCTCGCGAGCGCCTATGTGCAGGACGGCGAGCTCGACGACTGGAGCTTCCGCATCGCGATGAGCGCCATCGCGAGCAGCACGGGCAACCACTGCTTCATCACCACGACGGACGGCACCATCATGATCTGCGCCGAGCGCGCGCCGCGCTGCGTCCACCTCGGCGTGCAGGTGCCGGAGAATATCCGCCTGAGCCTCGAAAGCGACCAGAGCTTCAGCGGCGTGACCACCCTCGGCGGACTCTATGACGAGCCGCGCTACGCCGCGGCGCTCCCCGTCACGAGCTCGACGGGCCGCATTTTAGCTTACGCCTTCGCCGCCTCGACCTACACGAACGTCACGCAGGTCTGGCAGAAGCTGCTCGACGCCTTCCTCATCGTGTCCTTCACGATCATGGTGATCGTGCTCATTTTAAGCTACGTGCTCTCCAAATACCGCGCGCGGCCCATCAACGACATGTCCGCCGCGGCGGTCAAGTTCGCGCATGGCGACTTTTCCGCCCGCGTCACCGCCGACCGCGACGACGAGCTCGGCGCGCTCGCGGCGTCGTTCAACCAGATGGCGGAGGCACTCGAACAGAGCGAGCGGCGGCGCAGCGAGTTCGTCGCGAACGTCGCCCACGAGCTGAAGACCCCGATGACGACGATCTCCGGCTTCGCCGACGGCATTCTGGACGGCACCATCCCGCCGGAGCAGGAGAAAAAATATCTCCAGACCATTTCGAGCGAGACGAAGCGCTTAAACCGCCTCGTGCGCAGCATGCTCGACCTCAGCCGCATGCAGAGCGAGGGCGCCGAGACGCTCCGCCAGCGCAGCTTCGACATCACGGACGCGCTCGCCCAGACGCTCGTGCTCTTCGAGAGCAAAATAAATGCCAAGCATCTCGAAGTCGCCGCGCTGCTGCCGGAGGACCCGATCCTGGTCTGCGGCGACGCGGACGCCATCACGCAGGTCATCTATAACCTGCTGGAAAACGCGGTGAAATTCGCCGACCCGTCGAGCGAGCTCGGCGTTTCGCTCTTCAAGCAGGGCGAGCGGGCTTACGTCTCCGTGCGCAACCACGGGCCCACGATCCCGCCGGAGGAGCTGCCGCTGCTCTTCGACCGCTTCCACAAGGCGGACAAGTCGCGCTCCGCCGACCGCGACGGCTACGGGCTCGGACTTTACATCGTGAAGACCATCCTCAACAACCACGGCGAGGACATCGTCGTCACAAGCCGCGACGGGGTGACGGAGTTCACCTTCTCGCTGACGCTGAAACAAAAATGAGGCTTTTTATTCACAAAAGCTTCACGACCAATTCACAGATTCCCCATAATTATCTGTTATTCTACACTTGACCTCAGGGAGGAAGCGAAAAAATGGACGACCGCTATCCGCACAGCGCGTGGTATGACCAGGGCGCTGCGCCGCAGCCGGGCAAGGCGAAAAAGCCGAAGACCCGCCGCGGGCTGAAGATCACGATGCTCTGCATCTGCGGCGCGCTCGTGCTGCTCGCCGCGGTTTACGGCGGAGTCCGCAGCGTGAACTGGACATTCCGGGTCGTCACCCCCACGCAGAGCGACGCGCCGAAGACGGCGGACGAGCTCCCCGACGATTTCCGCAGCTTCTTCGAGGACTACTACCAGAGCCAGTCGGCGTCCTATTCCGGCAGCTCGCTCGATCGGGCGGACACCGCGCCGGAGCTCACCTTGGAGCTTCAGAGCGCCGTGGGTCTCCCGGAGCTCAGCTTGCAGCAGCTTTACGCCCTCTGTTCCCCCAGCGTCGTCGGCATCCGCGCCTACAAGGACGGGCAGCTCGGCTACTCGTGGGGCACCGGGATCGTGATGCGCGCCGACGGCTATATCCTCACGAACGAACACGTCATCGACGGCGCGACGCGCGCCTCGGTCGTCCTCGCGGACGGCACGGAGTATGACGCCCTGCTCGTCGGCGAGGACACCCAGACCGACATCGCCCTGCTCAAGATCGACGCCGACGGCCTCGCCGCCGCGGTGTTCGGCAGCAGCGACGAGCTCACCGTGGGCGACAGCGTAGCCGCCATCGGCAACCCCCTTGGCGACGAGCTCTCCGGCACGATGACGGACGGCATCGTCTCCGCCATCAGCCGCAGCATGAGCGTGAACGGCAGAACGATGACGCTCATCCAGACCACCGCAGCCCTGAACGAGGGCAACAGCGGCGGACCGCTCTTCAACATGTACGGGCAGGTCGTCGGCATCACGAATATGAAGATGTCCGGCAGCAGCTCCGTCGCGGTCGAGGGTCTCGGCTTCGCGATTCCCTCCGCCACGGTCAAAGCCGTCGCGGACCAGCTCCTTACAAACGGCGAGGTCGCCGGGCGTCCCGGCATCGGGATCACGGTCGGCGCCATCACGGACGCGCTGCGCGAGCGCTATGAGCTCCCCGACGGGCTCTATGTCTCCGCCGTCTCCGAGGGGAGCGACGCGGAAGCCAAGGGCGTGCGCGTCGGCGACGTGCTCACCGCCGTGGACGGGCAGCCCGTCAGCGCGACGGACGATGTGCTCGCCATCCGCAATGCCCACACCGTGGGCGACAAGCTGAGCCTTACGCTCTGGCGTGACGGGGAGGAGTTCACCGTGGAGGTCGAGCTTCAGGACCTGAACCGGCTCTACTGAATTGGCTAAGTTTCTTTTCCATACACCTCTCTCTTTTTTCGCGAAATGCGGGACTGCCTGAAAACAGTCCCGCATTTTGTGATATTTGGATGGAAATAAAGTAAGTGTAGAACGCGCCTGCGGGCGCTAAGATTTAATATGTTTCGCGTCCGCGGGACGCGACCTTCTTTCCCCCTGCGGGGAAAGAAGGCAAAGGCGCAGTTAAGGAGGGACCCTTTCGATTGGGTCCCTCCTTAAC
>CAVCTM010000099.1:0-7728 GCA_963605115.1 Pseudobutyrivibrio sp. | reverse complement strand
GGCACCCCTCAGTCAGCGCGGAGCGCTGACAGCTCCCCTTTCGGGGGAGCATTTTCTAAGGTCGCGGCTTCGCCGCGGATTTAATTTTGGACTCTTGGGTGTTGGAGCAAATCCGCACAGGCTGTGTCTATCGCCCTAGTAAAATCGAATTAGCTCCGACCTTAGGGGGAATCCAAGGGGGTCGCAAGACCCTCTTGGTCGTTCAGGAAAGGGATTGTTAAGGGAAAACCCATTCGAAAGGGTTTTCCCTTAACTGCGCCTTTGCTTACTTTCCCCGCAGGGGGAAAGTAAGTCGCGCCTTCGGCGCGAAACATATTAAATTTTAGCGCCGCAAGGCGCATTCAAATTTTTCCCCGCGCCCGCGACGCGCCGCAGGCGCTGGTCCTTTAGGGCAGGCTCGAAGCATATTTCACTCCCCTGTCCCGCAGAGCCACCCCGCCATGGCGCGCAGCTGCGCGGCGAGCTCCGCCGTCAGGGGCTGCTCCCCGCCGAGGCGGGGCTTTCCTCCCGCCTTGCTGACCGGCATGATGCGCTTCGTCAGGAAAGAAACAAACATCTCCGCCAGCGTCTCCGCGTTCTGCTCCGCAAAGTCCGTCCGCGTTTCCAGACGGCGGACATAGGACGCGAAATGCGCGCAGAGGACGGGCGAGACGAACCACGCCTCGCTGCGCAGAGCGTCGAAATTCATCGCCTCGCCGATGAAAACGCGCATCAGCTCGATCTTGTCGGAGAGCTCCTCCACATAGGCGCGGGCGAGGATGGCGAGGTCCGCCTCCGCGTCGCGGAAGCTGAGCTCATTGTCGGTCGCCGCGCCGTTGAAGCGGCTGGGGAGCTCGCGGCGGACGGCGGTGAGGAACAGAGTCTCCTTATCGTGGAAATAGCGGAAAATGGTGAGGGCATTGACGTCCGCTTTCTCGGCGATCTCCTTGACGGCGGAGTTTTTGTAGCCGCGGCGGGAAAAGGTCTGCATCGCGCTCTGCAAAATGCGCTCCTCGGTTGTCATGCCGTCTCCCCCTCTCCGGTCCGCGGCGCGGCGAGCGCGCAGACAAAGTCCGCATAGCGCGCCGCCTCGCGGTCCAGTATTTCATCCATCGTCAGCGCGTCCGTCTCCTCCATCAGAAGCTGCGGCGCTTTCACGAGGAAAACGGAAAACAGATACTCCGAGAGCGCGGCGCAGTCGATATCCGCGATGCGCCCAAGGGCGCGCAGGCGCTCTAAATACGCCACCATTTCGCTCGCCATCGTGTCGATATGGTCGACGGCAGAGTGGTAAAACTCGCGGTCGAACACCTCGTCGATCTGCTGCACGGAGAGGCGGTAGTTCGGGATGTGCTTGACGCAGGCGCTGAGAAAGGCGCGGAAGAGCTGGCGCAGGTCGCCGCGCAGGTCCTCCCCGTCGCTGAGCGTCCGGGGCGCGAGGCTCTCTCCGCCGAGGGTGTTGGCGCGGAAGATCTCCTGAAACAGGTCCTTTTTGCTGCCGAAATTGCGGAAGATCGTCGCCTCGTTGACGCCTGCCTCCCGCGCGATGGCGAGCGTTGTGGTCTCCATATAGCCGTTTTCCGTAAAAAGCCGGATCGCGGCGTCCATGATCTTGCGGCGCGAGGCAGTGTTCCGTCGCCGCGGCGCGGGTATGTTCTCCATGTTGCTCTCCTTCCGGTGCTTGCAGTGCTTTTCCACAAGATACCACAAAAACCGGACACTTGCAATAAGAATTTTCAGAGGGCTTGCGCGGCGGGAGCTTCTGGGCTATAATAATGGAAAAAGCGGAAAGGACGGCACGAAAAAATGGAAAAGATCCTGTTCGTAAACGCCTGCGTGCGCCAGGGATCGCGGACGCGGCGGCTCGCGGAGGCGGCGCTCGCGCGGCTCGGCGGAGAGGTCGAGACGCTGGACCTCGGCGCGGAAGCGATCCCGCCGCTGAACGCGGAGCGCCTCGCCGCGCGCGACCGGCTCTGCGCCGCGCAGGACTACGGCGCGCCGATGCTGCGCTATGCGCGGCAGCTCGCCGCCTGCGACACGCTCGTCGTCGCCGCGCCTTACTGGGACCTCTGCTTCCCTGCGCTGCTGAAATGCTGGCTGGAGGCGGTCTGCGTCGGCGGCGTGACGTTCCATTACGGCGAAGACGGCGCGCCCCATACCCTCTGCCGCACCCGCCGCCTGCTCTATGTCACCACCGCCGGCGGCTATCCCGGCGAGCGCAACTTCGGCTTTGATTACGTCAAAGCCCTCGCCGAGACCTTCTTCGGCGTAAAAACCACCCGTCTCCTCGCCGCCGAGGGGCTCGACATCCTCGGCAACGACCCCGAAGCGATCCTCCGGGCCGCAATCGCGGGGATCTGAGAACGCAAAAAGAGCAGCCGTTCGGCTGCTCTTTTTGCGTTCTCATCCGTTGCGGAACCGCGCCAGAAAGTCCCGCGTCTCCTGCTTCTGCGGGTTTGCAAACAGCTCCGCGGGGGTGCCCTGCTCGCAGATGACGCCGGAATTCATATACACCACGCGGGTGCTGACGTCGCGGGCAAACGCCATCTCGTGGGTCACGACGAGCATCGTCATGCCCTCGCGCGCGAGGTCCTGCATAACGGCGAGCACCTCGCCGACCATTTCGGGGTCCAGCGCGCTCGTCGGCTCGTCGAAGAGCAGCACCTCCGGGTCCATCGCCATCGCGCGCGCAATGGCGACGCGCTGCTTCTGACCGCCGGAGATCTGGCGCGGGCGGGCGTGGATATAAGGCGCCATGCCGACCTTTTCGAGATAGTGCATCGCGTGCTCCGCCGCGGTCTTTTTGTCGCGCTTCAAGACCTTCACCTGCCCGACGACGCAGTTTTGCAGCACGGTCATATTGCTGAACAGGTTGAACGACTGGAACACCATGCCGACGTGACTGCGGTATTCCGCCGCCTTCACGCTCCTGCCCGCGACGTCCGCGCCGTGGTAGAGGATCTGGCCGCTCGTGGGCGTTTCCAGCAGGTTGACGCAGCGCAGGAGCGTGCTCTTGCCGGAGCCGGATGCGCCGATGATGGAGATAACGTCGCCCTTTTGAACGTCGAAGTCGATGTCGCGCAGCACCTCGTGACTGCCGAAGCTCTTGGAGAGGTGACGGATCTCCAGAATATTCTCGCTCATCTTTCAGCGCCCCTCCTTCCCGTTCGGATAGTCGCGGTTTTTCTCGTCGAACGGCGTGCCGCGGTCGGGGTGGCTGTAAGTCCCGGCTGCCATGACGAGCTGGTCCGCCTGCGCCAGCTCATAGCTGTCGCCGCCGTCGAGCTTTTTCTCCAGCAGGCGCAGCAGCGCGGAGGCGATGAGCGTCATGGTGAGGTAGCCGACCATCTCGATCGTCGCGGAGGGGAAATACTTGTTGTTCAGCCCGACGATGTAGCGGTGGGCGGCGAAGAACTCCGTGAAGCTCACGATGAACATGACGGAGGTGTCCTTCACGTTGATGATGAAGTTGTTGCCGATCTGGGGGATGATATTGCGGATGGCTTGCGGCAGGATGACGCTCGTCATGGTCTGGACGTGCGTCATGCCGATCGCCTTCGCGCCCTCGGTCTGTCCGGGGTCGATGCTCATAATGCCGCCGCGGACGCTCTCCGCCATATACGCGCCCGTGTTGATGGACACGATCAGGATGGCGGCAGCCCAGATATTGTCGAAGCGCAGGGCGTTATTCGTGAAATACGGCAGACCGTAAACGATAAACACCGCCTGAAGCACCATCGGCGTGCCGCGGAAGACCTCAACATAAATGCGGACGAGCACGCGGATGAGCTTCAGGAAAAAGCGCTTGATCCAGCGGTCCGTTTTTGCGTAAGGGATGGTGTTCAGAATGCCGCAGACGAGCCCGATCACAAAGCCGATCGCCGTCGCAACGAGGGCGAGAATGAGCGTGTTCTTGACGCCGTTTAAATAGAGCGGCCAGTAATTCGTGAGGAGCAGAACGATATCCTGCCCCAGCTTGGCGAGTTTCTCCATGCGGGATGACTCCTTACCTCATATAATAGGCCTCGCAGAGTTCGCCGGCGCACCGGCGAATAAAGTTCAATTATTTTTCGGCGCGACACGTGCGTGCCGAAAAATACTCTGCGCGGAGGGAACGTGCGAGCCGTAGGCGAGTGCGCTGAGCGGAGCGAATCCTTTTCAAACGGGAGCCCAACGAAGTGGGTCCCGTTTGAGCTTTTTTCAAACCTCCGGCTGGATGGCGATCGCCTGATCCATAAGGGTGTTGAAATTCTCCTCGGTCAGAGCGGAGAGAACGCGGTCGATCGCCGCGGTGAGCTCGCTGTTGCCCTTCTGGACGGAGATGCCGATGTTGACGTTCTCGGCGCGCTCGGTCTCACTGGCGAACTGGAAGTCGCCGTCCGTGCCGGAGAAATTCAGGATGCAGAGGCTGTCGTCCTTGGCAACGGCGCCCATCGCGGTGGGCATATCGGTGCATACAAAGTCGACCGCGCCGGTCTGGAGCTGCATGATCATCGCCGGGGCGCTGTCGGACGGGGCGAGGAGCTCGGCGTTTTCGATCTGGGGCAGGCAGGAGTCATACCAGATGGTGCCGGACTGTGCGGTGCACTTGCCGCCGGCGAGGTCCGCGATGGACTGGGCGCTCGCATACTCGCTGCTCTTCGTCGTCAGGACGACGATGGTGGCGTAATAGTAGGGGCCAGCCATGTCGACCTCTTCGAGGCGGGAGGCGGTCATGGACTGACCGGCGATGTTGGCGTCCATCGTGCCGGACTGGATCGCCGGGCAGAGGGAATCCCACGCGCTGGAGACGATCTGGAGCTCCCAGCCGTAAGATGCGCAGATGCGCTTTGCGATCATCACGTCGTAGCCGTTGGCGTAAGCGCCGGGGACGTTCTGGATGGGGACCGCACCGTTCGCGTCGGTCATCTGGGTCCAGTTATAGGGCGCGTAGGCGCACTCCATGCCGACGGTGAGGACGCCGTCGGAGACGCCGGGGATAGCGCTGGTGTCGACGCCGGTGAGGTCCTCCACGGGCGGGACCGTGGCGGTCGGGGCATCCGGGGTGGTCGTGGTGCCGGGGGCGGCGGTTCCGCCGCAGGCGCAGAGCGCGAGGAGCGCGCAGAGCGCAAGGGCGATGGCGAGCAGTCTTCTCATGAGGTTTTCCTTTCTTCGGTCCTCTCAGCGGACCGTTCCGGCGCTTTCTCTCCCTGCCGGGCGGGATGATAATGAAAATGGACCGCTTGTCAAGCGGTCCATGGAAGAAGCAGATAAAATGCACGGCGCGCCCCGCCTTTTCCCGGCGGGAACGGTGCTTTTCTCTCTCAGCCATTGATAGCGCTTCACAAGAATTTTTTCAAGTGACAGTCCGGCAGATATTCTCTGCCGACCCAGCGCCGGCGGGACGGAGACCCCGGTCGGTACTTCGGCGGTGGCCCCTTTCGCGCTCCGCGGCTCTCCGAGCCCTTATGCGAAGCGGTACTGATGGATACCGCGCCTCTATCGGTTAAGCGATCCAATTTGGGCGTATCTTATCATCTTTTGTCTAAGCTGTCAATATCGCTCTTGAAATTTTGTGAAAAAAGTGTAAAAGCCGAGGGAGACTGGGGTCTCCCTCGGCACTTTATTCAAAAAGGCTTCGCAGAATTGCGGCGCGCACGCCGCAAAAAAGTCAGATCCATTTTTCGGCGCGACCGGTGCGTGCCGAAAAATTCTCTGCGCGGAGGGAACGTGCGAGCCGCAGGCGAGTGCGCTGAGCGGAGCGAATCCTTTTCGACCGGGAGCCCAACGAAGTGGGTCCCGGTCGAGTTTTTTACCGATTGTACATCAATTTCGCCTTCTCCATCGTCATCACGAGCAGCGGGACGAGCACGATCTGGACGATGATGCCGGGCACGGCGGTCGTCACCGCGCCGGCGAGGAAGGCGGCGGCGGAGAAGGTGGAGTTCTGCAAGCCCGCGATAAGGAAGCGCACCGCCCCCCAGACGAGCCGCCCCGCGACCATCGCGGCGATGAGCGAAACATAAATATAACCCTTTTTCTTCGGCAGAAGGCGGTAAAGCAGACCGCTGACCGCGCCGTAAACCGCCATTTCAAACGCCATGGACACCGCCGTCGGGAACATCGGCGGCATGCCGAAGATCACGGAGCGCAGCAGCGGGCTGATGAGCCCGACGGCGAGACCCCATGGCCAGCCGCACATAAAGCCGCAGAGCAGCGCGGGCAGGTGCATCGGGCAGAGCATGGAGCCGATCTCCGGGATCTGACCGGTCAGAAACGGCAGCACGAGCGCGAGCGCGAGATAAAGCGCGCTGCTGACCATTTTGCGCACGCGCAGCGGGGAAAAGATCGTTTTCAGCGTCTGGTTCATCGGGAATTGTCTCCGTTTCCGCCGGGAGAATGTCGCTGCAAAAACCGGCACTTGATTTTACCACGCCGGTCAAAAAAGGTCAATCCCGTTTTTCCTTGCGCCGCGGTGGGGAATGTGGTACCATGGCAAAAAAATGAAAGGCAGGGAGAAATGATGACGGAGGCGGAGATCGGGCGCTTTCTGCGCGCCCACTGCGAAAAATACCCGGAGAGCACGGCGCAGGACCTTTTCAAAGCCCTGCACCAGAGCGCCTTCGGCTGCGAGCACCTTGTAAAAAGCCAGGACGCGGCGGCGGACTTCCTCCGGCGCGAGGCAGGGGAGCGCCCGGACGCTTCGGCGGAGACGGAGACGCTCTGCGGCGCGCGATACGCGCGCGTCCATCTCGGCTGGCTGCGAAGCGGGCTTTCGCCGGAGACGCTCGCGCGGCTTTTCGCGCTCTCCGCCGAGCCCGCTCCGGACGGGCGCGAGGCGCTGGAGGCGATGCTCCGCGTGCTGGCGGCGCTGCCCCTCCCCTGCCCCGTTCCGGAGGCGGAAACCGCCGCGTGGCGCGCCGCGGGCTTCCCGGCGCTGCACCACTCGGCGGCGTTCCGCGCGGCGTATCGCCCGGCTTACCGCGTGCTCCGGGCGGACTTTGCGCGCTTTCTGCCGCTTTTCGCGCGGCTGGACACGCTGCTGCGGGAAAAGGGCGGCGTCTTCCTCGCCATCGACGGCGGCAGCGCGAGCGGGAAGACGACGCTTGCGGCGCTGATAGAGCGCGTTTACGGCTGCCCCGTGCTGCACATGGACGACTTTTTCCTCCGCCCGGCGCAGCGCACGCCCGCGCGCCTTGCCGAGCCGGGCGGGAATGTGGACCGGGAGCGCTTCCGCGACGAGGTGCTGCTCCCGCTCCGCCGCGGCGAGGCGGCGGAGTATCGCCGCTATGACTGCGGCACCGGACGGCTCCTCCCGCCGCGCCGCGTCCAGCCCGGCGGACTCATCGTCACCGAGGGGGCTTACGCCCTCCACCCCGCGCTCGCGGAAAACTATGACCTCCGCGTCTTCCTGCGCATCGCGCCGGAGGCGCAGCGCGAGCGCATCGAGCGGCGAAGCCCGGATATGGCGGAAACGTTTTTCCGTGTCTGGATCCCGATGGAGCGACGTTATTTTGAGACCTTCGGCGTGGAGAAGAGCTGCGATCTGGTGTTTGACAATTGAAAAAAGCAGTCCGCCCCCCTTGGGTGCGGACCGCTAGGCGTGTAAAAAATTTCTACGAGCTGCGATTTTAAAGGCTCCCCCTGTGCAAGGGGAGCTGGCGCGCGAAGCGCGACTGAGGGGTTGTTACCAAGCTTCCGAAAACGCCAAGCTCGGATATTCCGGAAGCTTACAACCCTCCAGTCAGCCTTCGGCTGACAGCCTCCCTT
>CAVCTM010000098.1:0-7869 GCA_963605115.1 Pseudobutyrivibrio sp. | reverse complement strand
CTTGTTCTTTTGCGCCCTTTTGAAAATGGTGCTTAGGTTACAATGTTTCAACCTTTTGTCCTCCTTCTGCAAAATGAAAAAACCCCGCCGTACCCGGCGGGGTTTTGGTATATAGGCAACTGCGGTTATCTATCTTGATATGCTGTATAACGCGAAAGGCGAACCCGCAAGCTTACTCAAGCCGTACATACCGTTCGATTACGACGCGCTTCTGCGCTGCACCCAGCTCACCGCGCTGTGGGACCCGATCACATACACCGTGAATTTCTACAATGCGGACGGTACCGAGCTGTTGAATACGGTGAATGCAACTTATGATCTGGACTTCACATTTTGTGATCACGCCGGCAAAACCGTCCCGGACGGGAAAACCTTCAAGGGTTGGTCAAAGTGGCCCTATGCCAGCAACGCGATCTATGATGCAGGCGCGAAGGCACGCAATCTCACCACCACGCCGGGCGACGTTCTGGATTTTTACGCGGTCTATCAGGACATTCCCGACCTGACGATCATCTATAACGCCAACGGCGGCTCCGGTGCTCCGGCGAGCGACAGCGTGCCCTACGGCAGCGCTTATACGATTCCGTCCGACGTGCCCACGCGCGACGGCTACACGTTCCAGTGCTGGCAGAATTCAGGCGTTAGTTTCCTTCCGATGCAGCCCGGTGATAAAATTACCAATCTCCATATAAGCCTGAATCTCTACGCCGTGTGGAAGCACAACCCCAGCGTTACCTACGACGCGAACGGCGGCTACTTTACGACCTCGCTGCCTGTGGATTACCCCTCCCCGGCGGGAACTTACACGCTCACAAATGCCGAGCCTGTCCGCGAGGGCTATGATTTCACGGGCTGGAAATGCTCCAAGGACGGAAAAACCTATGCCTCCGGCGCAGAATACGCGCTCGGCGGCTCTTACGATGCGCTCACCTTCACTGCGCAGTGGGAGAAAAAGACCTTCCATGTCACCGTGAACGCCGATGCGGGGATCACGGTGCCGGAGAACCTCGCCGGAGACTGCGAGTACGGCACGGACAAAGCCTTCACCGCAACGGGCGACGGCACCGTCCGCGTTTACGCCAACGGCGTGCTGCTCAGTCCGCAGGACGACGGGCAGTATCACATCACGGTCACGCAGGACATTGAGATCAAGATCACCCTGACCAAGCGCGTGGAGTACTACATCGTCTCCTACGACCCGAACGGCGGCGTGAACGCGCCGTTTGACCGCGGCGAGTATGCCGCCGGCGACGGCGTGACCGTCGGCGCCGCGCCGACCCGCGAGGGCTACACCTTTGGCGGCTGGAGCGTCGGCGCAAACACCTGTCAGCCGGGCGCCCCGTACACGATGGGCAGCAGCGACGTCACGTTCACCGCCCAGTGGACCGCGAACCGCTATACGATCGTGTATAACGCCAACGGCGGCGATGGCGCCATGGGCACGACCGGTCTGAAATATGACACTGCGGGCACGATCGCGGACTGCCAATATCATAAAACCGGCTACCGCTTCATCGGCTGGGCGTTGAGCGAGAACGGGCTCCCGTACTATCTCGGCAGCGAGACGGTCCGCAATCTGACGGCGGAGGACGACGGCGAGATCACCCTCTACGCCCCCTGGACGGCAGAGGAATACACCGTGACGCTCGACGCCATGGGCGGCACGCCCGCCAAGAGCTACGTCAAGGCGACCTATGACGCGGAGATGCCCGCCATCGCCCTCCCCACCCGCACGGGCTACATCTTCGGCGGCTACTACGACGACCCGGCGGACGGGACGCGCTACTATAACGAAAACGGCGCGTCGAGGTCCGTCTGGAACAAGGACACGGACACGACGCTCTATGCCCGCTGGTCGCCCATCAGCTACAACGTCGACTATGACCTCAGCGGCGCCGAGGGACTCATCGTAAGCACGCCTTTCGTCTATGACGAGAGCAGACAGCTCTCTGCGATTGGTAATATTTCCCTCGACGGCTACCGCTTCGCCGGCTGGTCGCTGACCCCGAACGGCAGCGTCGTCTATCAGGACGGCGCGGAGGTCAAAAACCTCACGTCCGAGGACGGCGCGACCGTGACGCTTTACGCCGTGTGGCAGACGCACGAGACCTACACCGTTACCTATGATGCCAACGGCGGCATCGGCGCGCCGACGGATGGGACCGCGTACTTTGACAACGATACCGTCACCGTTTCCACCGGCGAGCCGACCCGCAAGGGCTATGTCTTCAAGGGCTGGAGCCTTGGAAATGACACCTATCGCGGCGGCGACACCTTCGCGATGCCCGCCGAAAACGTTACGCTCACCGCGCAGTGGAAGCACGAGAAATACACCGTGGCGATCGACGACGACGGCGTCGCAAATGTGACCATCGAGGACGCGCAGAGCGAATACCCCGGCGACACGCTCATCCGCTTCACGGTCGAAGCCGTTGAGCCGAACGTGCTCAGCGCCCTGACCGTCGCGGTCAACGGCAGCGTGATGCAGCTTGCAGAGGCTGGCGGCAAGCTCATCGGCTGGACGACGGTGCCCGGCGGCGCGGTCGTGAGCTACGCCCTCGGCAGCACGCTGCCGGCGCCGCTCGCCTCCGCCGGTCAGACCGTGACGCTCTATGCCGTGTGGCAGCTCGACGAGATCACCGTCACGCTCTCCGACCCGCAGCAGGTCTGCACGACGGCGAGCATCTCCGTCCGCCTCGGCAGCAGCTACGGCGTGCTCCCGGTGCTGACGAAGGTCAGCCGGACCTTCCACGGCTGGTTCAATGAGCGCGGCGAGAAGATCGAGAGCACCACGCTCGTCACAAACGGCGCGCCGCACACGCTCTACGCGCGCTGGACGAGCAACTATAACCCGCCCGCTCCGCGCGAGGACGACGACGGCTACAGCCGCGCTTACCGCAAGTGCCCGCGCGACAAGACCTGCCCCGCTTACGTCTTCACGGATCTCGACCTGCGTCTTTGGTACCATGACGGCATCCACTTCTGCGTGGAGAACGGTCTGATGCAGGGTCTCCCCGGCAGCCTCTTCGCGCCGGGCAGCACCGCGACCCGCGCCCAGCTCGCCGCGATGATCATGCGCTTCCTCGTGGAGATCGAGCACTGAGTTAAAAACCCAAAAGCGAAAAGAGCCGCAGACATTTTGAAAACGTCTGCGGCTTTTTTCACACCTGCGGCTCTCGTTCGGCATAGGCTGGAGCGAAAAAACTCGCGGAAAGGTCGGATCGGCTATGGAAATCGGAAAAACGGAGCGCTATTTTCTCGGCGCGAACAGCGCGCGGGGCTTTTATTCACTTTACGACGGCTTCACGGACCCGGAGGACGGCGACTTTCTCTGGGTGATCAAGGGCGGACCGGGCTGCGGCAAGTCAACGTTTATGCGGCGCATCGGCGCGGCGGCGGAGCAGGCGGGGCGGCGCGTGGAGTATATCCACTGCTCCGGCGACCCGGACTCGCTGGACGCCGTGTGGCTGCCGGAGCTGCGCCTCGGCTACGCCGACGGCACCGCGCCGCATGTGCTGGAGCCGCGCTACCCCGGCGCGTCCGGGCTCTATCTGGACCTCGGCAGCTTTCTGGACGCCGGGGCGATGCAGGGTGAGCTGGGGGCGGCGGCGGACTTAAACCGGCGCTACAAGGCGCTTTACGCGGACGCCTATCGCCTGCTCGCCGCAGCCGCGGCGCTGCGGGTGAAGGGGCAGCCCGGACTCGTCACGGACGACGAGCGCGGTCGTGTGCGGGAAAAGGCGGCGCGCTTCGCCGCGCGGGAGCTGCCGCGCGGAAACGGCGGCGGGCGCGTGCGCGAGCGCTTCTGCTCCGCGGTGAGCTGCCGCGGGCGCGTTTCGCTGCTGGACACGGAGGGGCTGCGCCGCGTGGCGCTGGACGACCGCTTCGGTCTCGGCGGGGAGTTTCTCGCCGTGCTCGCCGAGAGCGCGGCGCAGCGCGGGCTGGACGCCGTGGTCTGCCGCGACCCGCTGGAGCCGGAGCGGATCGAGGCGCTGCTGCTGCCGGAGCGCGCTCTCGCCGTCGTCGCCGAGGAGCGCCCCGGCGCGCGAAAGGCTGACCGGCGGCTCCACCTCGACGCCATCCCGGACAGCGCCCGCCTCGCCCCGCTGCGCCCGGCGCTCCGCGCCCGCGCGCGGGAGAGCGAAGCCCTCCTCGCCCGCGCCTGCGCCTCCCTCGCCGCCGCCAAAGTCCTCCACGACGAGCTCGAAGCCCTCTACCGCCCCCACGTCGACTTCGCCGGTCTCGACGCATTGACAGAAGATCACATCCGCTGGATCATGGGATGAAAAACGGACCCCGCCGCGACGAACAGCTCGTCGCGGCGGGGTCATCTTTTTGCGCAGTGCTTATGCTCTGTGCCGTTTTTCCTTGATCCTCTCCCTTACTTGTCGTACATTGCGATCAGGGCATTATCGCGGTTGGTGTCCGGTTCAAATCTGCTGCACCGCTTCTCGTCGGCTTTTACACTGTAGCCGCCTCGCGTGCATTTGAACGACGTAGAGTAGCTGGAGGTGTAGCCGCTGCTCAGATCCATGTACTTGCAGCTGCCGCAGCAGCCGGTATAATTCTTACCCATGTTTTTCTCCTTCGCTTAAGTATTTATTCGGGTCTCGCTCGGAATAGTTTTGTCAACATCGAGGTGGATATTAGGTATATTTTGAGCCTGTTCCTCTACTGCATCCAGTACATATAGACTGCGGAGTGCTCCGTATTTGGAATAAGCTACTCCTAATTCATCCACAAAATACCCCGTATCGCCTGTTGATTGATTGCCTGATATACTGTACTCGTAATTTAAAGCAAATTCCGCCATCAGTTTGTGGTCAGGCTTTACTCCAAAAAACATTTCAAAGGATTCTGCTGCGTTCTTACGAATAGAAGAAACTTCACCAAGAAGTCTCAAGACTTCTTGGTGATCGCCGATCCTTTCTGATTCATCAATTTCCTTCAGTGTTTCAGACATGCTCTGCTGGTTGGTTTTGAGAACCTGTGCCAGTTCATCAGAAGTAAAAACAATTTTTAAGCTAACGAGTTCGGTCGCGCCGTCGATTTTTCCTCTCTTATCGTAGTGTTGAGTGAATTTTCCTAACGAAAGTACGCAGTCAACCCTATCAACTTTAGCACCAGATAAAATCCTGAGAGTCCTGATAATCTCGTTCGTACACGCTGAGCGCTTTGCGGCTTCAGCGATTTGTTTAGACGCCTTTCGCTTTTGTATTGCTTTGTAAACTAACCAAATAATAATGAGTAGGATGATCAAATCCAATGTATGGTCCCTCCTAAAAGCCCTTGCTTCTCTTTCCTATCTGGTCAAATACCAAGCGCGAAAGCAATCACGCAAGGTTACAGTTGACAATGTCCGTCAAATACAGTTCGAGCTTCTTTTCGTGGCTGAAAGACGAGGGAAGACTACCTCCCTTGTTTTTAAAATTTATTGTTTGTTTCTGGCTATGAAAGCATCCCGTGTCCTCTGATCGATGTACTCCGGGTGTTCGTTCGGCAGACGCTTTAAGAACGCATCCAGTTCTCGGCCGGTCATCCGTTTGTTCAGAAGCTCCTGCCGCAGATAGTCCTTCCCCCTCTCATTCCAGACGTTCAAGGAAAAGAGCTCCTCAAGGTCGGCAGCCGTGATAATCGGCTTCTCAAAGCAGTTCATGCGCGTCGCCTCCGTGATGTCGCTTGCGTTGGAAAGCCTGCAGAAATAACCCGTCTGCGAATAGCGGCCGCTTTCGTCCTTCGCGCAGTAGCGGCAATCGCAGCAGTATCCCTCTTCCGGGGCAAAGGTCGCCTTGATCTTGTTTTGTGTCCGCGCGCCCCAATAGCCTTTTCCTTTCACGACCAGATAGATCGCGACTCCTGCTGCAACAATTAAAATGAATACCAGCATTTTCTACCTCCTGTCAGCTTCTCTTTTTCCGCGCGTCTCCCCCGGTATTTGGCGGGTTTGACCGCGTTGATACGATTATACCTCACTATTTACTCAAAGTCAATAATTATTTTCTTTCAGGAAATTATAATTTACCCAAAATTTGATAGCATAGTTCTGAGGTGAGACGATGAACACGGAGTATCCTGAAAAATACACGACCCTCGGACTGAAGATCGCTTATTACCGGAAAAAGGCGGGCTATACGCAGGAGAGCTTTGCGGAAAAGATCGGCAGGAGCGTGAACTTTTTAGCGCAGGTGGAGGGCACCGGAACGGTGCGGGGCATTTCGCTCGAAACGCTCTTCAAGATCGCGGACACGCTCGGCATTCCGGCATCGAAGCTGCTGGAAGACGACTGAAACGCCCCAGCGTCTTGACAAGGGCGCATGCGCTTTCTATAATAAGAAAAAAGAATTTCACCGGGAGGATACACAAGAGCATGAGCATTGTTGCAAGCATTCTGCGGACAAGCTATCGCGGCGCGGGGTCGAAGCGGACCTATACGCTGCCGCCGGAGCTGTTTCTGCCGGCGGCGCGGCAGATCAACGCGCGGCGGAGCTTTTCCGTCCCGGAGGGGGACGGACACTACGAAAAGCGCGAGATCGCAGGCTGTGAGGTCGCCGTCATCCGGCGGCGGACGGAGCGGAGCGAGCGCGCGGTTTTGTTTTTCCCCGGCGGCGGCATGATGCTCGCGCCGGACAAGGGCGACGCGAAGAGCCTGCACCGCCTCTCCCGCGCGGCGGACTGCGACGTGTGGTTCCCCTGCCTCCCGCTCTGCACGGACCACTGCATCACGGAGGTCTATGACGCCGCTTACGCCTGCTATGCCGAGATGATCGCGGTCTACGGCGGCGGGAACGTCAGCACCTGCGGCTTTTTCTCCGGCGGCGCGCTGGCGCTCGGCATCGCGGCGCACAACAACGCGCAGCGCACGCCCCTGCCGCAGCCGCGCCATATCGTCGCCGTGTCGCCGATGGACCTGCCGTGGAACAAGGCGTCCAAGGCGCGCATGCGCGCGCTGAACGACCGCGACGTCACGATCGACTACGCTTACCTTGAGACCGTGGAGGTCTTCATGCGCCGCGGGCGGGACGATATCCCGCGCTACATGCTCTCCCCCTCCCTCGGCGACTGGCACGGCGTCGGCGATATCCACTTTTTCTTCAGCGAGGACGAGGTCCTCTACGGCGCGCGCATCGATCTGGAGACCGCCTGCCGCGCCGCGGGCGTGCCCTTCACGCTGACCTCCCGCCCCGGCATGGTCCAGAGCTACTGCATGATGACCTCCTTCCCGGAGGGACGGAGGGACTTCAAAAAGCTCGCCGGACTGCTGCGGGCATGACGGCTTTTTTCCGTTACGGTGCGGCGGAAAGGAGAACGAAATGATCTATACGGCACATTATGATTCCCCGCTGGGCGAAATTCTGCTCGCGGCGGATGAGGAGGGGCTGACCGGGCTCTGGTTCGTGGGGCAGAAGTATTTTGCCTACCGGCTCGGCGCGGAGGCGTCGCCGGGCGAGACCCCGGCGATCGCAGCGGCGCGGCGCTGGCTGGACACATATTTTTCCGGCAGCGAGCCGGACTTCACGCCGCCGCTCCACCCCGCCGGCAGCGCATTTCAGCGCGCCGTCTGGGACGCGCTGCTGCGCATCCCCTACGGGGAAACGACGACCTACGGCGCGCTCGCGCGCGGCGTTGCCGCCCGGCTCGGACGGGCGAGCATGTCCGCCCAAGCCGTCGGCGGCGCGGTCGGTCATAACCCCGTCTCGCTCATCATCCCCTGCCACCGCGTCGTCGGCGCGGACGGCAGTCTCACGGGCTACGCCGGCGGCATCGACAAAAAAGTGCGCCTTCTGGAGCTCGAAGGCGCGGACAGCGCCAGGCTCTTCGTCCCGAAGCGCGGCACGGCGCTGTGAAAAAGCCATCCCGCCGGGGTGCTGA
>CAVCTM010000097.1:0-7977 GCA_963605115.1 Pseudobutyrivibrio sp. | reverse complement strand
CTCCAGTCAGCCTTCGGCTGACAGCCTCCCTTGCACAGGGAGGCCTTTAAAATCTACGCCTTTGCTTACTCCTCATCCCCGCGCCCGCAGGCGCAAAAACAGCACCCCAAAAGCAAAATGCTCTTGGGGTGCTGTCTCAGTACCGGAACTATGTCCGCCGCGCTCACTCCGCGTCGACCGGAGCTTCAGCCTCAGCCGGAGCCTCAGCCGGAGTTTCGACGGGAGTCTCGGTGGGAGCCTCGACCGGAGCCTCCTCTGCGGGCTTGGGGGTCTTCTCGATCGTGATCTCGATCTCGATGCCGCCGTCGTCCTTGTCCTCGTCCTCGGCTTTGTCGAGGTCATCCCCCTCATCGAGGTCCTTGTCGCTGCCGTCGTCGGGCTCGACTTCGACCTCGACCTCCACGCCGGGGGCGGACATGCTCGCCTTCAGCTCGGCGATCTCGGCGTTCATCGCGTCGATCTTCGCATCCGCGGCGGCGATGTCGGCAAAGAGCTGGGTGAAGAAGTCCTCCGGCTGGTCCTTGTGCTGATTATAATACTCGCGACCGATCTCCAGATAGGTCTTCTTCTGCGCCTCCTTGACGGAGGCGAGGTCCATGCTCAGCTTCGCGATGCGGGTGCCCGCCTTGGCTTTGTCCGCCGCTTTGCCGGCGAGGTCCTTTGCGCCGTCGGCAGCTTTGCCGGCGAGGTCCTTTGCACTGTCGGCAGCCTGACCGAGCGCGCTCAGCACCTTGTTCTTGATCTCTTCAAAATCCATGATAAATTGACCTCCTTTAAGGTATTTTGTTTTTTTCAGTTTACTCCGCCGTCCCGTCCGGCGTTCCGGCGGGGGAGGGGGCTTCCTCTTTCATTGTATCACCCGCGTCAAGAGCCTTGCCGACGAGCGGCTTGAGCCCCTTTTTCAGCCGGACGGCGTTCACGATGAGCGCGGCGGCGGCGAGGGCGGCGGTGATGCCGGCGAGCAGCTGGGACACGCGGATGACGTTCGGGATGAGCCAGAGCGAGTCGGACCGCAGCCCCTCGATCATCGCGCGACCGACACCGTACCAGAGGACATAAAAGAGGAAATACTGTCCCTGATAGCGCCGGTGCTTTTTGCTGTGCAGGTGCATCAGGATGAGTCCTAACAGGTTCCAGAGGCTTTCATACAAAAACGTCGGGTGGACATAGATCGTCGTGCCGTTCAGGGTCAGCCCCATGCGGCAGAAGATGTCCGTCTCGTAGCCGTAAGCCTCGCGGTTGAAGAAGTTGCCCCAGCGTCCGACGAGCTGACCGATGAGCAGTCCGAAGCCCATGATGTCCATCGCGGGCCAGACGCTCTCGTGCCGCCGGTGGGCGCGCAGCAGCAGCGCGATGATCGCGCCGATGACGCCGCCGTAAATGGCGAGCCCGCCGTCCCGGATGCGGAGGAAGGACGCCGGGTCCTGCAAATAGACATGGGTCCCGTTTTCGTCCACATAGGTGATGCAGTAATAAAGCCGCGCGCAGATGACGGCGAGGATGACCGCCCAGATCACGTAGTCATACACCGCGTCCATCGTGATGTCGAAGCGGCGGCAGTTGCGCGCGGTGTACCACAGCGCGAGGAGAAAGCCGATCGCAATGATGATGCCGTAAAAATAGATCTCGAACGAGCCGATATGGATGCTGTACGGCGGGTCAATGGCGAAATTCTCGCCGAATATGGGAAAGCTGATGATCGCCTCCCGCATAGGAAAATCACTGTCCTTTCGTTTCGCCCGGCGTAATGACGCTCATGGCAAAGTCTTCCTCCCGGAAAGTGTCTGCGATGAAATCGCACAGGACCCGCGGCGTGATCTCCGCCGCGGCGCGGAAGGCGTCGAGCGCGTTGTAGCCGCCGAAGTCCGCGTTCACGAGCGCGCCGCAGAGGGCGCCGAAGGAGTTCAAGCCGCGCAGCCGCGCGCCGTAGCGCGACTTGGCGATGCGGCCGAAGAGCGCCTCATTGAGCCCCTCGTCCGCCGCGCGGCGGGCTTCGTCGATCATCTCGCGGAGCAGCCGCTCCGGGTCGCGCGTCTCGCCTCCGGCGAGGAGCGTCAGCGTGTCCGCCGCATAGTCCGTCTCGGTGAAAAAGTCCGTGTTGATGAGCCCGTCGGCGTAGAGCCGGTTATAAAAGCGGGAGGACTCGCCGTAAAGATAGGCGAGCGCCATGCCCGTCAGCGCCTTCTGGCGCAGCAGCGGCTCGCCGGGCTCCGCCGGACGCAGCTTCGCGCCGAGCAGCGCCTGCGGCGCGGAGACCTCCATCGCGCGGGTAAAGCGCGTGCGGCAGGGCGCGGACGTCTCCGGCGCGCCGTAATCGCGCACGGGGATCTCGCCGCTCTCCGCGGGCAGCAGCTCCATCGCCGCGGCGCGCACCGCTTCGGGGTCCACGTCGCCCACGACGGCGAGCGCCATGTTGCCCGGCGTGTAGAAGATCTTGTGGCAGGCGTAGAGCGTCTCCGGCGTGATCTCCGCGATGGACTCCACCGTTCCGGCAACGGAGTCGCGGATCGGGTGGTGGTCGTAGAGGCAGCGCATGAGCTCCACATAGCCGACGTAGCCCGGCTCGTCCTCACCCATGCGGATCTCCTGCGCGATGATGCCCTGCTCCTTCGCGACGGATTCCTCCGTGAAATAAGGCGTCGAGACAAAGCGCAGCAGCTCGCGCAGATTCTCATCGAAGTGCGCGGTGGACTCAAAATAATAGGCGGTCATCCCCGCGGAGGTGAAGGCGTTCGGCTGGGCGCCGTTCGCGGCGAGGGTGCTGAGCGCATTGTCGCCGCCGGGCATATCGAACATCTTGTGCTCCAGAAAGTGCGCCACGCCCATCGGCGTGTCGAGAAACTCCCCGCCGAGGCGGAAGCGCCGGTCCGCGCCGCCGTAGCGCGTCGCGAAGAAGGCGTGGGCGCGGGTGAAGCCCGGCTTCACCGCGACGGAGAGGCGCAGTCCGTTCGGCAGCGTGTCGCGGTAGAGCGTTTCGCCGATGGAGGGGTATTCAAGCTTCTGCATCGTCCGGTTCCTCCTCGTCCTCGTCATCCTGTCCGTGCAGGAAATACTCCGCGTCCTCCTCCACGCTGCGCGCGATGGCGGCGGCTTCCTCCGCCGTCACGCTCTCGCAGAGCGCGGCGAGCTCCTCCGGACCGTAATCGAGCCCGCGGAGCGCCTGATTCAGATAAAACTCCTCCAGCCCGCCGGCGCTGTCCGTCAGGGCGCGGAGGTCGCTCGCCACGGCGCTGCGCGCGGCACAGAGCTCCTCGTCCGTGATCTCGCCGCGGCGCAGGGCGTCGAGCTGCGCGAGGATCTCGCCGCGAGCTTCGTCCAGCTTCTCCGGCTCGATGCCGGAGGAGACGAGCATCAGCCCCTTGTGCAGATCGCAGCTCGAAAATGCGTAGTAGCAGAGGCTCAGCTTTTCACGCACGTTCAGAAACAGCCGGCTCGTCACCGCACCGCCGAAGAGTGCGTTGAACACGCGGATGGCGGCAAAATCAGGGTCGTCCATGCAGTCGCCGAGGCGGAAGCCCATACAGAGCTTGCCCTGCGCAACGTCCATCTCCTCGTCGAAATGGCGTACATGGTCCTCCACGGCGTTCATGCGGATGTCCGTTCCGAGGTCGTAGTCGATCTCGCCGCGCGGCAGCGTGATGAGCGCGTCGCGCACGGCGGCTGCCGCGCGCTCTTCGTCCGCTGCGCCGATATAGAAGATCTCGACCGGCGCGGTCTGGAGCAGCGTGTGGTAATAGCGCGTGAGCTCCACATAGCCGACGCTCTCGGCGGACTCCTCCGTGCCCATCGCGTCGCAGCCGTAGGGCTCGAAGGCGCACATCTCCTCCACGAGACGGTCTAAGGCGTAGCCGCGCTTGTCGTTCAAGCGCGCGCGGATATCGTCGATGAGCTTTTCCTTCTCGCTGTCGACATACTCGCGGCGCAGCAGCCCCGCGCGCGTGGCGGGGGAGAGCAGCAGCTCGCCGACGAGACGGGCGGCGGGCTCCAAAAGCTCGCTGCCGTCCGGCGTGAAGCGGTCGGCGATGAAGCCCGCGTAAAAACCGACCGCCATGATCTCGCCCATCTTGCGCACGCAGGGGATGATCCGCGCGCCGTAAAGCTCGTCGCAGGCGGCGGCGATGGCGTCCATATCCGGGTGGAACGCCGTGCCGCGGCTCAGCACGCGGGGCAGCAGCGCGTTTTTGGAAACGGTCTCGCGGTCAAGGGGGCAGAGCAGGTTCACGGAAAGGCAGTCGGATTTGAATTTGTCGGTCCGCAGCGCGTTTAAGAACACGCCGGGAAGGATCTCGCTTCTCCGAAGCTCCATAGGGTCTGGCACCTCCCAAATCGTTTTTCGGATTTAAAACAGTATAGCATAGTTTGTCCGGAAATAAAATGAATTAAATGTAAAAAGTTGGGAATCTTCCGCCGACAGCTGCGGGTGATTGACAAGCGGGAGAATTTGGACTAAGATAGAATGATTTCGTGTCCCCAGGAGGGGACGAAAGGAGATTTTGATCTGATGGGTAAATATTTCGGAACGGACGGCTTCCGCGGACGGGCGGGGGAGGACCTCACCGCAGAGCATGCGTTCCACATCGGCCGCTTCCTCGGCTGGTATTACGGCGCAAGGCAGAGCCGCACCGGGGCGAAGATCGTCATCGGCAAGGACACCCGCCGCTCCTCTTATATGTACGAAAGCGCCCTCTCCGCGGGCATCACCGCCTCCGGTGCGGACGCATACCTGCTCCACGTCACCACGACCCCCTGCGTCAGCTACATCACGCGCACGGAGGACTTCGACTGCGGCGTGATGATCTCCGCGAGCCATAATCCCTTTTACGACAACGGCATCAAGCTGATGAACGCCGTCGGCGAAAAGATGGACGATGCGCTGCTCGCCGAGCTGGAGGCGTTTCTGGACGGCACGCCCGCGGCGCTCCCCGCCGCGACGGGGGACGCCATCGGCAAGACCGTGGACTTTTACTCCGGGCGCAACCGCTATATCGGCTATCTCGCCGGGCTCGCCGCGCGCTCGTTTGAAAAGCACCGCATCGCGCTCGACTGCGCGAACGGCAGCGCGTGGATGATCGGCCGTGCCGTGTTCGACGCGCTCGGCGCGAAGACGCTGGTCATCAACGCCCAGCCCGACGGCGTGAACATCAACGCCGGCTGCGGCTCCACGCATATCGAGGGGCTTCAGCGCTATGTCGTGAAAAACCGGCTGGACGCCGGCTTCGCCTTCGACGGCGACGCGGACCGCTGCCTCGCCGTGGACGAGAAGGGCAGCGTCGTGAACGGCGACGCCATTATGTATGTCTGCGCCAAGTATCTGCGCGACCGCGGGCAGCTTCCGAGCAACACCGTCGTCACCACCGTGATGAGCAATTTCGGGCTTTACAAGGCGTTTGACGCGGCGGGCATCGTGTATGAAAAAACCGCCGTGGGCGACCGGTTCGTCTATGAGTGCATGAAGGAAAACGACCACCTGCTCGGCGGCGAGCAGTCGGGTCATATCATCTTCCGCAAGTTCGCCCACACGGGCGACGGGCTGCTCACCGCCATCATGCTGATGAGCGTCATGGCGGAGACCCAGCTCCCGCTCTCGGCGCTCGCCGCGGGCTTTACCCAGTATCCGCAGGTGCTGAAAAACGTCCGCGTGGACGACAAGACGGCGACGCTTGCAGACCCCGCCGTCTGCGCCGCGGTGGACGAATGCAGCGCCGCCCTCGGCGAAAACGGGCGCGTGCTCCTGCGCGCGAGCGGCACGGAGCCGGTCCTGCGCGTGATGAGCGAGGCGGCGAGCGACGCGGAGTGCGAGCGGATGGTGGATGCCATCATCGCCGCTATGGAGCGCAGCGGTCATCTGATCGAGGTGAAGAAGTGATGCTGAAGATCGAGGAGCTTTTCGACCTCAGCCACTCGCTGGCAGGGGACTATCTCGCGGGCTTCACTTACCCGTGGGAGGCGCTCGCCGGGATCGGCGAGCTGATAAGCGCGCTCGGCGCGGCGCTGCCCGCGGCGGAGTTTGACCACCCGGCGGAGGACATCTGGATCGCGAAGGACGCGACGGTGTTCCCCTCCGCTTATATCCACGGTCCCTGCATCATCGGCCACGGCACGGAGGTGCGCCACTGCGCCTTTATCCGCGGCAATGCCCTCGTGGGCGACGGCTGCGTCATCGGCAACTCCACGGAGCTGAAAAACGTCATTTTGTTCGACGGCGTGCAGGTGCCGCACTATAACTATGTCGGCGACTCCATCCTCGGCTACAAGGCGCACATGGGCGCCGGGAGCATCACGAGCAACGTCAAAAGCGACAAAAAGCCCGTCGTCGTCCGCGACGGCGCGGAGCGGGCGGAGACCGGCAGGAAAAAGGTCGGCGCCATGCTCGGCGACCGCGTGGAGATCGGCTGCAACAGCGTCTTAAACCCCGGTACCGTCCTCGGACGGGACGCCAGCGTTTACCCCACCTCCTGTGTCCGCGGGACCGTCCCCGCCGGCTGCATCTGGAAGGACGCCGCCCACGTCGTGAAGCGCGGGTAAGGGGGAGACGGCACGAATGAGTATCCGAGTTTTCACCGCACTGCTCGCCTGCCGCGCGGCGCACACGGCGGCGCGGCTGCTCCGCCGCGGCGGGACCGCCAAGCCCGGCGAGATCGCGATGCGGATCTGTCCGGACATCGCCGCCGTGCTCGCCCGCGGGGTCGAGAGCGTCGTCGTCACCGGAACGAACGGCAAGACGACCTCCTGCCGCATGTTAGAGCGCGCCTTTGCCGAGGCGGGGCTGAGCTGCGCCGCGAACCGCAGCGGCGCGAACCTGATGAGCGGCATCGTCACGACGCTTGCCGGGCAGAGCAGTCTCACCGGGCACTGCCGCAAGCGCTATGCCGTGCTCGAATGCGACGAGGGCTGGGTGAAAAAGGTCCTGCCCGCGCTGAAGCCGAAGGTGCTGCTCGTCACGAATCTTTTTCAGGATCAGGTCGATCGCTACGGCGGCGTGGAAAACGCGCTCGCCGCCATCCGCGCCGGCGCGGAGGCGAGCCCGGACACGCTGCTCTGTCTGAACGCGGACGACGCGGTGTCCTCCGCGCTCGCCGCGGGGACGAAAAATCCCGTCCGGCGCTACGGGCTCAGCCGCGCTGCGGGCGAGACCGGCGCGGAGCCGGGGGCGGGCGAGGTCACGCGCTGCATGTGCTGCGGCGCGGAATTGGAATATGATTATGTAAACTACGCGCACCTCGGCGGCTTCCGCTGCCCAGGCTGCGGTCACCACCGCGAGGAACCGGCTGTCTGCGTGGAAAAGATCGACGAGCTGGGGCTTGACTCCAGCACTGTGGAGCTCTGCGTGGACGGGAAAACGGACAAGGTTTATGTAAACCAACCGGCGGTCTACAACATTTATAACGCCGCCGGCGCCGTCGCCGCCGCGACCGCGATGGGCATCTCCGCGGAGGACGCGGAGCGCGCGGTCGGAAGCTTTGACTGCGGCTTCGGGCGGATGGAAAAATTCGCCCTCGGTGCCGCGGGCGCGCGCATGGTGCTCGTGAAAAACGCCGCCGGAACGAATCAGGTGATCGGATTTCTCGCGCGCCAGAGTGCGCCGTTCGATCTCGTGTTTGTGACGAATAACCGCGTCTCGGACGGAACGGACATCTCATGGCTCGACGACGCGGGATTTGAGACGCTCGCCGCGCTGCCGACGCTCGGAGCCGTGACCGTGAGCGGCACCTGCGCGGAGCGGATGACGGCGCGCCTGCGCGCCGCGGGCGTCGCGGAGGACAAGCTGCATCTTCAGCCGGACCTCGCCGCGGTCGCGGAAACGGTCGCCGCCGCGGAGCGCCCCGTCTTCATCCTGCCGAGCTACACCGGCATGATGGAGCTGAGACCCCTCCTCCTGCGCCGCTGCGGAGGGAAGGAGTTCTGGGAGTAAAAGAATCAAATTTAAAGGCCTCCCTGTGCAAGGGAGGCTGTCAGCCGAAGGCTGACTGGAGGGTT
>CAVCTM010000096.1:0-8072 GCA_963605115.1 Pseudobutyrivibrio sp. | reverse complement strand
AAATACAACGGAAACGGTGAAAAACAGCGCGTTTTCGTGTCCAACTTGCCCACGCAGAACCGCCAAAAGAGAAAACGCGCCGCGACTTCCCGAAATATATCCCGCCACCCATTTTTCATCGTGCTTTCATTCAGCGTTCTTTCTTTGATACAGTATAAAAAATATGATATAATATACTTAGAAAGTTAAGAAAACCATACTTTCAAATATAGATTTGTAGAGAAAGGAGACGCAAAAATGGCGAATATCCAAAAGGACATTCTGTTTGACCATTTCATCAGCGGCATGGAAAAGGAAATGCAGGCAACGCTTAGAATGATGTATCTGAATAGCTGCAACATTGATGAAGCAAACCGCCGCCGGGAAATGGAGGAAATGAAAGAGGAAATCGTGCAGGACGTTCTTTCCCACATTTCCGCCACGGTGGACGCGTCAGAGATTTTTGACGCGATAGACGGCTTGAATGAAAAAATCGAAAGCCTCGGAAGATAATACATCATCGGCGGGAGGGGCATTCCCTCCCAGCCGTTCCAATAGAGAAGGAGAAAACGGAGAATGCCGAACACAGTACCAAATCAACGGCTGATAGCCATACACAGAGAACGCGCCGCGTCTGACTTTCTCGGTATCAAGAACAGTCATTGGCAAGCTGCGGCGCGTGACCTCGGCGCACACGCGCTCATGCTTTACTTATACTTCGCGTCCAATGCCAACGGCTATATGCTTGCGCTCTCGCCCGCTGCCATACGGCAGGCGGTGGGAATGCCGCAGTCTACATACCGCGCCCAATTCACAAAGCTGATAGACAGAGGGTATCTTGTCCAGCGCGGGGACAGCAATACCTATGATTTCTATGAAACACCACAACGCGCCACGCATACAGAGAAAGACGATACGGCCAGCGGCTATGACTTTACGTCAGACGCTTTTGCAGCGCCGCAAGCCGTAAATAACGGCACGGCAGAGGACAGAGAAATAAATATAAATATTACAGATAAGATAAATAGTTTCGGCGGGGAGAAACAAGTTTCTCCCGCGCCGTCAGAACGGAGGTTTGAATTTTAATGACAGCTTCGGAAATGCTGGACAGCCTGAACGCGATCTATACGCAGATAAGAGCTGACCAAAAGAAAGAGGAATATGACGATATTCTCATTGCGGCGGAAGAATTAGCGTATTTCCTCCGCAGTGAATTGGGGGTCAAACCTTTTGCTTATGGAGCGATAAAAGATAGGCCATTTGTTTTCTGATAAAACGCAGTAGGAGCGGGAGGTATGCACTTCCCGCTCCGTTTTCGTTGTCTGACAGATAAATACCGCCGCCACCCACGCGCCCCGTGTAAAACCGTCAGCGGCCTTTAGCAGCCATTTTGATTTTCGCGCCGCTGGCTTTCATTTGCGCCAGCGGTGAAAAGTTGTCGTAGTTCTTCGTCAAATCTGCGTCGTAAATGGCGCAATAGTGCTTCGTCATGGCAAGGGTGGAATGTCCAAGGAGCTTTTGGAGCGTGAACGCGTCCCCGCCGCAGTCAATCAGATATTTCCGCGCGAATGTGTGGCGGAAAAGATGAATAGATGTTTTTTGCACCCCGCGCCGCGTGTTGTACCTTGCGATAGATTGCCTCAAGCCATTTTCTGTGAGCTGCGTTCCCGTTTCCGTGCAAAAGAGATAATCCGTAGGCTCCCCGCCACGGTAACGCCCATACTCCCGCAGAATGGCAATCATGGGGCTGCAAAGGGGAATGACCTGCGCCTTTCTGTTCTTCGTGTGGCGGTAGAACACAACGCCGCCGTCTAAATCCACGTCCCGAATTTGTATCGCCCTGACCGTCGCGGCGCGGCTTCCGCAGTTCAAAAGGAAATTGATAATCACCCAGTCCCGATATTCCGCAAAGGTTGTCTTGCGAATGTCGGGCTTTTTCAGCAGCGCGGTCAGCTCCGCGTCCGAATAGGTTTCCTTCACGGTTTCTTCGGCCTTGTAGAGCGGGATATTCAGACGGGTCAGCCCCTGCTCATTGCACCAAGAGAAAAAGGATTTCAGAACGCGCGTGTAGCTGTTGATACTGTTGGGCGAAAGCCCCGCGTCCCGCATGGAAACAATCATTGCGTCCAAATCTGCCTTTTGGAGGGCGGCAACGTCCGTCCCCGTGTCCAAGTGCCGCGCAACGGCTTTCCATTGGGAGGAATAGCTTTCCAGCGTCTTTTCCGCAAGCCCCTTTGCCCTGCGGGAAAGGAGGAAATCCGCAAAGGTTTCGTCCAATGTGGCGGTTTGATTCATCCTGATTTTCTTCATCATACCTGACCTCTTGATTTTCAAAATTTCCATCAAAAATCAAGCGCACAGGTGCCTTTTGCAAATCCACCGGATTTTCTACTTTTGGAAAAGAAAAAACCTTGAAATCAGATGATTTCAAGGTTTTTTCTTGTGCCTCAGCGCACATTTGGTGGAGATAAGCGGGATCGAACCGCTGACCTCTTGAATGCCATTCAAGCGCTCTCCCAGCTGAGCTATACCCCCATTTGATCGCTGCCGTCTTTCAGACTGCAAGGAGCATTTTAGCAAAGAAAACGCTCCTTGTCAAGCCTTATTTTTTCATTTTCCTGATTTTTGTCAGAAGTCCTCATCGTCCTCGTCTCCGTCGGGGCGGCGGAAGCGGGAGGAGGCGGGGTCTAAGCGCGGCTCGGTGCCGCGGACGAGGCGGAGGATATCCGGGATGGAGCGCAGCAGCACGGCGAGAGCGCTGAAGAGCGCGAGGAGCCCGTAGAGCGTCTGCTCGCCGAAGGTCCACATAAACACCGGGCTCAGCACCGCGGCAGCGATCGCCGCGAGCGAAACGTAGCGGCTGAACACCAGCACGATGAGCGCGGCGGCGAGGCAGCAGAGCCCGACCTTCCACTCCACCAGAAACAGCGTCGTGAGCAGACAGAGCGTCGCCTTCTCGCCCCGAAACGCGTTCAGCACGGGAAAGCTGTGGCCCAGAACGACGCAGAAGCCCGCGAAAAGCCCGCCCGCAACGCGGTCATGGGCGCTGAAGATGAGCCCGCCGAGCAGCACGGCGACGGCGGTCTTCGCGATGTCCACGAGCGCCGCGGCAGCCGCGCCGGAGAAGCCGTAACTCTCGAACGCGCGGTGGAGCGCCGTTCCCTCGCGCGTGCGCAGGGGACGGCGGAAAACGAGCCGGGAGACGACGGCGAGCGCGCTCACGCTGCCAAGCGCGTAAGACAGCACCGCGATCAGAAGCAGCAGAACGACCGTCATTCCTCCTTGTCCCCCTTCTGGCGGATGACCATACGGATGGGCGTGCCCTCCAGCCCGAAGGTGGCGCGGAGCTGGTTTTCCAGATAGCGCTGGTAAGAGAAGTGGAACAGCTCGCGGCTGTTGCAGAACACGACGAAGTTGGGCGGCTTGATGCCGGTCTGGGTC
The DNA here is from genome assembly GCA_963605115.1 of Pseudobutyrivibrio sp. Classification (GTDB taxonomy): domain Bacteria; phylum Bacillota; class Clostridia; order Oscillospirales; family Oscillospiraceae; genus SVKR01. The sequence goes on along the minus strand of CAVCTM010000096.1, from coordinate 4,652 downwards.
ATGTAGTAGATCTTCAGGCGGCGGCCCTTGTCGGAGGGCGGCTGCACGCGCGCCTGCGCGTCGGCGAGGACGTTGTTGAGCATGCCGGTCGTGATGCGCATGGCGGACTGGTCGTTCACGTAGTTGATGAGCTCAAAAATGCGCTGGACGCGCTGCCCCGTGACGGCGGAGATGAACAGCACCGGCGCGTAGGACATAAAGCTGAGGTCGCGCAGGACCTCCTTGCGCATTTTTTCGAGGGTGCCCGTCTCCTTTTCGACGAGGTCCCACTTGTTGACGATGATGATGCTCGCCTTGCCCGCCTCGTGCGCAAGACCGGCGATCTTGGTGTCCTGATCGGTGACGCCCTCGCGCGCGTCGATCATGATGAGGCAGACGTCCGCCCGCTCGATGGCGAGCTGGGCGCGCATGACGGAGAATTTTTCGATACGGTCGTCCACGCGGCTCTTGCGGCGGATGCCCGCCGTGTCGATGAAGGTGAACTTTCCGAACTCGTTTTCCACGTCCATATCGACGGCGTCGCGCGTCGTTCCGGCGACGTCGCTGACGATGACGCGCTTTTCGCCCGCGATGAGGTTCGTGAGTGAGCTTTTGCCGACGTTCGGCTTGCCGATGATGGCGACGCGGACGCGGTCGTCGTCCTCCTCGTCCCCGGATTCCGGCGGGAAATACCTGACGCACTCGTCGAGCATATCGCCCGTGCCGTGACCGTGGACGGCGGAGAGCGGGATGGGGTCGCCGAGACCGAGGGAATAGAACTCATAGAGCGTCGGGTCGATCTTCGCCGGGTTATCCATCTTGTTCACGACGAGCACCACGGGCTTATGGGAGCGCAGGAGCATGCCTGCGACCTCCTTGTCCGCGGCGGTGACGCCGGTGCCGATCTCCGTCACGAGGACGATGACGTCCGCGGCGTTGATGGCGATGTTCGCCTGCTCGCGCATGAAGAGCAGGATCTCGTTGTCCGCCGTCGGCTCGATGCCGCCGGTGTCCACGATGTTGAATTTTCTGCCCGCCCACTCCGTCTCGGCGTAGAGCCGGTCGCGGGTGACGCCGGGGGTATCCTCCACGATGGAGAGGCGCTTTCCGGCGAGGCGGTTGAACAGCAGGGATTTGCCCACGTTCGGGCGCCCCACAATGGCTACAAGAGGTCTTGCCATAGCGTGTCTTAACCTCCCTTTCTCTGACTTTGGTTATATTTATAATACTCCGTGACCTCCGCGCCCGGATTTGGGATCGGCGGGTCGGTCAGAATGCCGCACATCGCGCGGCAGACCGCGCCGCCGTCCCCCTCCACGGGGTAAATCGGCACACCGAGCGCCGCGACCGCCTCCGCGAGCGTTACGCCGTCGAGGAAGTCCTGCTCTTCGCGCCGGAGCATGTCCGCGGAGATGAGCAGACGGCTGCCGATGCCGCGCCCGCGCAGCTGGGCGATGAGGTCCCCGCCCGTCACGAGGCCGGAGACGGTCACGCTCTCACCGTAAAAATCGTTGCGGATGGCGTAGACCCTGCCGTCGAGCTGCGGGAAGCGCGCGCGGGCGAGGTCCAGCAGCATCTGAAGCCACGGCGCGGCGGCGGTGCCGGTCGCGATGGCGAAGGGCACGCCATCCGGCGCGTCCGCCGTCTCCAGCGCGGCGCGGAACTCCGTCTCCAGCAGCCGCAGCATCCCGACGCCGTTTTCCAGCTGGGTGTGCTCCTCGTAAAACGCGTCCGGCGGCAGCTCGCGCCCGGCGCGGAGGTAAAACTCGTCCGAGCAGAAGGCGAGGCGCGTGCCGAATTTTTCATAGCACTCCGCGCCGAAGCGCTCAACGAGGTCGATGGTCTCCCCCGCCGTCTCCGGCGTGTAGGGCGTGAGCTCGTCGAGTCCCTCGCGGTGCTTCGTGAGTCCGACGGGCACGACGGAGATGCTGTTCACCGCGGGGTAAAGCGAGGCGAGGTCCTCCAGCGAGCGGCGCAGCGCCGCGCCGTCGTTCCATCCGGGGCAGGCGACGATCTGGCAGTTCATCGTGATATGCGCATCGGCAAAGCGGCGCATTAAGTCCATGCACTCCCCCGCGCGCGGGCAGCGGAGCAGGCGTTTCCGCAGCTCCGGGTCCGTTGCGTGGACGGAGATGTTCACGGGCGAAATGTGCAGATCGATGATACGCTGGATCTCGCGCGGGCTGAGGTTCGTCAGCGTGATGTAGCAGCCCATCAGAAAGCTGAGGCGCGCGTCGTCGTCCTTGAAATAGATGCTCTCGCGCATGCCGGGCGGGTTCTGGTCGATGAAGCAGAAGACGCAGTTGTTCGCGCAGCGGCGCGGGCGGTCCATCAGATAGGTCTCGAAATCGAGACCGAGGTCGCGTCCCTCCGTCTTGCGGACGCGGACGAGCTTGTTTTTGCCCTCCGCGGTGCGGAGCTGGAGCAGAAGGTCGCGGTCATATTCGTAGAATTTATAGTCGAGCACATCGATGATGCGCTTGCCGTTGATAGCGAAGAGCTCGTCGCCGGGCTTCACGCGGTCCCGGAGCGGGCTGCCCGCGTCGATGCTCCTGATGATGTTTTTCAAAGCCGGGCTTCCCTCCCCCGATTTCAAAAAAGCGGGACTGCACTGGGCAGACCCGCTTCTTTGTGTTCTTTACTTCGCGCTCGCTTCGAGCTTCAGGACCTGGCGGCCGTTGTACATGCCGCAAGCCTTGCAGACTCGGTGGGGCAGATGATAAGCGCCGCAGTTGGGGCAGGCAACGATGCTGGGGGTCTCGAGCTTCCAGACGTTGGAACGTCTCTTGTCGCGCCTTGCCTTGGATACTTTTCTCTTGGGTACTGCCATGTTGACACCTCCTCATTTCCGGGCTGATTAGAACAGCACTGTTTTTTATTTATCCAAAAGCTGTCCTAATACAGCCAATCTTGGATCAGGTTCCTTCGTGCAGCCGCACGGTCCCTCGTTCAAGTCCTTGCCGCATTGCGGGCAGAGACCCTTGCAGTCCGGCTTGCAGAGCAGCTTTGTCTCCTCGTTTAAGATGAAGCTGGTCTCCAGCAGGTCGGAAACGTCGATCCCGTCGCCTTCGAGGGCGATCACGTCGCTCTCCGGGTCGTCGGTCTCCATGTCCGCGGCGAGGGGGATGCTGAGCTTCAGGATCTTCTCGCGGTCAAACTCCCTGCCGCAGCGGTCGCACCGGCAGTGCATCACGGCACGGAGCGTTCCGGTCAGGGTCAGGGCGCCGGCGGTGTTCGTCACGGTCCCCTCGGCGGTCGGTGCTCCGGCAAAGCCGAGGATGGAGCCGGCTGCAAGCCGCTCCGCGTCCAACTCCGTCTCGAACGGAACGGAGGCGCCGGGGATCTCGATGATCTTGCTGAGGTCAAGCCACATAGATAACACCCTCGCGTTTTCTGCACGACGAAAAACAACCTCTAACACAGTTGCCTAAGTATTATAAGTTATCCGCCCCGGAATGTCAATAAAAATCTGTTGACTTTTCCGCGAAAAAACCGGATAATACAGAAAAAAAGCGCCGCGGAAAACGCGGCGGAGCCTGGAGCGAGCTTACCATGAAAGAACTGACCATCCGGCAAAACGACGCCGGTCAGCGCCTCGACCGCTTTGTCGGCAAAGCGGTGCCGCTGCTGCCGGAATCGCTGCTGCAAAAATATATCCGCTTAAAGCGCATCAAGTTAAACGGCAAGGGCGCGAAGCGCGACTGCCGCGTCGCCCTCGGCGACACGGTGCAGCTTTACATCAACGACGAATTTTTCGAGCCCCCGCGGGAGGAAAACTCCTATCTCAAGGTCTCCACCCCGCGGCTGGACATCGTGTATGAGGACGAGAACATCCTCCTTGCGGACAAAAAACCCGGCGTTCTCTGCCACAGTGCGGGGAAATGGGACTACAACACGCTCATCGCGAACATTCAGGCTTACACCTATCAGAAGGGCGAGTGGCGTCCGCGGGAGGAAAACGCCTTTGCGCCCGCGCTCTGCAACCGCATCGACCGCAACACGGGCGGCATCGTCATCGCGGCGAAAAATGCCGAGGCGCTGCGCATCCTGAACGAGAAGATCCGGGACCGCGAGATCGAAAAGCGCTATCTCTGCGTCGTCCACGGGCGTCCGAAGCCGCCGGAGGGCAGGCTTTCCGGCTATATCTTCAAGGACGCGAAGCGCAATCAGGTCTATGTCCGCGCCAAGCCGGAGCCGGGGGCGAAGACCGCCGTCACGGACTATAAGCTGCTGCGCAGCGCCGGCGGGCTCTCGCTCGTGGAGTGTACGCTCCACACGGGCCGCACCCACCAGATCCGCGCGCAGATGGCAGCCGCGGGCTGGCCCCTGCTCGGCGACGGAAAATACGGCAGCGAGCGCAGAAACCGCGATTTCGACGAAACGAGCGGGCAGGCGCTCTATTCCTATTACCTCCGCTTCGACTTCCCCACCGACGCCGGGATCCTCAATTATCTCCGCGGGAGGGAGTTCCGGGTGGAGGATATCGGGTTTGTGAAGAAGTATTTCGGGTGATTTTTTGCGCTGGCGAAGGTTTAGGGTTTTCGCGCCCGCAAGGGCGCGGGGTTAGAATAGGATTCGCGCCCGCGGGCGCGAGGATTTGAATTTGTTTCGCGTCCGCGGGACGCGACCTTCTTTCCCCCTGTGGGGAAAGAAGGCAAAGGCACAGTTAAGGA
>CAVCTM010000095.1:0-8301 GCA_963605115.1 Pseudobutyrivibrio sp. | reverse complement strand
TCTTGGCTCCCCTGAAAGGGGAGCTGTCAGCGCTCCGCGCTGACTGAGGGGTGCCACGATGCAGCTGAAGCTTCCGGTGGTGCTCCAACAGTTAAAACGCTGGACCTAAGATGCGGGAGGGGTTCCAAGGGGATCGTAAGATCCCCTTGGTCGTTGCGGAGGAGGATTGTTAAGGAGGGACCCGATCGAAAGGGTCCCTCCTTAACTGTGCCTTTGCCTTCTTTCCCCGCAGGGGGAAAGAAGGTCGCGTCCCGCGGGCGCGAAACAATTTTAATTTGCGCCCGCAGGCGCATTCAATATTGCAACCCCCGCGCAGCAAAAAACGCAGCCCATACGGGCTGCGTTTTTTCGTTACATTTTCTGATACCAGTCCGATCCGGTCCCGCCGAGATCGGTCTCTCCCTTGAGCTTATCATAAAACACCGTGCGCGCGGCGAAGTGGTAAGGATAGACCCACAGCGTTCCGAAGCCGAGGCAGAGCGCGCCGAGGATATACCAGCCGAGGAAGCTGAGGTCCAGCACGAAAAGCTCCGCCTTGTGGCCCTGCATCATCTCCTTGGATGCGTTGATGCAGGCGCGCCAGTCATACTCCGGGTGGCCCGCCTTGATGTTATAAGCCTGCGAATAGGAATAGAACTTCACGATGCCGGGCACGACGAACAGCAGTGACCAGAGCGCGGTGAACAGCGAGACGAGCAGACCAAGCAGGAAGGTCTGACCGAAATCGTTGAAGCCGCCGAACATGTCGCCCACCTTGATGGAGCGTCCGGTGCGCCGCCGGGTCAGGAACACGGCGGAGAGCCCGCAGTAAATGGGACCCATCACGAGCACGCCGCCGATACCGGGAACAATGGTCCCCGCCGCGGCGCAGATCACCTGCGCGATGAGGCAGACGAGCAGCGCCATCAGCCAGCCGTCGGCAAAAATGCCGCTGCCGAGCATGGCACGCGCTTCCGCTTTGATCTCAACTCTTGACATAATCAATGCACCTCCGATTTTCCTTATATGTATGCGCTTTACAGCAGCATTACGCCGTGCTCCGCGCAGATGCGCTGGGTCTCCTCGTCCCAGACGGACGCCTGTACCTCGCCGATGTGACATTTGCCGAGCAATATCATGGAGAGCCGGCTCTGACCGATGCCGCCGCCGATGGTGAGCGGGAGCTCTCCGTTTAAGAGCATCCTGTGGTAAAGCAGCTCCCGCCGGTCGTCGCAGCCGGACTCCGTGAGCTGGCGGTCCAGCGACTCCGGGTCGACGCGGATGCCCATGGAGCTGATCTCGAACGCCCTGCCCAGCAGGTCGTTCCAGAGCAGGATATCGCCGTTGAGCGCCCAGTCGTCATAGTCCGGGGCGCGCCCGTCGTGCTTTTCGCCGGAGCGCAGACGCCCGCCGATGTTCATGAGAAATACGGTGCCGTGCTCGCGCGTCACGATGTCCTCGCGCTCGCGCGGGGTCTTGTCGGGGTAAGCGTCCTCCAGCTCCTGACTCGTCACGAATCTGACCGTGGGATTCACCTTCGGGACCTGAAGCAGCTTCGGATAGATCGCCTGAAGCGTCTGCTGCGTGTCGCACACGGCGCGAACAATGTCGATGACCGTCGTCTTGAGATAGTCGACATTGCGGTCCCGCTCCGTGATGACCTTTTCCCAGTCCCACTGGTCGACATAGACGGAGTGGAGGTTATCGAGCTCGTCCTCGTCGCGCCGGATGGCGTTCATGTCGGTGTAAATACCCTTGCCGGGATAAAAACCGTAGCGCGCGAGGGCGACGCGCTTCCACTTGGCGAGGGACTGGACCACCTGCGCCTCCGTGCCGGTTCGCAGAATGTCGAAGCTGACAGGGCGCTCGACGCCGTTTAAGTTGTCGTTCAAGCCGCTGCTCTCCTCCACGAAGAGCGGGGCGGACACGCGGTAGATGTTCAGCGCGGCGGAGAGGTTGTCCTCAAAAAGCCGGTGGAGCAGACCGATCGCCATCTGGGTGTCGTAAACGCTGAGCAGGCTGCGGTAGCCCGCGGGGATACAGGTCGTCATGGTTTCTTTTCTTCTCTCCTTTGTTCGGTCAGCGCCGTCATGAAGCGGTTATAAAACTCCTCCGCGCGGCGCTTGAAGTTTTTCTCGATGCGCTTTGCCTGCTCCTCGTCGAGCGCGAGGAGCTTCAAGTCGAACACGGTGCCGACGCCGTCGCTCATCGCGAGCTGAACGGTGACGCCCTGCTCGCTTAGCTCGTGCCGCGCGGTGACGAGCTCACTGCGGCGCAACTCGTCCGCGACCGGGGCGAGGCGGCGCTCCGCCTTCGTGCGGACGGAGTAAGGCAGGCTGTTTTCCAGCACCGCGCAGTTTTCGCTGCCCTTTTCGGTGACGGCGTAGCCGTCCTCGGTCTCGGCGATCTGGGCGGTGTTCACAAGCTCGGCGAGGCACTCCTTATAGTCAAAGTAGCCGATGCCGCCGTCGATCAGCACGAGGTCGGCAAGCGACTCCGCGTCGATCGGCGCGGGCAGCCGCCGCAGCACGAATAAGATCAGCAGCTTGATGTCCAGCTTTTCGTGGATAAAGCCAAAGCGCTCGTCCATAGTTTTCTCCGCCCTTTCACCGTTTGCTTTCTATCCCTTTATTATACTATACTTTTCCCCCGCAGTACAAGACATTTTTGCGCTCACACATGGTTTTTTCCCGCATACACTGTACTGAAATCACCAAACAGGAGGTTTGATCAACTATGGCAGACAGAGTTTTGCCCGGTCCGGTGGCGAGCCAGAGCTCCGCCGCGGCGTCGTGCGTCAATATACATACCAGAAAGATCTACGACGGCTGCAAGGATAAAGACTGCGTGGAGGACCTGCGCGTTTACCCGACGGTGAGCTCTCAGGCGGTCATCGACTCGGCGTTCAGCGTCCGGCCCGACTCCGCAACGCTCATTTACGCGGACGTCAGCGTGGATGAGATCAGCTTCAACCGCGGGTACTACACCGTGGACGTCACTTACTTCTACCGCATCACGGGCGAGACCTTCCCCGGCGGCGTTCCCATCACGGGCCTCGCCGTATTCGACAAGCGCGTCATCCTCTACGGCAGCGAGGGGCGCGTCAAGACCTTCTCCTCCGCGGACGGCTTCGACGCCATCGCCACGGCGGGCGGCACGCCGACGGCGGTCGTCGAGGCGGTCGATCCCATCGCGCTCAACCTGCGCATCTGCGACCCGAACGGCTGCCCGGACACGGAGCTGCGCACCATCCCCACCGCCATTCTGGAGGCGATCGGCGAGGACGTCAGTCTCTCCGGCGCAGGCAAGCGGCTCTATGTCACGCTCGGCCAGTTCTCCGTCATCCGCCTCGAACGCGACGCCCAGCTCTCGCTGACGAATGCGTGCAGCTTCTTCCCCAGCAAGGAGTGCGTCGGCAGCAGCGACGACGATCCCTGCACCCTCTTCTCCCGCGTCTGCTTCCCCGTCGACGAGTTCTCTCCCCCGGATTCGCTCCCGCAGGAGGAAAATTACCGCGATTTCGTATAAACGTCAAACGAGAGACCGCCTCTGGCGGTCTCTCAGCTTGTCAAAAGCCTGCGAGCTGCGATTTTAAAGGCTCCCGAAGTGCAAGGGCACCCCCAGTGCGCACACTGGGGGCGTGCACAGCAGAGCTGGCGCGCGAAGCGCGACTGAGGGGTTGTTACCAAGCTTCCAAAAACGCCAAGCTCGGCTATTCCGGAAGCTTACAACCCTCCAGTCAGCGCTACGCGCTGACAGCCTCCCTTACACAGGGAGGCCTTTAAAACGCCGGCCGTGTTATTTTATGGCTTTGCGGGCATACTATGGCTATGCTTGACTTACTTGATATCATTTTCCGGACCGTCGTCATATTTCTGTCGCTGCTCGTGTTCATGCGGCTGCTGGGCAAGCGGCAGATGGGCGAGCTGGAGCTCAGTGAGCTCGTGGTGTCCATCCTGATCGCGGACGTGGCGAGCGTGCCGCTGCAAAACCCGGAGCTGCCGCTCGCGAGCGGGCTCGTGCCCTGCCTCATTCTGTTTCTCTGCGAATATCTGCTCTCGCTGCTGACGCTCAAAAGCGTGACCATGCGGCGCTGGCTCTGCGGGCGTCCCTGCTTTCTCGTCGTCGGCGGCGTCATCCAGCAGCGGGCGATGAAAAAATGCCGCTACAGCGTGGACGAGCTCGCCGAGGAGCTGCGCGGACACGATGTGAACGACATCTCCACCGTCCAGTACGCCGTGCTGGAGACAGACGGGGACTTAAACGTCATCCTCTGTCCGGAGCACCGCCCCGCGACCGCCGGAGACCTCAAATGTTCCCCGGAAGACGACGGCTACGCCACCGTCCTCATCTCCGACGGCACCCTGCTCCGCCGCAACCTCGCCGGCTGCGGCAAGGACGAAAAGTGGCTCCTCCGCGAGCTCCGGAGGCGAGGCTGCGCCCACTGGCGCCAGGTCTACGCCTTCATCCTGTTCGAAAGCGGAAAGGTGTTTTTCGCGGAGAAGGAGTAGAGGGCGCATAGCTTTAGTGAAGTTTGGGCTGCGCCCAAGTGAAGTGAGCGGCTGGCGCCGCCGTGAAGCTTCGCGCTTTGCGCGAGGTGAAGTAAAGTGTGCCACCCACGCCCGCAGGCACTTCACTGCGCAGCAACTTCACCGCGCGAAGCGCTGCTTCACGTGCCGCGAGGCACACTTAACTCGCAAAAGGCTCTTTTGTCCAGAGGACAAAAGAGCCTTTTGCGTGGTGGAGATGGGGGGAGTTGAACCCCCGTCCGAGAGCGTTTTGGGAGGAACTTCTCCGGGTGCAGACAGTTATTTACATTCCCTTGCCGAGCCGCGAGCTGTCACGCTGGACGGTTTGGTAGCTTCATGATGCATGGTGCGCGCAAAGCTTAGCGCACGCACGTTCTCCGCTCATCGACGCCTCGTTCCGGGCCGCGGAACTCCCGGACGAGACGGCCGCTAATCAAGCAGCGGCAAGAACAGTGTTATCGTTGTTCTTTAATTTATAAGCTGCCCGTTTTAAGGATGGCAGGCGCATCCACCCGCTATTCCAGCCTCCGCACCCCCGTCGAAACCGGTACATCCCCACGTCGAAAGGTGGGAAAATGTGTCATTTCGGCGCGAGCGCCAAAATGCCATGATTTTCCCGCCTTTCTCCTTATTCGAAACACACCCGCTTCGCTGGGCTGTGTTTCGAGTTGGAAACGAGGGATTGTGGGAAAATGTGTCATTTCGGCGCGAGCGCCAAAATGCCATGATTTTCCCGCCTTTCTCCTTATTCGAAACACACCCGCTTCGCTGGGCTGTGTTTCGAGTTGGAAACGAGGGATTGTGGGAAAATGTGTCATTTCGGCGCGAGCGCCAAAATGCCATGATTTTCCCGCCTTTCTCCTTATTCGAAACACACCCGCTTCGCTGGGCTGTGTTTCGAGTTGGAGACGAGTAAGATTGGGAGTTGTCATCATCGGCGCTCCGCTCCGATGATGACCGGCTTCCCGGTTTTTGGGATGGTTGACTGTGCTTTTATAAAACAAACTCAGAGCGTCTGCGGCTCAGGGTAATCCTCGCCGAAGGTCTCTACGGTGACGCACTTCATGCGCTGGGGCTGAGTCGGCTTGTCGTTATAGTCACAGGCAACGGCGGCGATGGCGTCCACGACGTCGAGCCCCTCCGTGACCTTGCCGAAGGCGGCGTACTGACCGTCGAGGTGCGGCGCCTTATCGTGCATGATGAAAAACTGGCTTCCGGCGCTGTTCGGCGCCATGGTGCGCGCCATGGAGAGCACGCCGCGGTCGTGCTTCAGGTCGTTTTTGAAGCCGTTGCGGGTGAACTCGCCCTTGATGGTATAGCCCGGACCGCCGGTGCCGACGCCGTTCGGGTCGCCGCCCTGAATCATAAAGCCGGGGATGACGCGGTGGAAGATAACGCCGTCATAAAAGCCCTTCTTGACGAGGGAGATGAAGTTGTTGACGGTGTTCGGCGCGATCTCCGGATAGAGCTCCGCCTTGATGACGCCGCCGTTTTCCATTTCGATGGTAACTACGGGATTCATAGATGGTTTCCTCCTTGGTATGGTTGGGATCAATAGTTTTTCATAGAGCGGTCCATATCGCGCTGCGCCTGACGCTTGGCGTCCGTGTCGCGCTTATCGTAGAGCTTCTTGCCCTTGCAGAGCCCGACCTCCACCTTGACGCGGCTGTCCTTGAAGTAAACGGAGAGCGGGACGAGGGCGACGCCTTCGAGCATAACGCGCTGGTTCAGCTTCAGGATCTCCTTCCGGTGCATGAGCAGCCGGCGGACGCGGTCCGGGTCGCGGTTGAAGATGTTGCCCTTTTCGTAGGGGCTGATGTGCATCCCGCGGACGAAGATCTCACCGTTTTTGATGGTGCAGTAGGAGTCCTTGAGGTTCAGCGTCCCGGCGCGGATGGATTTGACCTCCGTACCGCTCAGCTCGATGCCCGCCTCGTAGCGCTCCAGTATGAAATAGTCGTGAAACGCCTTGCGGTTGCTCGCCGCCTGCTTGACGCCCTGTGCCTTCGGCATGGTCTCCCTTGCACCTCCTTTGCGGTCATGGATCGGTCCGGTGCGGACCTGCGCACCGCTCATTATAAGATAGTTTACCACAAAATGGCAAGTAAAAAATGAACAAATTAGAAATATTTCCGCAAAAAAGGCTCCGCCCAGTCCGCGATGCGGACCGAGTAGACCGGCGCGGGGCGCAATAGCAGCAGCGTTCCGGCGGGACCGGGGTGCTCCTCCGCGGCGACGGCGCGCCACGGCGCTCTCCCGCAGCGGCGGCGGGCGTAAGACGCGAGCAGCGCCGCGGCAGAGGCGCTGAGCTCCGCGCGGGGCGGCAGGGTGATGGCGACAAAGTGCATATTTTCGGACGCTTCCTCTCTCTTTTTCCCCATCATAAGCCCGCGCGGGGGCGAAAATCCAGAGAAAAGATATGGAAAAACGCCAAAGCTTGTGATATACTATTTTATTATTGCGAAAAGAGGAGATCATTCCCATGGACTGCACCGAGACCACCCTGCGCCGCGAGGACATTTACAGCGGCAGGATCATCACCGTCCACCGCGACACCGTTGCGCTGCCGGACGGACGCGAGAGCCTGCGCGAGATCGTGGAGCACCCCGGCGGGGTGACGGTCCTGCCGCTCGATGCGGACGGGACGGTCTGGTGCGTGCGCCAGTTCCGCTATGCTTACGGCGAAATGCTGCTGGAGCTGCCCGCGGGCAAGCTGGAGGACGGCGAGGACCCCCTTGCATGCGCAAAGCGCGAGCTCGGCGAGGAGACGGGCTTCACCGCGGACGAGTATCTCTCCCTCGGTGCGCTCTGGCCCTCGCCGGGCTACTGCCGGGAGACGATCTGGCTCTACCTCGCCCGCTCGCTCCACGCGGGGGCGCAGCATCTGGACGAGGGCGAATTTCTGAACGTGGAGCGCCATACGCTCGACGAGCTTGTGGAAATGGCGATGGACGGCTCGCTGCGCGACGCCAAGACCGTCGCCGCCGTGCTGAAGGCGAAGCGGCTTCTGGAGGGAGAGGAAAAGGCAAAATGACAAGAACGGTCCTTATCGTGGACGATGAAAAAGCCATTGTCGACATTCTGGATTTCAATTTAAAGAAGGAAGGCTACGCCACGCTGCGCGCTTACGACGGTCCGGAGGGGCTGCGCACGGTGCGGGAGGGCAAGCCGGACCTCATCCTGCTGGACATCATGCTCCCCGGCATGGACGGCTTTGAGGTCTGCCGCACGCTGCGCAGCGAGGGCGACAACGTTCCCATCATCATGCTGACGGCGCGCGAGGAGGAGACGGACAAGGTGTTCGGGCTGGAGACCGGCGCGGACGACTATATCACGAAGCCCTTTTCCATGCGCGAGCTGCTCGCGCGCGTCAAGACGAATATGCGCCGCACCGCCGCCGCACCGACGGAGGCGCCCGCCGCGGGGAACACCCTGCGCATCCGCGCCCTCGCGATCGACACCGACCGCCGCAGCGTCAGCAAAAACGGCGCGGTGCTCGACCTCACGCAGCGGGAGTATGAGCTGCTCTGCTTCCTCGCAAAGACGCCGGGCAAGGTCGTCTCGCGGCAGGAGCTGATGAGTCAGGTCTGGCAGTACGATTATTACGGCGACCTCCGCGCCGTGGACGTCGCCGTCCGCCGCCTGCGCGAAAAGCTGGAGGAAAACCCCGCCGAGCCGGAATACGTCATGACGAAGCGCGGCGTGGGGTATTATCTGGCGGAGTAAGTCGAGGCTTTAAAGGCTCCCCTGTGCAAGGGGAGCTGGCGCGGCGCAGCCGCGACTGAGGGGTTGT
>CAVCTM010000094.1:0-8456 GCA_963605115.1 Pseudobutyrivibrio sp. | reverse complement strand
TAAAGGCTCCCCTGTGCAAGGGGAGCTGGCGCGCGAAGCGCGACTGAGGGGTTGTAAGCTACCGAAACATCCGAGCTTGGCGTTTGCGCAGACTTGGTAACAACCCCTCAGTCAGCCTTCGGCTGACAGCTCCCCTTGCACAGGGGAGCCTTTCAATTTGTGCGCTTCGCGCCGAATCTGCCGAATCTTTTAAAAATGCACACCGGCTGCACGGGGGGACGTGCAGCCGGCGGCATGGAAGAAGAAGGAACAAAAAAGGCTTGCTTTGAGAAGAAGACAAAGCAAGCCATAGAGAAAAAACTCTGTTATTCGCGGTCGGACCCCTTTTTCGAGGGGACCGCGGGCTGTTTTCCTTTCTCAAATACGGAGTACCGCACCATTTCTGGCTTTTGCGGTATGGAAGCCGGGGACCGGCTTCGGCACGAGCGTCCTTGGCGGGAAGGCTTTAGGGCGCGGGGCTTCGGAAAAACCTTATTCGATTGATGAAAGCATACCACGGATCCTTTCTTCTGTCAAGCCCTTTTTTCAAAAAAATTTTTTGTGGGGCAAAACAGTCAAAAGCAAGCACATCCGGGAAAAATCTTTTTCTCTTGACATATTCCGCCGTTCCCCCTATAATGGACACGTCTTCGAGCCCCGGCGCCTAACGCGAAAGCTACGGTTTCGGGTGCCATGCCGGTGAACAGAGCCGGCGTCAGGGTCGATCCCGGAAACGGGGCGGCCTCCCTTATTGAAAAGGAGACGGGTCTCGTCGCTCGCTTTGGGGCTTTGGGCTGCCCTGCGGTCAGTGTGTTATCCGTCTTGAAGAAGACGGATTTTTATTTTTCAGGAGGAAAAACAAAATGAAAAAACTGATCGCCCTCTGCCTCGCGCTCTGCCTCTGCCTGTGCTTCTTCGCCGGCTGCGGCAAGACCGAGAACCCCGCGACCGGCTCCGACGTCACCGCCGAGCCGACCCAGACCCCCGTGGAACCCACCGAGACTCCCGTCGAGGAGACCGAGGAGCCGGAAGCCGAGCCCGTTGAGCTCATCGTGTTCGCCGCGGCGAGCATGAAGGAGACCATGACCGAGATCGCCGAGCTCTACAAGGCGGTCGCCCCGAACGTCACCATCTCCTACAACTTCGATTCCTCCGGCAAGCTCCTGACCCAGGTCAAGGAAGGCGCCGACTGCGACATGTTCATCTCCGCCGCGCCCAAGCAGATGAACGCCATGGACGGCTCTCTCGCCGATGACGCCGACAAGAACCCGGACGGTCTCGACCTCATCGTCACCGAAAGCCGCATCAACCTGCTGGAGAACAAGGTCACGCTGACCGTTCCCGAAGGCAACCCCAAGGGCGTCGAGAGCTTTGACCAGCTCGCCGAGCTGCTGAAGGCTGGCGACATCCTGCTCGCGATGGGCAACAGCGACGTTCCCGTCGGCCAGTACACCCAGAAGATCTTCGCTTATTATGAGCTCGACGAGGAAGCCCTCGCCGCCAGCGGCGTTCTGACCTATGGCAACAACGTCAAGGAAGTCACCTCCCAGGTCGCCGAGGCGAGCGCCGACTGCGGCATCATCTACGCCACGGACGCCTTCTCCGCCGGTCTGACCGTCGTGGACAGCGCCACCGCCGAGATGTGCGGTCAGGTCATCTATCCCGCCGCCGTCATGAAGGGCGAGCACGAGGCCGCGGCGCAGGCGTTCCTCGACTATCTCCAGACCGAGGAAGCCGTCGCCGTGTTCGAGTCCGTCGGCTTCTCCCCCGCGTTCTGAGAAAAAACCTGATCTGAACCGACATAGGGCAGGGCGAAACGCCCTGCCCTATCCCCCATTTTCCGGAGGTGCTTTTATGGATTGGTATCCCTTGTGGAACTCGCTGCGCATTGCAGCGATCTCCACGGTCGTGATCTTTTTCGTCGGCATTTTTGCCGCTTATTACATTGCAAAGCTCCCGCGTCTGGTCAAAGGAGTTCTCGACGTGATCCTGACGCTGCCGCTCGTGCTGCCGCCGACGGTCGTCGGCTATCTGCTGCTGCGCGTGCTGGGACCGAAGCGCGTCATCGGCGCGTGGGTGCTCTCCACCTTCGGCGTCAAGATGGTGATGACGTGGTGGTCCGCCATTTTTGCGACGGTGGTCGTCATCTTCCCGCTCATGTACCGCACGGTGCGCGGCGCGTTCGAGTCCTTTGACGAAACGCTGGCGTATTCGGGCAAAACGCTCGGACTTTCCAACACCTATATTTTCTGGCGCGTGCGCATGCCGAGCTGCCGGCAGGGTGTGCTCGCCGGAACGGTGCTCTCCTTCGCCCGCGCCCTCGGCGAATACGGCGCGACGAGCATGATCGCGGGCTACACCCCCGGCAAGACCGCCACGATCTCCACGACGGTCTATCAGCTCTGGCAGACGAACAACGACGCGCTCGCCATCAAATGGGTCGCCGTGAACCTCGCGATCTCCGCGGTCGTGCTGCTCGCGGTGAACCTGCTGGAGAAAAAGACGCGGCAGGTCCGCGTCCGGGAAGGGGGCGACGACTGATGGCGGTCTCCGTCGACATTGAAAAGCGCATCGGCGATTTTCATCTGAAGGTGAAGCTGGACGCCGGGAACGAGGTGCTCGCGCTGCTCGGCGCCTCCGGCTGCGGCAAGAGCATGACGCTCCGCTGCATCGCGGGGATCGAGCGCCCGGACCGGGGCAGAATAGAAGTGGACGGCGTAACGCTCTTCGACAGCGAAAAGCGCATTGACTTAACGCCGCAGCGTCGGCGCACGGGGCTCATGTTCCAGAACTATGCGCTCTTCCCCAACATGACCGTGCTCCAGAACATCCGCTGCGGCACCCGGCGCGAGCCGGACAAGGAAAAGCGCCGCCGCATGGTGGACGCGCTGATGGAGAGCTTCGACCTCACGGCGCTCGCCGACCGCTATCCGAACCAGCTCTCCGGCGGTCAGCAGCAGCGCACCGCGCTCGCGCGCATTCTGGTCTCTGACCCGCGCATCCTGCTGCTCGACGAGCCCTTTTCCGCGCTGGACAGCCACCTCCGCTTCCGCCTTGAGCGCCGCCTGCGCGAGGTCATCCGCGAGTTCGGGCGCTCCGTCGTGCTCGTGAGCCACGACCGCGACGAGGTGTTCCGCCTCTCGGATAAGATCGCCGTCATGAGCGGCGGGCGGGTCGAGTGCTTCGGTCCGCGCTCGGAGGTCTTCCGCGACCCCGAAACGCGCACCGCCGCGCTGCTCACCGGCTGCAAGAACATCTCGCGCATCACCCCGCTCGGCGCGTCCCGCGTCCGCGCGGAGGACTGGGGCGTTGCGTTCGATACCCTGCCCGTGCCGCCCGGCGCGGCGTTCGCCGGGGTGCGTCTGCACGACGTTCTGCCCGGCGAGGGCGAGAACACGCTCCGCTGCGCCGTCGTCGAGGAGATCGAAAACCCGTTTTCCGTCACCGTGATGCTCCGCCCGCTCTCCGCGTCCGGCGGCGAGCCGGTCGGCTGGGAGCTCGAAAAGCCGCTCTGGGCGTCGCTCCGCGCGCCGGAGGTGACGGTGCATATCCCGAAGGAAAAGATCAACCTGCTGAAGGGGGACTGACACATTTTTATGGAGACCCGTATGGACTACCTCGCCGCGCGCGATCTGCTGCTCAGCCGCGCCGCCCCGGTCGGGACCGAGACCGTTTCGCTGACGGACTGCTTCGGGCGCGTGCTCGCGCGCGAGCTCCGCGCCGCGGAGGACGTTCCCTCCTTTGACCGCTCGCCCTATGACGGCTACGCCCTCCGCGCCGCGGACACGGCGGCGGCGTCCGCCGAGCAGCCCGTGACGCTGGAGATCATCGAGGAGATCCCCGCCGGCGCGGTGCCGACCAAGGCGCTCACCGCCGGGGCCGCCTCCAAGATCCTCACCGGCGCGCCCATCCCGCCGGGGGCGGACGCGGTCATCAATTTTGAAGCGACGCGCTTCACGGAGGAGACCGTGACGGTCTTCGCGCCGCTCGCGCCGGGCAAAAACGTCGTCCGCGCGGGCGAGGACGTGAAGCGCGGGGCGCTGCTCGCCGCGGCGGGGACCGTCATCGACGCGGGGCTTTGCGGAACGCTGGCGGCGCAGGGCGTCGCCGCGCCGGAGGTCTACCGCTCACCGCGCGTGGCGGTGTTCTCCACCGGCAGCGAGCTGGTCGAGCCGGACGAGATCGTCCGCCCCGGCTGCATCCGCAACACGAACGCCTATTCCCTCTGCGCCGCCCTGCGCGGCGCGGGACTGGAGCCGGTCTACCTCGGCACCGCGGGCGACAGCGCGGAGGCGATCGCCGCGCTTTTGGAGCAGGGGCTCCGGAGCTGCGACGCGGTCGTTTCCTCCGGCGGCGTCTCCGTCGGGGACTATGACTTAACGCCGGACGCCATGGAGCGCTGCGGCGTGGAAATGCTGCTGCGCGGCGTTGCGCTCAAGCCCGGCATGGCGTGCGCTTACGGCGTGCGCGGCGGCAAGATGGTCTGCGCGCTCTCCGGCAACCCGGCGAGCTCGCTCATCAACCTTTACACCGTGGCGCTCCCGGCGCTGAAGACCCTCGCGGGGCGCGCGGACGCGGTCTCGGCGGAGATCGCGCTCACGCTGCGGGACGGCTTCCCGAAAAAGAGCGGCTCCACCCGCGTCCTGCGCGGACGCCTTGCTCTGGACACCGGGCGCGCCGAGCTCATCCTCCCGCGCGATCAGGGCAACGTTGTCCTGAGCAGCACCGTCGGCTGCGACGCGATGGCGATCGTGCCCGCGGGCAGCGGTCCCGTCCCGGCGGGAACGGTCCTCAAAGGATTCATTATTTAAAGGAGAAACGCCATGAAAAAGCTTTCCGTGCGCGACGCCGTCGGGCAGACGCTCTGCCACGACGTCACCGCGATCTTTGACGGCTTCAAGGGTCCGCTCTTCAAGCGCGGGCATGTGATCGAGGAAGCCGACGTCGAGCGGCTGCTCGATATCGGCAAGACCAGCATCTATGTCTGGGAGGACAACGCCGGCGAGGTCCACGAGGAGGACTGCGCCCGCCGCTTCGCCGCCGCCGTGCCCGTCGCGGGCGCGCACTATAACGGTCCGGCGGAGGGCAAGGTCATGCTCCTGGCGGACGAGCGCGGGCTCTTCCGCGTGGACACCGCGCTGCTGAAGGAGATCAATTCCATCCCGGACGTCACCGTTTCCGCCCTGCCGGACCACTACCCGGTGGAGCCCGGCGCGCGGCTCGCGTCCATGCGCATCGTCCCGCTCGTGACGAAGGAGGAGCATATCGCGCGGATGGAAGCCCTCTGCGCCTCCCGCCCGTTGCTGCGGCTGCTGCCTTACCGCGCCCGCCGCGTCGGTGTCATCATCACCGGCTCGGAGGTCTATTCCGGGCGCATTCAGGACAAATTCGAGTCCGTCGCGCGCGATAAGCTCGCGCGGTACCCCGCCGAGATCGTGGATGTCGCCATCTGCGACGACGATCTCGACATGCTGACCGGCGCGGCGCGGCGGATGCTGGACGCCGGGGCGGATATGCTGCTGTTCCACGGCGGCATGAGCGTCGACCCCGACGACCTCACCCCGACCGCCATCCGCGCGCTCGGCGCGGAGATCGTCACTTACGGCGTTCCCGCCCAGCCGGGCAACATGTCCCTCGCGGCGTATCTCGGCGATGCGGTCATCCTCGGCGTTCCGAGCAGCGCCATCAGCAACCGCACCTCGATGCTCGACGTGATGCTCCCGCAGGCGTTCACGGACGAGCGCTTCACGAAGGACGAGCTCACAAACCTCGGAGCGGGCGGGCTCTGCCAGCAGTGCAAGCCCTGCCACTTCCCGAACTGCACATTTGGACGGTACTGAAGCTTATGATCGACGTATTCGGGCGCAGCATCACTTACCTGCGTCTTTCCGTAACGGAGCTCTGCAACCTCCGCTGCCGCTACTGCATGCCCGCCGACGGGCTCTGCAAACGGCGGCACGAGGACATGCTGACCGAGGAGGAGATGCTCCTCGCCGTCCGCGTGGCGGCGGACCTCGGCATGACAAAGCTCCGCATCACGGGCGGGGAGCCGCTCGTGAAGAAAAACATCCTCTCCATCTGCCGCCGCGCCGCGGCGACGGAGGGCATCCGCGAGGTCTGCCTCACGACGAACGCCACGCTGCTGCCGCCGCTTGCGGCGGACCTGCGCGCCGCCGGGGTGAGCCGTCTGAACATCAGCCTCGACACGCTCGACCCGGAAAAATACGCCCGCATCACCCGCGTCGGCACGCTGGAGAGCGCGCTGCGCGGCATTGAGTCGGCGCAAAGCGCGGGCTTTGACCGCATCAAGCTAAACGCCGTGCTCATCGGCGGGTTCAACGACGGCGAGATCCCCGCGCTCGCGGAGCTGACGCGGACATGGGGCGTGGACGTGCGCTTTATCGAGCTGATGCCGATGTATGAAGGCGAGTTCGGCCCCGCGGCGTTCCTGCCCTGCTCCGCCGTGCTGGACGCGCTGCCGGACTTGGAGCCCCAGCCCGGCGACGGCGGCGTCGCGCGGCTTTACCGTCTGCCCGGCGCGGCGGGGCGCGTGGGGCTCATCAGCCCGCTGAGCCAGCATTTCTGCGGCAGGTGCAGCCGCCTGCGCCTCACGGCGGACGGCAAGCTGAAGCCCTGCCTCCACTCCGACGCGGAGCTCAGCGTCAAGGGCCTCGACTACGACGGGATGCGCACGCAGTTCCTCGCCGCGATCGCGGCGAAGCCCCGCTGCCACGGCGCGCTCTCCAGCACGGAGGTAAGCGAGGCGCACCGCACGATGAACGAGATCGGAGGATAAGCAGACTATGGCTGATTTTACCCACTTCAACGACGAAGGCCGCGCCCGCATGGTGGACGTCGGCGAAAAGGGCGTCACGCGCCGCCGCGCCGTCGCCGCCGGGCGCGTGAACTTAAACGCGGAGACCTTCGCCCTCATCCGCAGCGGCGGCGTCAAAAAAGGCGACGTGCTCACCGTGGCGCAGGTCGCGGGCATTATGGGCGCAAAGCGCACGCCGGAGCTCATCCCGATGTGCCACCCCGTCGTGATGGACGGCATCGACCTCTCGCTTTCGCTGAACGAGGCGCGCTGCTGCGTGGAGATCACCGCCGCCGTCACCTGCGGCGGGCGCACCGGCGTGGAAATGGAGGCGCTCACCGCCGTCACCGCCGCGGCGCTGACCGTTTACGACATGTGCAAGGCGGTGCAGAAGGATATGACCATCACCGACGTGCGCCTGCTGGAAAAGACCGGCGGCGTCCACGGCGCATTTCACAGGGAGGAATGATCCGATGAACTACAAAGCAGCAGTCATCACCGTCAGCGACAAGGGCTCCCGCGGCGAGCGGGTGGACACCAGCGGTCCGGCGCTCTGCGCCATTTTGCGCGAGCGCGGGCTGGACGTCGCCCACACCGCCATCGTCCCGGACGAGGCAGACCAAATTCAGGCGGAGCTCATCCGCTGCGCGGACGAGCAGAAGCTCCACCTCATCCTCACCACCGGCGGCACGGGCTTTTCGCCACGCGACGTGACGCCGGAGGCGACGAAGGCGGTCATCGAGCGCGAAACGCCGGGCATTCCGGAGGCGATGCGCGCGGAGAGCATGAAGCTCACGGTCCGCGGCTGCCTCTCCCGCGGCGCGGCGGGCATCCGCGGCGGCAGCCTCATCGTCAACCTGCCCGGCAGCGAAAAGGCGGCGCGCGAGAACCTGCTCGCCGTGATGGACGCGCTGGAGCACGGGCTTGATATGCTCGCCTCCTCCGGCTCCGCCGACTGCGCCGGGACGGAGGAGCACCATCATCACCATCACCATGCCGACTCCGCGCCGAGCCTCGACGCATGGCTCCGCGAGGCGAAGGCGGACCCCTCCGCCGAACGCTGCGGCATGTATCTCGCCCATAACGGCACCGTCCGCCGCAGCGCCAAGGCGCGCGTCCGCGCCGGCGAGGACGTCCCGGACGTCGCCGGCATGGAGTTTGACTACGACGAGGCGAAGGTCGCCGCCGCCATCGAAATGGCGAAAGCCCTCCCCGGCATCGGCTACGTCCGCGTCTGGCTGAATCGAGGACACCTCGAAGTCGGCGACGACATCATGCTCATCTTAGTAGGCGGCGACATCCGCCCCCACGTCATCGACGCCCTCCAAGCCCTCGTCGGCGAGATCAAGACGAACTGCGTGGTGGAAAAGGAGCTGAATTGAAAAAACATCCCGCCCTTCCGATGAGGGGCGGGATGTTTTTGCGTTTTGCGCAGCGCGGGTAAAAGTTGAACACGCCTGCGGGCGCTAAGATTTAATATGTTTCGCGCTGCGGCGCGACCTTCTTTCCCCCTGTGGGGAAAGAAGGCAAAGGCACAGTTAAGGAGGGACCCTTTCGATTGGGTCCCTCCTTAACAATCCTCCCCCGCAACGACCAAGTGGGTCTTCGCCCCCCTTGGAACCCCCCTGTAGTCCAAGCACCAGCGTTTTAACTGTGGGAGCAC
>CAVCTM010000093.1:0-8580 GCA_963605115.1 Pseudobutyrivibrio sp. | reverse complement strand
GGATATCCCGGCAGCTTACAACCCTCCAGTCAGCCTTCGGCTGACAGCCTCCCTTACACAGGGAGGCCTTTAAAATCGGAGTCTCCGATGTTGTCAAAAGCTCTTGCCGCGTTTAGGAAAGGGCGGCAGAGCCGCCCTTTCCTTTGGTCTTTAGTCGTATTGACACACATAAGCCGTCTTGCCCGAATAGGTCCGCGGGACGATAGAGATGGGGTCGTTTCGCATGTCGTTATAGCTCCACGCGCCGGCGGCGGGGCGGTACCAGAGCAGGAGATAATTCTCCGGCGTGCCGTCGCTGTCGCGGGCGGAGGGCTCGCCCTCGTCCCACGCGGCGAAGGTCATCTTGTCGCCCGTGACGTAATACCACGTGTCGTTGCCGCCGCGGTAAGCGCCGAGCCAGACGAACTGCGCGCCGTTCGCCTCCGCGAGTGCGGTGACAGAATCGAGCTCCTCCTGACTGCGCACGGTGGCGAGATGACCGCCCTTCTGCTCGCAGAGGTCCTTCGCCTGCTCCCATGTGACGTCCGCGAGGAAAATTTCATATTCCGGTGTCTCCGTCGGCTCCGCGGTCGGCTCCGGGGTCTCGGTCGGTTCGGGAGCCAAGGTCGGCTCCGGGGTCTCCTCCGGCACCGGCGTCGTGATCACCGGGACGGGAGAGTGGATGGGGTCGGTCTCGATCGGGAAATTGTCGTCCGGTCCGGTCTTTTTGCAGCCGCGCGCCAGGAGCACGATGGCGACGACGATCACCGCCGCGAGCGCGGCGGGCAGCACCCAGCCGCCCTTTTTCTTCGGACGGCGGAACTCCTTGACGTCCATATCCTCGTCCACCGCCTCGGCTTCGCGCCGGACGCGGGGGCTCTTTTTCGGCTTTTCCGGCTCCGTGGGCTCAAAATCCTTATCCACGCGGTAGCTGCTGCGCACCGTCTCCACCTCGTCCCGGCTGAGCGGGAGCACCGGCGCGGCGGCGGGGATCGCCGCCTCCTCCGGCAGCGAGAGCAGCGCCGCCTTGAATTTTCCGGGCGTCTCGCAGCGGTCGGCAGCCTTGAAGGAAAGCGCCTTCAGCACCACGTCGCCGAGCTCGCGGCCCGCCGTCGCGGGGTAAGGCAGCGTTTTGCCCTTCATGCGGTTTTGCAGCGCCGCGGCGCGCTCACTGCTCGTCGGCGTGCCCTCCGCGGGCATAAACGGCATCACGCCGCGGTTTAATGCCGTGTAGAGCACGAGACCGATGGAGTAAACGTCCGCCGCGGGGGACTCCGTGCCGCTCCAGAACTGCTCCGGCGCGACGTATTCGAGCGCGCTGGGGCTCATCTCCGCGATGGAGAGCTTCTCCGCGGGACCGAGGGCGACCTGCCCGTCCGCGCTCGTGATATTTCCGGGCCACACCCCGCCGTGGCAGCCGTCCGCGCCGACGGCGCGCTCCACCGCGTCGCAGAGCGCGATGGCGAGGTCCACCGCCTCGCGCGGCGTCATGGCGTAAAGCCCGCCCGCGAGGGTGTTGTCCGGGTCAAAATTCAGCTCGTTCATTCTTTTCCGCCCTTTCCTGTGGGGTAAACTATATTTTAGCACATGGTGTTATGTAAAGTCAACAAGGCAAACCCTTGTAATTTTGCCGTGCTTGGATTACAATGTGTTTCAGGATAAAATAATATAATGGAATTGTATGCTTTTTGCGTCATGCGGCGCGGCTACAAGTCGGAAACGGCGGAAAATTTTCTATGACAGACACGATCATCATCGGCGGCGGCGCGGCGGGAATGGCGGCGGCGATCGCGGCGGCGGAGGTGGGCGGGCGCGTCACGCTCTTGGAACGCCAGTCGCGCGTCGGGCGCAAGCTGCTCGCCACGGGCAACGGGCGCTGCAATCTCTCGAACCGCGCCGCGGGCGACGGGACGCATTACCACGGCGAGCAGCCGGGCTTTTCCCGCGCCGTGCTCGCGCGATACGGCGTGGAGGACACGCTCGCGTGGTTCCGCGCGCTGGGGCTCATTACGGCGGAGGAGCCGGACGGGAAGCTCTACCCTTACTCCAACATGGCGGGCAGCGTGCTCGACGTGCTGCGCTTTGCGCTGGAAAGGCCGGGCATCACGGTCCGCTGCGGCGAGCGCGTGACGGCGCTGCGGCACGAAAAGGGCGGCTTCGCGGTCGAGACGGAGACGGACCGGCTGCGCGCCGGGCGGGTCATTCTCGCCGCGGGCGGCTGCGCGGGCGCAAAGCTCGGCGGCGTGACGGACGGCTATCAGCTCGCCGCCGCGCTGGGCCACAGCCGCACTTCGCTGCACCCGGCGCTCGTGCAGATCAAGACGGACCCGACCTATCCCCGCGCGCTCAAGGGCGTGAAGGCGGACGCCGCGGTGCGCCTTCTGCGCGGGCGGGAATGCCTCGCCGAGACGCGGGGCGAGATCTTATTCACGGAATACGGCGTCAGCGGTCCCGCGATCTTTGCGCTCTCCCGCGCGGCGGCGACGGGCGGCGAGGGGCTGCGCCTCTCGCTCGACCTGCTCTCCGGCTGGACGGAGGCGGAGACGGCGGCGTGGCTCCGCGCGCGGCGGCGCGCCGGACTTTCCGAGACGGCGCAGCTGCTCACCGGCACGCTCCACACGCGGCTCGGTCAGACCGTCTGCCGCGCGGCGGGCTTCACGAACCAGCCGCCGGAGACGCTGACGGACGGAGATCTAGAGCGCATCGCGCGCTCGCTCCGCGGCTTTTCACTGCCGGTGACGGGCGTCTGCGGCTTTGATCAGGCGCAGGTGACCGCCGGCGGGCTGCGCACGGCGGAGTTTGACTCGGAGACGCTGGAAAGCCGCCTCGTGCCGGGGCTTTTCGCCGTCGGCGAGGTGCTGGACGTGGACGGCGACTGCGGCGGCTTCAACCTTCAGTGGGCTTGGAGCAGCGGCCGCGCCGCGGGAGGCGCGCTTTGATCGCGGTATCGGGGCTCCGCCTCGCTCCGGGCGGGAAGGAGCAGAAGCTGCCCGCACTCGCAGCGGCGGCACTCGGCGTTCCGCCGGCGGCGGTCCGGGACTGGAAAATTCTGAAAAAATCGCTGGACGCGCGGCGCAAGGGCGACGTCCACTGGCTCTATACCGTCGCCGTGGCGCTCGACCGTGAGCCCGCCGTGCTCGCGCGCACGCGCTGCAAATCGGCGCGGGCTTGGGAGCCGGAGCGTTACGTCATCCCGCGCGCGCAGTCCGCGGAGCGCCCCGTCGTCGTGGGCTTCGGACCCGCGGGGATGTTCGCCGCGCTCTCGCTCGCGGAGGCGGGGCTGCGCCCGATCGTCATCGAGCGCGGGCGCGATGTGGACCGCCGCGCGGCGGATGTGGAGCGCTTCTGGTCCGGCGGCGCGCTCGATGCGCGCAGCAACGTCCAGTTCGGCGAGGGCGGCGCGGGCGCGTTTTCCGACGGCAAGCTGAACACCGGGACCGCTGACCGGCGCATCGCCTTCGTGCTGGAGCAGTTCCACCGCTTCGGCGCGCCGGAGTGCGTCACTTACGACGCGCGCCCCCACGTCGGCACGGACGTGCTCCGCCGCGTGGTGAAGGCAATGCGGGAGCACATCCTCGCCCTCGGCGGCGAGGTGCGCTTTGAAACGCGGCTCGCCGGGCTGGAAAGCGCGGCGGGCGTGCTGAGCGGCGCGGTTCTGGAGGGACCGGAGGGCGTCTATCCCCTCCCCTGCTCCGCGCTTATCCTCGCGCCGGGTCACTCCGCGCGGGACACGTTCCGAATGCTGCTGCAAAGCGGCATTGCGATGGAGCGCAAGGCGTTTTCCATGGGCGTCCGCATCGAGCACAGTCAGCGGCGGATCAGCGAGACGCAGTACGGCGCGGCTTACCGCGCGCTGCCCCCGGCGGACTACCGCCTCAGCGTCCACCTGCCGGACGGCGGGAGCGCCTACACCTTCTGCATGTGTCCCGGCGGCTATGTCGTCGCCGCGGCGAGCGAGCCCGGCGGCGTCTGCACCAACGGCATGAGCTATTCCGGCCGCGGCGGGGAAAACGCGAACAGCGCCCTGCTCGTGACGCTGCCGCCCGAAGCCTTCCCCGGCGAGGGCGTGCTCGCGGGCGTGGACTGGCAGCGGGAGATCGAGCGCGGCTGCTTCCGCCTCGGCGGAGAAACCTATTCTGCCCCGGCGCAGCGGGTCGGCGATTTTCTCGCGTGCAGAGCAAGCGCCGGTTCCGGCGCGGTGCAGCCGACTTACCGCCCCGGCGTCCGCTGGGCGGACCTGCACGCGGCGCTGCCGCCCGCCATCACGGACACGCTGGAGCGCGCCATTCCCGCGCTGGGGCAGAAGCTCCCCGGCTTTGACGACCCGGACGCGGTGCTGACCGCGCCGGAGACGCGTTCGAGCTCCCCCGTGCGCGTTCTGCGCGATGTGTCCTCGCTCCAGAGCCCTTCCCTCGCGGGGCTCTACCCCTGCGGCGAGGGCGCAGGCTATGCCGGGGGCATCACCTCCGCCGCGGTGGACGGACTCCGCTGCGCGGAAAAAATCATTGGAGGTTACAAAAGATGAGATACGATATTTCTGTTGATCCCGCTCTGCGGGAGGTGTTTCCCGCCATCCGGCTCGGCTGTCTGCGCTTTCAGGCGGCGGTGGAACCGCCGCAGGAGGCGTTCTGGCAGATGATGGAGACGCAGGCGCTCCCCGCCGTGCGCGAGCGCATCGCGGATCTCGCGTGGGCGGAGATCCCCGGCGTGCGCGGCAGCCGCGCGGCGTATAAGGCGTTCGGGCGCGATCCGGGGCGCTGCCGCGTGTCCTCCGAGGCGCTGCTGCGCCGCGTCCGCCGCGGCGACGCGCTCTACCGCGTCAATTCCGTCGTGGACGTGAACAATCTCCTCTCCGTCGAAAGCGGGCTCTCCTTCGGCTCTTACGACTTATCCCGGCTCCGCGGACCGGTGACGCTCCGCCGCGCCGGTCCCGGCGAGGGCTATGAGGGCATCGGCAAGGACCGGCTCGATATGGAAAACATGCTCGTCCTCGCCGACGATGCGGGGCTCTTCGGCTCCTCCATGTCCGACTCCCGCCGCGCGATGGTCACGGACGAGACGCGCGACGTGCTCGTCGTCGCCTACTGCTTCGAGGATGAGCTCGACCTCCCCGCGCTGCTGGGACACGCAGAGACGGCGTTCGAGACCTACGCAGGCGCGGACGGCGCGGAAAGCTGGATCGTTTGAAAAAAAGCCAAACATACGGAACGCCCCGGCTTTCGTGACGAAAGCCGGGGCGTTCCTTTATTTTTTTACGCAAGCCGTTCCGCCAGCGTTCCGAGCTGTTCGGGGGCTTGCGCCAGAACAGCGCAGGCGGCGGCGCGGCTCGTTTCTTCGCTGAGTCCGAGCTCGCCGGTAAAGCGCCTCCAGAGCGGCTCGTAGCACGCGGCGTAGCGCGCGGCGGTCTCCCTGCCCTCCGGGGTCAGGAACACCGCGCCGTAGCGCTCCGTCTCGGCAAATCCCGCCTCGCAGAGACTCCGCACCATCGCGTGGGCGCTTGGCTTCGCGACACCGAGCCGCGCGGCGAGCTCCGTGCAGCGCGCTCCGCGCCCCCCGGCGCAGAGCTCCGAGAGCGCCAGCAGATAGCGGATGGAGGCGCTCGTCAGCTTTGTCTCCTGTTTCATCGATCGTTTCTCCGTTGAAAGATAGCGCACGGGGGACACAGGAAAAGCTCCCGCGTCCCCCGCATTTTGTTGGTGGTTATTTTGCCGTCTTGCTGTGGCACGCGCCGTGCATCGCGCAGTTGGCGCAGCCGCAGCTGCAGGAGGTCTTTCCCTGCTTCTTCTTTTTGACCATACTGCATACGATCAGCACGACAATGGCGATCAGAACGATGGAAATAATTACGGTTGCGAGGTTTTCTGCAAGCCACGTGAACATGAAAATTCCTCCTTTTTCAGCAGATAAGCTTGGGATTGCGTGTCAGACTCAGACCTTGACGCGGGTCGTAAGCTTGGTAGCCTCCTTGTAGGGCTTGAAGAGCATATAGACGATGAGCACGAGGAACGCGATGGCGAAGATGAGGCCGATGACGTTCACATGACCGGTGAAGAGACCGCCGAACTGGTTGACCATCAGGGCGATGACATAAGCGAAGCCGCACTGATAGCCGATGGCGAACCAGGTCCACTTGGCGCTGTTCATCTCGCGCTTGATGGCGCCGATAGCCGCAAAGCAGGGCGCGCAGAGCAGGTTGAACACGAGGAAGGAGTAACCGGTGATGCCGGTGAACGCCTGCGCGATGTTCTGGTAGACCGTGCCGTCGCCGCCGCCGTAGAGAATGCCGAGGGTACCGACGATGTTCTCCTTCGCGACGAGACCGGTGATGGAGGCGACGGTCGCCTGCCAGTTGCCCCAGCCGAGGGGCTTGAAGATCCATGCGATGGCGTTGCCGATGGTGGCAAGGATGGAGAAACCGATCTCGTCCTCTTCGAGCATCCGGAAGCCATCCTCAGCCCAGCCGAAGAAGGTGGTGAACCAGACAACGATGGTGGAGAGCAGGATGATGGTGCCTGCCTTCTTGATGAAGGACCAGCCGCGCTCCCACATGCTGCGGAGCACGTTGCCGAGGGTCGGCAGGTGGTAAGCGGGCAGCTCCATAACGAAGGGAGCGGGCTCGCCGGAGAACATCTTGGTCTTCTTCAGCATAATGCCGGAGATGATGATCGCGGCAAGACCGATGAAGTAAGCGGAGGTGGAGACCCACGGGCTGCCGCCGAACAGTGCGCCGGCGATCATCGCGATGAAGGGGACCTTCGCGCCGCAGGGGATGAAGGTGGTGGTCATGATCGTCATGCGGCGGTCACGCTCGTTTTCGATGGTACGGGAAGCCATGATGCCCGGAATGCCGCAGCCGGTGCCGATGAGCATCGGGATGAAGCTCTTGCCGGAGAGACCGAACTTGCGGAAGATACGGTCCAGAACGAAGGCGATACGCGCCATGTAGCCGCACGCCTCAAGGAAGGCGAGCATCAGGAACAGGACGAGCATCTGGGGCACGAAGCCGAGCACCGCGCCGACACCGGCGACGATACCGTCAAGGATCAGGCCGTTCAGCCAGTCGGCAGCGCCGGCAGCCTCAAGACCGTTGCCGATCAGCACGGGGATGCCCGGCACCCACACGCCGTAATCGGCGGGATCGGGCTCATCGAAGCCGTTTTCCTCGAAGTAGGCGACCGCATCGAGATAGCTCATGCCGATGGTGGTCTCTTCATCTGCGTCATCGGGAACGGCGTCGTAGTAGACGGTCATGTCGCTGAGCGCGAGGGTCTCCTCGTCCTCGACCTCGATGGTGGCGGTGTCGGATTCGGGAACGACATCCTTCATCTCGGCGAGCGCGGCATCTGCATCGAATGCCTCGTCTTCGAGATCAAGCTCATAGTAGCCGCTGACGGCGTCGCTCGCGGTGGCATACTCGTCTGCGGCGTCGCCGTAAGCGGCGGAGCCGATGCCGAGCAGGTGCCAGCCGTCGCCGAACAGTCCGTCGTTCGCCCAGTCGGTGGCGGGGGCGCCGACGGCGACCATCGCGACCCAGTAGACGAGGAACATCACGGCGGCGAAGATCGGGAGACCCAGCCAGCGGTTCGTGACGACCTTGTCGATCTTATCGGAGGCGGTCAGACCGCCCTTATTCTTCTTTTTATAGCAGCTTTTGATGATTTGCGCAATATAAATGTAGCGCTCGTTCGTGATGATGCTCTCGGCATCGTCGTCGAGCTCGGTCTCGGCGGCCTTGATGTCCTCCTCGATGTGCTTCATCGTGTCCGCCGGGACGTTCATCTGCTCCAGCACCTTGTCGTCGCGCTCAAAGATCTTGATCGCGTACCAGCGCTGCTGCTCCTCCGGCATGGTATGTACCGCAGCCTCCTCGATGTGGGCGATGGCGTGCTCCACGGGACCGGAGAAGGTGTGCATCGGGATGGTCTTGCCCTGCTTGGCGGCGCGGATCGCAGCCTCCGCCGCCTCCATAACGCCGTCGCCCTTCAGCGCGGAGATCTCAACGATCTCGCAGCCGAGCTCGCGGGAGAGCTCCGGGATATTGATCTTGTCGCCGTTCTTCTTCACGACGTCTATCATGTTGATGGCGATGACGACGGGGATGCCGAGCTCGGTGAGCTGGGTGGTGAGGTAAAGGTTGCGCTCAAGGTTGGTGCCGTCGATGATGTTCAGGATGGCGTCCGGGCGCTCGCTGATGAGGTAGTTACGCGCAACGACCTCCTCCAGCGTGTAGGGGGACAGGGAGTAGATACCGGGAAGGTCGGTGATAACGACGTCATTGTGCTTTTTCAGCTTGCCTTCCTTCTTTTCCACGGTGACGCCCGGCCAGTTGCCGAC
This sequence comes from Pseudobutyrivibrio sp., assembly GCA_963605115.1. Taxonomy (GTDB): domain Bacteria; phylum Bacillota; class Clostridia; order Oscillospirales; family Oscillospiraceae; genus SVKR01. Next base: position 267 of record CAVCTM010000093.1, on the reverse strand, counting down.
GAACTGGTTCGAGCCGGTCAGCGCGTTGAACAGCGTTGTCTTGCCGCTGTTCGGGTTGCCCGCGAGGGCAATCTTGATCTGCTTTTCCATTTCTTTTCTGATACTCCTTTTGGTTAACTTTCTTTAACCTACCATCGGTTGACAAGAGCACGCACGGTTTCGGCGATCCCGGCGGCGCTCATGCTGCGTCATCAGCCTTGGAAATACACAAAGTATTCCCTGCGGCTGATTCCTTGCCTGAACACCGCCGGGAACGCCAAAACTGCT
>CAVCTM010000092.1:0-8632 GCA_963605115.1 Pseudobutyrivibrio sp. | reverse complement strand
ACCTGTCAGCGCTGGATTTTCGAGTGATTTTCGGCTTTTGAGGCGCAGGCGGGCTTTTCGCCCGTCAAGCCGAAAAGGGCGAAAAGCGCCGGAAAGACGCGCTGTCAGGCGTGCGTGCTCTTGTCAACCGATGGTAGATATAGTAAAGCATAAGACCCGGCCCGTCCCGAAAGGGATGGGCTGGGTTTTTGTCAGAAAAGAGTTTTATCAGCGCCGCGAAGCGGCACAAATTTAAAGGCCTCCCTGTGTAAGGGAGGCTGTCAGCCGAAGGCTGACTGGAGGGTTGTAAGCTTCCCAAATTGCCAAGCTTGGCGTTTACGCAAGCTCGATAACAACCCCTCAGTCGCGGCTTCGCCGCGCCAGCTCCCCTTGCACTTCGGGAGCCTTTAAAAGGTGCGCCTTCGGCGCGTGATTTTTTTTCCGTCTCATCCCCCGCCCTCCCCTTTTTCCGGTGGACAATTCCGCCCCTTCGGGGTATAATAAGGCGGAAAACAACAGACCCACGGAGGGCTTTTTCTATGGAATGCAGAATGACCAAGGAAATGATGATCCTGCCCGGCTGCTGCGACAGCTCCGCGCGCCTCGGCGTGGCGGACACGTTCGGGCTTTTTATGGACCTCGCCGCGGAGCACGCCGTCGCCATCGGCAACGGACCGGTGGATATGAAAAAGCGCGGGCTCTTTTGGCTGACGGTCAAGACCCGGATCCAATTTTTCCGCCGCCCCGGTATCACGGAGGTCGTCACCGCCTCCACATGGCCGGAGAGCGTCGGCAAAAAGCGCGGCAACCGCAGCTATACGCTCGCCCGAAACGGCGAGCTGCTCGTCGCGGGCAAGAGCGAGTGGGCGATTCTGGAGCTGGACGGCGGCGGGCTGCACGACGTGATGGACGTCTACGCGCCGGACACGGTGTTCCCGGACGAGTCCGCCGTGCCGGGGCTTTTCACCCGCATCCACGACAACTTCACGGACGAGCCCTTCGCGCACTATACCGTCCATTCCACGGACATCGACCTCGGCGGGCACATGAATAACGCCGCCTATCCCCGCGCGCTCGCGAGCCTGTTCCCCGTCGCCAAGCAGCGGGATCTGAGCATCCGCGAAGCGGAGATCCACTTCCGCACCCCCTGCTACGAGGGCGACACGCTCGCCTTCCAGAAGCGCCGCGCCGCCGACGGCGCGCTGGAGATCCGCGCCGCGCTCCCCAGCGGAAAAACGGCGCTGCTCATCCGCCTCATCACCGCGTGAGCGCCCGCCGCGCGGCGGGCTTATTTGAAAAGGAGAAGGTTTTTCATGCCGGTTTTATATATCGTGGTGCCCTGCTATAACGAGGAGGAGATGCTGCCGATCAGCGCGCCGGTGCTGCTCGGAAGGCTGCGCGCGCTCATCGCCGCGGGAAAGATCGGGGACGCGAGCCGCCTGCTGCTCGTGGACGACGGCTCCGCGGACGCGACGTGGCGCATCATTGCCGAGCTCTGCGCCGCGGAGCGCGAGGTTTGCGGTCTGAAGCTCAGCCGCAACCGCGGACACCAGAACGCGGTCATGGCGGGGCTCGTCACCGCGGCGAAGCACGCCGACGCCGCCGTCACGATCGACGCCGACCTTCAGGATGACGAGAACGCCATCGACGCGATGGTGGATAAGTTCCTCGCCGGGGCGGACGTCGTATGCGGCGTGCGCGACCGGCGCGACACGGACACGTTTTTCAAGCGCACGACCGCCCGCGGGTTTTATACGCTCGTGCGGCTCGGCGGCGCGAAGATCATCTACGACCACGCGGATTTCCGGCTTCTGAGCCGCGAGGCGATCCGCCGCCTGACCTGCTTCGGCACGGAGGACCTCTTCCTCCGCGGGCTCATCACGCGCCTCGGCTTCAAGCCGGAGATCGTTTACTATGACCGCCGCGCGCGCACGGCGGGCGAGAGCAAATATACGCTCAAAAAGATGCTCCACCTCGCCCGCCGCGGCTTCCAGAGCGGGCGGATGAAGGCGGCGGCGGAGCCGCAGGTCGGCGAGCTTTATATCGGCAAGGAAGTGCTGCAATGAGCGCCTGCGCGCTCTGCCCGCGGCGCTGCGGCGCGGACCGGACGGCGGGGCAGAGCGGCTTCTGCGGCGTTCCGGCGCTGCCGATGGTCTGCCGCGCCGCGCCCCACTTCGGCGAGGAGCCCTGCATCAGCGGCACGCGCGGCAGCGGCGCGGTGTTTTTCGCCGGCTGCAATCTGCGCTGCGTGTTCTGCCAGAACCGCGCCATCAGCCGCGGCGAAGCCGGGGAGACGCTGACCGCGGCGCAGCTGCGGGACACATTCCTGCGCCTGCGCGATCAGGGGGTGCATAATATAAACCTCGTGACGCCGACGCACTATGCCGACGTCATCGCCGAAGCCCTCGCGGGGCTCACGCTCGGCATCCCCGTCGTGTGGAACAGCTCCGGCTATGAGTCCGCGGAGACGCTGCGGCAGCTCGACGGGCTCGTGCAGATCTACATGCCGGACTATAAATACGCCGACGCCGCGCTCGCCGCGCGCTATTCCGCCGCGCCGGACTATCCGGAAACGGCGCTCGCCGCCCTGCGGGAGATGTTCCGGCAGGTCGGCGCCTTCGAGCTGGGCGAGGACGGCATCCTGCGCCGCGGGCTGCTCGTCCGCCACCTCATCCTCCCCGGCGCGGCGGAAAACACGCTCCGCTGCATCGACCGCATCGAGGACAATTTCCCGCCGCGGGAGATCCTGTTTTCGCTCATGAGCCAGTACACGCCCATGCCGGGGCTGGACGCCTTCCCGGAGCTCCAACGCCCCATCACGCAGGCGGAATTCGAGCGCTGCCGCAGCTACCTCGACTTCTCCGGGCTCGAATACGGCTACTGGCAGTCCCCGGAGGCGGCAACAGACGAAATGATCCCGGATTTCGACGGGACGGGGGTCGGGGGATAAGCCGCGCGGTCCTTGACACAGAAAACATACTGGCGCAAGCTCATGGAGCGCCCAAAGGACGAAGGAAATCAAACCGTGATAATTTGTCACGGTTTGAAAGCGACCGCCGCAAACGGCAAACGCCGTATGACCGACGTCGCCGACACGGAGCAGCTTCTGCGCATCATCCAGTCCATTCCCTCACCCAAAGCGGAATAAGAATCACTGCCGCGAAGCGGCACCCTTTAAAGGCTCCCGAAGTGTAAGGGGAGCCGGCGCGCGAAGCGCGACTGAGGGGTTGTAAGCTCCCGCAAACGCCAAGCTTGGATGTTCCGGCAGCTTACAACCCTCCAGTCACGACTGCGCCGTGACAGCCTCCCTTGCACAGGGAGGCCTTTAAATTTGTGCGGCCTCGCCGCATTGATAAGATTTTCCCGCATGCAAAAAAGGACCGGCAGCCGATCGGCTGCCGGTCCTTATCTGTTCTCAGCTTTTAGGGGCTTCCGTCTTTTTTGCGGCGGGCTTTTCCGGCTCGCGGACGGTTTCGATGACTCCGGCGGCGAGGGCGGCGATGCCCTGGATCTCGCTCGGAATGATGATCTTCGTGGCTCTGCCGTTTGCGGCGGCGGCGAAGGCTTCGAGGCTCTTCAGCTTCAGCACCGCCTCGCTCGGCGCCGCCTCGTTGATGCGGCGGATGCCCTCGGCGGTCGCGGTCTGGACCTTCAGGATCGCCTCCGCCTCGCCCTCGGCTTCGAGGATCTGCTGCTGCTTCTTCGCGTCCGCGCGCAGGATGGCGGACTCCTTTTCGCCCTCGGCGGTCAGAATGGCGGACTTCTTCTCGCCCTCGGCGCGCAAGATCGCCTCGCGGCGCTCGCGCTCGGCCTTCATCTGCTTCTCCATCGCGTTCTGGATCTCCTTGGGCGGCAGGATGTTCTTCAGCTCCACGCGGTTGACCTTGATGCCCCACGGGTCCGTCGCCTCGTCGAGGATGGAGCGCATCTTGCTGTTGATGATGTCGCGGCTCGTGAGGCACTGGTCAAGCTCCAGATCGCCGATGATGTTGCGCAGCGTCGTCGCGGAGAGATTCTCGATCGCGACCATCGGGTTTTCGATGCCGTAGGTATAGAGCTTCGGGTCCGTGATCTGGAAGAACACGACCGTGTCGATCTGCATGGTGACGTTGTCCTTCGTGATGACGGGCTGGGGCGGGAAGTCCGCCACCTGCTCCTTCAGGGACACCTTCTTCGCCACGCGCTCGATGAACGGCACCTTCAGGTGCAGCCCAACGCCCCATGTTGCGCTGTAAGCACCGAGGCGCTCGACGATGAACGCCCGCGCCTGCGGGACGACGTAGATGTTTTTGACGATGATGATCACGACGATGGCGATCACGAGTGCAATGACGATCGCGGATAAACTGGGGAAAAGATCAAAGGGCATGGTCAGATTCCTCCTTTTTGGCTTCCTGTTGTTGATTTACGGGCGCAACGATGAGCTTCACGCCGTCGATGCGCTCCACGGTGACGATGACGCCGGGCTCGATGACGCCGCCACCGGCGCTGCGGGCGGTCCAGACCTTGCCGTCCACGGCGACCGCGCCGGTCTCCTCCAGATTGTCGATGCGCTCGCGCACGAGCGCCTCCGCGCCGACCACGCGGTCCGCGTTCGTCGGCTGGGTGCGGGAGTTGATGAATTTTTTCGCGAGCGGCCGCGTCAGCGCCAGCGCCGCCGCGGAAACGGCGATGAAGCAGGCGATCTGGAGCCAGAGCGCCGCTCCGAGCAGCGCGCAGACGAGCGCCGCTGCGCTGCCCAGCGCGAACCAGATGCTCGTGAGCCCCACGGTGGCAAGCTCCACGGCAAGGAACACGGCGACCGCCGCGCCCCAGAGAACGATCATAAGCGCATCCCTCCTTTTTATGTAGTATATCATGCCCGCCGCGGATTGAAAAGAGAAATTTTCTTCCACGAAAAAGCCGCGCTCCGCGCCCTTCCATTCTGTGGGTTTTACCCACAGAATGATAAACCTTTCCCGTCGGAGGAGGCGGCAGCCTTATGAAATGGCTTTTGCGAATCTGGAATCTGCTGGTCGACCTGCTGCTGGCGGCGCTCGCGCTGGCGTTTGGCTTTGCCGGGAGCCGGCTCATCGGCTATACGCCCTATATCGTGACCTCCGGCTCCATGCAGTCGCTCTATCCGGTCGGCTCGATCATCTATGTCAAGGAGGTCGACCCGGAGCCGGTCGAGGTGGGCGACGCCATCACCTTCCGCCTCGGAAGCGACACCATCGCCACCCATCAGGTCTGGCAGGCGGACAAAGCCGCGCGCACCTTCCGGACGCAGGGCGTGGACAACCGCGACAGCGAGGGCAGCATCCAGCAGGACGCCGTGCCGGTGGCGGTTGAGGACCTCATCGGCGTGCCGGTGCTCTGCGTGCCGAGGCTGGGCGTGGTTTATGAAACGCTCAAAAAGCCGCTGGGACTTTGCATCGTGGTCGCCGCCGCAGCGCTCATCGCGCTCGTCTCGGTCCTGACCGCGCCGCGGGCGAAGGAGAATAAGGCTATTCCTTCGCCATCAACACCGGAGACTGGACCGAGCGCGGCGGCTGGTATTACTGCACCCTGCCCGCGCTGGACCGCAATGAACAAACGACCGCAGTCATGACCGAGATCATGTTTGACCATACAAAGCTCGCCGCTCTCTCCGGCTGTCAGCTCACGCTGAACATCCGCGCCGAGGCGGTGCAGAGCGAAAATAACGGCGGCAGCGTCTGGGACGCGCAGGGCTGGTCCTCCGCCGCGGAAGGGGGCGGCGCGCCCTGATGAACGCTCTGAAACGCCGCGCCGCGCCGCTGCTGCTCGCCGCTGCGCTGCTTCTGGCGCTGCTCTGTCTCGCCCTGCGCGCGAGCGCCCAGGGCGAGACCTATACGATCAGCAGCTTCGCGGAGCTGAAATTAAACGCCGACACCAGCCAGAGCAAGGACTATGAGGGCGACACCTTCCTTCTGACGCAGGACATCACCGTCACGGAGGACAACCTCCTCTCGCTCGGCGGCATCCTCATCGGCTACGCGAAAAACACCCGCGTGGAAAACGTCGTCATCCGGAACAGCGACCTGCGCGTCGACTGCGCGGACAACGCGCTGACCCTCATCACCGACGGCGGCATGATCGCCGGTGCGCTCATCGGCAAGGCGGAGTACTGCACGGTCTATAGCTGCACGGTCAGCAATACCTATATCCACACGCAGGCGACCGGCGCGGTGGAGGCGCTGGGCGGCAAGGGACTCTATATGGGCGCGATGGTCGGCCACGCGCTGGACGGCAGCATCGAATACAGCCGCGTCATCGACGGCACGCGGGTGAAAAACTCCTACGACGTCGCCGTCGGCGCGCTCGGCGGCAACAAGATCTATGCCGGCGACCATCGGCGACGACAACACCGCGACCATCCACGTCACCGGCGCGGAGGCGGACGGTGCCTTCCCCGAAGGCTACCGCTTCCTCGGCTGGTACACGGACGACGGGAACGGGAACGAGGTCCGCATCAGTCAGGAGCGGGACTATAAGCTCACCGGCGTCGACCTCGGCACGCAGCACGTTTACACGGCGCGGTTCGAGTACCGCGTGCAGTTCTGGCTGCCGCAGAAAATGCGGTCTCTGGAAGCGGCAAGCGATTTCGGTTTTTCCTTTATAAAAAAGGTTGCGGAGGTCTATGTTCGATACGACACGAAGCTTTTTTCCTCCGAGTGGGAGAGCGATTACATCAACAGCTCTGTATATCAATGCGCACTCTCCAATGCAAGCGGTTATCGGTGGGAGTTCGCCGCGTGGACGGACGATGCCATCCGCTCTGAAGACGACGGAACGCCGAAGATCTACGAGCAGAAGAACTCCGGAAGCAGCTACGCGAAGCTCATTGCCTCTGCTGATGAGATCAAATATGATATCGGCAGCACCGTGACCGCTCCCTTGGAGCTCTCCGGTCTCTGGAAGCACCCCGATATTTATGCCCAGCGCAGCGCCTATGTCTGTACGGACTTCCCCTACTCTGCACTGGTGGAGCAGACGAATGTCACCGGCAGCGACAACCGGACTGTAACTGCGCACCTGAACCCCGGTTACAACTTTGCGTTCTGGAATATGTATGGCGTTGCCACGGATAATGCCATCAACCCGACCATCCATGAGAAGTATGCGGTGTTCGGCGGAACAAATGAAAGCGATCTTTCGTATGATCAGTCGACAGCAAGCGTGACTTGGGCGACCAAACGAACGACCAGCGCGGACGTTACCGTCATCAACTACACCCACTACTACATCGCCCACAACACCGCGGATGTCAACTTCCACACCGCCGACGGCGCGCTCATTCAGAAAGCCACCGTCAGCGCGGCGGACTTCCCCTATCTCGCGGCGGACAAGCCCGTCACCGTGACGCGGCGCTACCAGTCGCCCGTGTTCGGCGAGGCAAACAACACCTATAGCGGCGACGGCGGCGAGGAGACCGTGCTGACCACCGGCAGTGTGACCGACGGCGTTTACACCTACGAGTCTGCCGAGCCGGGTCACAGCTATCTTTTCACCGCTTACTACGAGCCCTATGTCGTCGTCTTCCACAAAAACGGACTGACGGAGACCGAGACGCAGCTTTATAACCGCTACGACCACATCCGCAGCACCCCGCTGCCCACCGTGCAGTACACCGACGGTCGCCTCGTCTCCCGCAGCAGCAGCTACCACCTCACGGGCGACAAGCCCTATGAGCCCACGGTCTATACCGCGCGCTATATCCGCGTTTACAAGGTCGTTTACCACGGCGTCGACGGCGGCGTGCTGGAGATGGAGTATGTCTACGCCGACGATGACCACGCCTTCGTCAAGGAGCAGACGCTGACGAAGGACGACGGCACGACCGTCACGGAAACGGCGCTTTATAACCCCTCGCCGTTTTACGCCGTCCACGAGCAGCTGTCGGCGAGCCAGAGCTTCGACACATGGCTCTGGATCGACGCCGCGGGCGGGCAGACCGCCTTCGCGGACTTCTGCGAAAGGACCGTCATCGCCGGCTGTATCGGCAAAGACGCCCTCGTCGGCGCGCGGGAGATGCACCTTTACCCCGTCGTGTGGACCCTCTCCGCCCGCGACAGCGGCGACGCCCCGGCTTACCTCCGCGCGGCGGTGACGGTCAGCTGGCGCAATGCCGGCGGCGCGCTCCTCTCCGCTGCCCCGGCGGAGGGCGAGGATTACAGCCTGACGATGGGCAGCGCGTGGATGCAGGGCGCGGACGGCTTCTGGTATTATCCGCAGCCCGGAGAGCGAGGACGACCTGCTCCCCGGCATGCTCGAGTGGCCCGACAACCTCGACCGCCGCGCATGGTATTATCTGGACGTGCAGGAGGCGACGAACAGCCACGACTTCACCCGCCGCGGCGAAGCCGAGCAGTGGACCGCCCTCACGCCCCCGCGCGACTGGAAAACGCTGGAAACATGATAAAAGCCCCCCGCAGGCAAACCCGGATGGGTCCCGTCTGCGGGGGTTTCAGCGTGTCAAAGAACTCCTACGAGCTGCGATTCTAAAGGCTCCCGAAGTGCAAGGGGAGCTGGCGCGCGAAGCGCGACTGAGGGGTTGTTACCAAGCTGCCGAAAACGCCAAGCTTGGATATTCCGGAAGCTTACAACCCTCCAGTCAGCGCTGCGCGCTGACAGCCTCCCTTGCACAGGGAGG
>CAVCTM010000091.1:0-8702 GCA_963605115.1 Pseudobutyrivibrio sp. | reverse complement strand
TAAGGGGAGGTGGCTGCCGCGAAGCGGCAGACGGAGGGACTGCTGCGGAAAGCTGCGATATTTGCCGACCTTATCGGCTCCACCACGTCTATTTGACCTTGGCGCGAGCCCGAGCCCGCATGACAGTCCCTCAGTCAGCCTTCGGCTGACAGCTCCCCTTACACAGGGGAGCCTTTAAATTGTGCCGCTTCGCGGCATTTATTGCTTTACCGGCAGCGCGAGCTGCAATCGGAACAGCCCGTCGCGGGCGGAGAAGTCGCAGATGCCGCCGGCGCGCTGGGCGATGGAGCGGATGGAGCGGCAGCCGTAGCCGTGACCGTCGCGGTCGGATACGGGGAGCCCGCCCTGCATTTTGACCTCCCCGTCGTAGGGGTTTTCCACCTCGATGAGCAGCTTGCCGAGGCGCAGGGCGCAGTAGAGCGAGACCCAGCGGCTGTCCTCCGGCAGCGCTGAGGCGGCGCGCAGGGCGTTTTCCAGCGCGTTGGAGAGCAGCGCGCAGAGCTCCGTGTCCGCCACGGCGAGCGTCTGGGGCAACTTGACGTCCACGCGGAAGGTCACGCCCGACTTTTCCGCGCGGGCGGCAAAGTCGGAGCAGAGGAGGTTCAGCAGCTCGTTTTCACAGAAGCGCCGCGGCGTTACCGCCTCGACGTCCGCCGTGACGCGGCGGATATAGTCCTCCGCCTGCGCGGTCTTCCCGTCCGCGAGCAGACCGCCGAGCATGTTGAGGTGGTGGCGCATATCGTGCTGATAGACCGCCGTCTGCGTCGCGGCGGCGCGCAGGGCGTTCATCTCCGTCTGGCTCTGGCGCAGCTCCATCTCCAGCACGGAGCGCTGGTTTTCCGCCGCGCTGCGGCGCTGGCTCTGGACATGGTAAGCGGTCAGGAACAGGAGATAGAACACGATGAGCGCCGTGGGCAGCGCCTCGCTGACGGCGCGGGTCTGGGCATAGAGCGCGTCGGAATAGATCGTCGTTGCGTAATCGAAGCAGTAGTAAGCGACGGGCAGACTGCCGAACAGCGGCAGCGCCGTCGGCGAGCAGGTCATCGCGTCGTAAGCCGCGCGCGCAAAATAACGCAGGAGCAGCACGAATACGGGCACGATGAGCAGCGTATAGCAGATCTGGCCCACGAGCGGCGAGCCGCTCAGCGCCTCGGCGACGGCGCGGCCCCAGTTCGGGATCTGGCAGCAGAGATAACCCGTGCAGGTGCTCACCGCGGCGACGGAAAGAGGCTTTTTCAGCACGAGCACGAGCGCGAGACAAAGCGGCAGGTGGACGATGAGCGGATAAAGCCGCTGGACGGTCTCAAAGCCGAACAGCTGCCAGCAGAGGAACTGGACGGCGAGGAACGCGGCGCAGAGCCCCGCGAGAAAGCCCCGCTGCCAGCGCCCGGCGCAGCCGCCGGCGATCTCCGCCGTCAGCACGAGACCGTAAACGAGCACGAGACCGTAATTGAATACGGAGAGCAGGGACAGCACCGTCATGCCTTGTCCTCCTCCCGCGAAAAGAGCAGCGCCATATAGTCCTTCTGGAGCTGGGGGTAGAGCAGGCGCGAGACGGGCAGGCTCTTGCCCGAAAAGGTCACGACCCCGGCGGGGGAGAGCTCCGCGATCTGGAGCATGTTCACGATATAAGAGCGGTGGATGCGCTGGAACTCCGGGCGGGCGAGCAGCAGCGGCTCATAGTCCCGCAGCGCGCCGACGACGGAGCGGCTCTGACCGTCCGTGAGGTTGAAGAAGAGGTGCTTGCCGTTGACCTCCACGAAGGCGAGCTCGGAGAAGGGCACGCGGATGAGCGTCGTGCCGCTTTTGAGCGTCAGCCCCTCTTCGGGCCGCCGCTCGCGCAGGGCGAGGCGGTCCAGAATGGGGAAGAGCACCCGCGCACTCACGGGCTTGAGCAGATATTCCAGCGCGCGCACGCCGTAGCTCTCGTAAGCGAAGCCGGGGGAGGAGGTCAGAAACACGATGTCCGCCGCGTCGTCAAAGCCGCGGATCTCCTGCGCGGCGGCGAGACCGTCCGTCCCCTGCATCAGAATGTCCAGCAGGTAGAGGGTGAAGCGCTCATGCCGCGCCGCGTCCAGCAGGTCGCCGGAGGAGCGGAACGCGCGGACATGGAGCGGCGTCTTCCGCTCGCTCTGCCACTGGTCGAGCACATCCGTCAGCGCCTTCAGCTCCTCCGGCTGATCGTCGCAGACCGCGATATACATGGCGTCATCCCTCCTTTTGTCTTGGTGTCAGCCCATTTTAACATAAAGCGCGCCGCTTGACCAGCGCCATTTTGCATTTCGGGCAGAAAAAGCATACATTTCGGGCAAAAGGGCTTTCATTTTTTCGGGGAAGTGCTATAGTGACAGGGTAATAACTGCGGCTTATCGCAAGGGCGAAAGGAGCTGAGGAGACGATGCCGCATACCGTTGCATGGATCATTGCGGCTGTTCTCGCCGCGGCGCTTCTCGCGGTGGACTTCCGGGAGACGCGGCGCGTTCTGCGCGCGAGTCTGCACACCGTGGAGACCGCCGGGGAGCAGCTTTCCGCCTGCCGCCGCCGCGCCGCCCGGAATCCGGGGGACCCGGACTCCGCCGCTGTTCTGGCGCGCTGCGAGAGCATCTATCTTCAGGCGGTCGCGAACTATAACCACACGCTCTGCAAGCCGTGGATCTATCTGCCCGGAACGCTTCTGGGCTATCGGAGAGAGGAGTAAGCGATGGGACTTTTTACCAACAACAAAAAGCTGTGCCCGACCTGCGGCAATCCGACGCCGCGGCTGCTTGCCGACAAGGTGGAGGGCGAGGCGCTCTGCAAGGAGTGCAGCGCAAAGCTCGATCTTCCCGCCGGCGCGCTGAGCGAGATGACGCTCGACGGGCTGCGCGCCTACCTCGCGGTCTATGACGAAAACGAGCCGCGCCGGAGCGCGTTCTGCGAGGATTACCGCTTCGACTTCGGCTTTTTCGGCGCAACGCTGCTGATGGACACGGCGGACCGCCTGCTGCGCATCAAGCCGGGCGACGGCGCCTTCGCCTTCGGACCGGAAAACCTCCGCGCGCTGCGCGTTCTGGCTGACGGCGACGTCATCATCGAGGCGACCGCCGCGGGGCTGCGCCTGCTGCCGGACTCCGTTCCCGAACGCGCCGAGGCGCTGCGCCGCCGCATTGAGGAGTTCCAGTCGCGCGTGCGCGAGTGGGAGTGGATGGATGAGCGCCATGCGCGCGATCCGCGCCCGGAGGGGCAGCGCCCGCCGCGCCCGGAGCGCCCGCGCTTTGACTGCGACGCGCCGGTGGACCATTTTTACGTGGAGATCGACCTCGACCACCCCTACTGGAGCGAGTTCCGCGCCAAGCGCGGCGCGCCGGGCTTCGACCGCGACGACCCCAGCGTGGAGGACTACCTCGCCGCTTACGGCGAGAAAAAGGCGGAGCTGCTCGACCTCGCGCGCCACTTCATGGCGGTGCTGGACCCCGCCGCGCCGGAGACGGACGAGTCCGCCGCCGCACCGCAGAGCGCCGCAGCCCCGGCTCAGGCAGCCGACATTGCCGAGGAGCTGAAAAAATACAAATCCCTGCTGGACGCCGGCATCCTCACCGAAGAGGAATTCACGGCGAAAAAACGGCAGCTTTTGGGTATTTGACAAAACAGCAAACAGCAAAAAAAGGAAAGGACAACAAAATGAAAACGAAACTTCTGGCGCTGCTGACAGCGCTCGCTATGCTCTTCTGCCTGACCGCCTGCGGCGGCGAGGCGGAGCCGGACATCACACCGGACGACATCGACATCGAGCAGACCGAGACCCCGGAGATCACCGAGACCCCCGTCTCCGAAGACGGCGGCGACTGGGCGATCTACTGGTACCTCTGCGGCAGCGACCTTGAGTCCAACGGCGGCTTCGCCACCACCGACCTCGGCGAGCTGACCGCCGTTCCTCTGCCGGAGGGCGTCCGCGTCGTCATCGAGACCGGCGGCGCCAATGAGTGGCACAACGAGCTCGTGGACGCGAGCAAGCTCCAGCGCTGGGTCTATGACAGTGAGGGCTTCCAGCTCGTCGACGAGCAGCCGAGCGCCAACATGGGCGAGGCGCAGACCCTTGCCGACTTCCTCGCCTTCGCGCAGGGCAACTATCCCGCCGAGCACACCATGGTCGTCTTCTGGAACCACGGCGGCGGCAGCGTTTCCGGCGCGGCGTTCGACGAGCTCTATGACCTCGACAGCCTGAGCCTTGCCGAGATGCAGGAGGCGTTCGCCTCCGTCTGGGAGCCGAACGCGGAGGATCCCGCGCTTGAGATCATCGGCTTCGACACCTGCCTGATGGCGACGGTGGACACCGCCGCGGCGATGGCGCCCTTCGCGCGCTATCTCGTCGCCTCCGAGGAGACCGAGCCGGCGAACGGCTGGTACTACACCGGCTGGGTCGGCGCGCTCGCCGAGAACCCGGCGATGGACGCCGAGACTCTCGGCCGCACCATCTGCGACGCTTACTATGCCGGCTGCGAGACCGTCGGCACGCAGGACAACACCACGCTCTCCCTGACGGACCTCTCCGCCATGCCGGAGCTGCTGGCGGCTTATGAGGCGTTCGGTCAGGAGGCACTCGTCGCCGCCTGCGCCGACCCCAGCTTCTTCACCACCTTCGGCCGCGCCGCGCTCCAGAGTGAGAACTACGGCGGCAACACCCGCGAGCAGGGCTACACGAACATGGTCGACCTCGGCCACCTCGCCCGCCTGAACAGCGACTATCTCACGAGCGCCGAAGACGTGCTGAGCGCGCTCTCCTCCGCCGTGCTCTATCAGGTCGGCGGCAAATACCGCACCGAGGCGACGGGACTTGCCTGCTACTATTCCTATAACGGCGACCTCGACGATCTTTACGGCTACGCCCCGGTCAGCGCGGGCTCTGCCTTCCCGTACTTCTTCTATTATGAGCTGCTCGGCTCCCTCGACGAGGGCGGCATGGACTACCTCGCCGAGCTCGACATCACCGAGCTGCCGACCCGCATGACGCTCGGCGAGATGGGCTGGGACAGCGCCCCGCTGGACGTCAGCGACGAGGGCACCGCGATCCTGACGCTCGGACCTGAGGCGGAGAACATCCTCACGAGCATCGGCTTCTCCCTCTCCTGCGCCATCGCCGACGGCACCTATATGCGCCTCGGCACCGACAACGACATGACCGCCGACTGGGAAAACGGCGTGTTCTACGACAACTTCCGCGGTGTCTGGGGCAGCATCGACGGCGTGCTCGTCTACATGGAGCTCGCCTTCGCCGGCGACGATTATAACCTCTACTCCGTCCCCGTGCTCATCAATGGCGAGCCGTGGAACCTCCAGGTCGTCTATGACTTCGTGATGGAGGATTGGACCATCCTCGGCGCGCGTCAGGGCGTCAGCGCGAGCGGCATGGCGGACAAGGAGCTGCTCCAGCTGAGTGAGGGCGACGAGCTCACCGCGCTCTGGTACCTTGCGGGCGAGGACGGCGACTTCCAGCCCTATGAGGCGGGCACCGTCACCGTCACGGCGGACACCGCCTTCGCCGAGACCCAGCTCCCCGACGGCAGCTACTCCATGGTCTTCGAGATGCGCGACGCCGCCGGCGGCGTGGTCTACTCCGAGCCGGTCACCTTCGACTGCGAGGGCGGCGAGATCTATACCTCTGTCGGCTGAAGCCTCGACCGGGACCCACTTCGTTGGGCTCCCGGTCGAAAAGGATTCACTCCGCTCAGCGCACGCCCCTTCGGGGCGCACGTTCCCTCCGCGCAGAGAATTTTTCGGCACGCCCTTGTCGCGCCAAAAAATGGATTGGATTCTATTTGCGGCGTGCGCGCCGCAAACTCTGCGAGGCATTTTTTTGAAAATTGTAACAAAGAGCCCGGCGCTGCCGGGCTCTTTGCTCAGTCTGAATTTTGAAAGGAGCTTTCACCCCATGAAAAGACTGCTTTCTCTTCTCCTCGCGCTGACGCTGCTGCTCGCGGTCCCGGTCGCGGCGGCGGGCTCGCTCAGCGATGCGCAGACGGCGATCAACGACGCCATCGGCGAGCTGGACATCACGGAGGAGACCACGCTTGAGGATCTGCTCGAAGCGGCGCGGAGCGCCGTGGACGGCAGCATCGAGGTGCTGGCGGACGAGGACTTTTACGTCATCAACCCGGCGACGGACCAAGCCGACGGTATCCTCTCCGTCCACATTTTCCTCTTCCGCGGCGACGACGAGCTGGACTTCAACGTCATCCGCGTCCTGCCCGCGACGAACCAGAGACCGCCCGCAACGGCGGAGGAGCAGGCAGCCGCGGACGCCGACTGGAGCGCCGCCTGCAAAGCGCTCGATGAGCTCAGCTTCACGAACGCGCTTACGAAGGACGAGATGTTCGCCGCGGCGAAGGCGGCGGCGACCGCGGGCAGCACCCTGACGCTCGCGGGCTTCGACAAGACGGACGCGACCTTCGATGCCGCGGGCACCATCGCCATCGGCATTTACTTTGACTATGGCAACGGCCACCGCGAGCTCCAGCTGCGCCGCGAGCTTCCCCAGCTCCAGCGCAAGATGCCGGACCAGTATATCGCGCTCAACCGCGAGGAGTGGGAGACCATCCGCCTCACAAACGTCGAGCGCTTCAAGGTCGGCTCCTGCCCCGTCACGGCGACCGCAGCGCTCCAGTACGCCGCGGAGCAGCGCGCGGTGGAGAACGTTACGAACACCCAGCCGGCGCACACGCGGCCGGACGGCTCCAGCTGCTTCACCGCCATCCCCGCCGCCCAGCCCTACACCACCGCGGGCGAGAATATGTACGTCTGCACCGTGGACGTCACCGCCGCCCGCGCGATGGACGGCTGGATGCACAGCGAGGGCCACCGCAAGAACCTCCAGAATGCGAGCTTCCAGTATATGGGCGCCGGTATGTATGAAAAGCAGGCGATCCAGATGTTCACCGGCTACGGCGCGACCGTCACCGCCGTGGACACCAGCGCCCACACCTTCCATTTCGCGAATGAGGACGCGATGCAGGTGGAATACCTCCTCGTGAAGGACTCCGCCGGGATCATGAGCTTCCTCCCGCTGGACACCCACTATATGACCGAGACCGAGACCGGCTACACGCTGACCCTCCGCGGCGGCTATGCCGTGAACTTCACGCTCGACTCCGCAACCGAGCCCGTCCAGTTTGAGGACGTCTCGGAGCGCGACTGGTTCTATGCGCCCGTGCTCTGGG
Organism: Pseudobutyrivibrio sp.; assembly: GCA_963605115.1. Taxonomy (GTDB): domain Bacteria; phylum Bacillota; class Clostridia; order Oscillospirales; family Oscillospiraceae; genus SVKR01. The sequence continues at coordinate 1,509 of CAVCTM010000091.1, read as the reverse complement.
CGGTCGAGAACGAGATCACGCTCGGCACGACCACCACGACCTTCTCGCCGAAGCGCACCTGCAGCCGCGCCCAGATCATCACCTTCCTGTGGCGCACCGCCGGCGAGCCGGAGGCGAGCAGCACGCTCAACTGGTTCGTCGACGTCAGAAGCGGCGACTATTTCCACAAAGCCGCGCTCTGGGCGCGCGAAGCGGGGCTCGTGGATTGGGGCCAGTTCTTCCCGGAGGACTACTGCACCCGCGGCTACGCGATGTATTACATCTGGGTCGCCTGCGGCTCTCCCGCTCCGAAGGCAAAGTCCGCCTTCACGGACGTGACGGACCACGTGTTCTACTCCGACGCCGTGGCGTGGGCGGTGGAAAACGGTGTCACCTCCGGCACGAGCGCCACGACCTTCGACCCCGACAAGACCTGCGACCGCAGCGAGATCGTCACGTTCCTCTATAGAGCGCGCGATTTCCTGAAATAACGCAGCCGAGAGACCGCCGCCGGCGGTCTCTCTTTCTCTCCCGCTTGCGTTTTTCCGCAGCGGCTACTATAATAATTCAATACATATCCAAAGGAGGAGACCATTATGGCAGTCAAACAAACCGCGGGGCGCGACGCGCTGGGGAGCTTTGCGCCCAAATTCGCCCAGCTCAACGACGACGTGCTTTTCGGCGAGGTCTGGTCCCGCGAAGGGCAGCTCCCGCTGAAGCTGCGCTCCATCGTCACCGTCACGGCGCTCATCAGCAAGGGCGTCACGGATTCCTCGCTCACTTACCACCTTCAGAGCGCGAAGCGCAACGGCGTCACCGCGCAGGAGATGGCGGAACTGCTGACCCACCTCGCGTTTTACGCCGGCTGGCCCAATGCTTGGGCGGCGTTCCGGCAGGCGAAGGAGGTCTACGCCGACGAGCAGCCGGAGGTCCACGGCGGCTTCTTCGGGCTCGGCGCGCCGAACGACGCTTACGCGCAGTATTTCACCGGCAGGAGCTATCTGAAGCCCCTGACGGACCCCGCCTGCGGCATTTTCGCCGCGAACGTCACCTTCGAGCCCGGCTGCCGCAACCACTGGCATATCCACAAAGCCGCCCGCGGCGGCGGACAGCTCCTGCTCTGCGTGGACGGCGCGGGCTGGTATCAGGAGGAGGGCAAAAAAGCCGAGCCGCTCGTGCCCGGCAGCGTCGTCACCATCCCCGCCGGGGTCAAACACTGGCACGGCGCCGCGGCGGACAGCTGGTTCAGCCACATCGCCCTGGAGCTCCCCGGCGAGGGGTGTTCCACCGAGTGGTGCGAGGCGGTCTGCGACGCGGAGTATGACGCGCTGGGGGAGTAAATGGGTTTTTCTCGCCCACAAGGGCGAGAGGATAGAATAGGTTTCGCGCCGTGCGCGGCGCGAGGATTAAATGTGTTTCGCGTCCGCGGGACGCGACTTACTTTGCCCCTCGCGGGGAAAGTAAGCAAAGGCGCGGTTAAGGGAAAACCCTTTCGAATGGGTTTTCCCTTAACAATCCCTTTCCTGAACG
>CAVCTM010000090.1:0-8716 GCA_963605115.1 Pseudobutyrivibrio sp. | reverse complement strand
AGCTCGCTTGCGATGGCGAGACCGAGACCGCTGCCGTTTTCGTTGCCCTCCTGCGCGCCCATGTAAAAGCGGTCGAAGATATGCGGCAGGTCCGCCGCGGCGATGCCGACGCCGTTGTCGCGCAGGGTGAGCACGGCTTTTTTCCGGCGAACGGCAGCCTCAAGGCGCACCGCGCCGCCTTCGGGGACGAACTTCAGTGCGTTGTCCATCAGAACGCCGAGGATCTGGGACACGCACGCCGCGTCCGTGCGCAGCGCCGGCAGCGCCGCCGCCTCCGGCGCGACCGTGAGCTCCACGCCGGCGCAGTCGAAGAGAAGGGCGTATTTTTCCAGCACCGGGTCGAGCAGCTCCTCGGCTGTGACGGCGGCGGGGCGGAAGACGGCGGCGCGGCTCTGGAGCCGGGAGAGAGCGAGAATGTCGCGGATCATGTGGTCCTGCCGGTTGGCTTCCTTCAGTATCATGCCGCAGTAGAGCTTCTGCACGTTCCGGTCCGGCTCCACGCCCTCGCAGAGCGTCTCCGCGAGCGCCTTGATGGAAGCGACGGGCGTTTTGAGCGCGTGGGTGACGTTCGCAACATAGCTGCGGCGCGTCGCCTCCAGCCGCGCTTTTTTGCGGCTGATGCTGAAATAGAGATAAAGGCTCAGCCAGTAAAAGAGCGTGAAGCAGCAGGCAAAGCCGGTGATGGAGCCGGGGAGGTCGTATTGGATGACGGAGAAAAACGCCGCGCCGCCCGTGCGCACCGCGGCGCCGGTCACGATCGCGACGACGCGCCGGCCCTGCACGTCCAGCATGCGCAGCCGCACGAGCGCTTCCCGCTCCCCGGAGAGCAGCGACGGCAGCCAGCGGGCGACGTCCACGGGCGGCAGCTCCGGGTTGCTCGTCGGCGGAACATAGCGCGCGAGCGCGCCGGCGGCGTCATAGAGCTGGACATAGCGGCTCGGCCCGATGACGGCGGCGATGCGCGCGGTTTTCCCCTCCGCAGCCTCGTCCGCGATGGCGGCGGTCTGGGTGCGGAGATAGTCGAGCTTGCTGTGCAGCGGGAAATAGCCGACGGCGAAAGCGCCCGCGAGCAGCCCGACCAGAAACGCCGCCGCGAGCAGCGCGGCGCGCAGTCCGCGGCGCTTCAAGGCTGCGCCTCCAGCACATAGCCGACGCCGTAGACCGAGCGGATGGCGTAGTGTACGCCCTCCGCCATGATCTTCTGGCGGATGCGCTTGATGAGCGCGTCCACGACGCGCGTGTCGCCGAAATAGTCGTAGCCCCACGCGACGTTCAGCAGGTGCTCGCGCGTCAGCACCTCGCCGGCGTGGGCGACCATGGAGGCGAGGACCTCCAGCTCCTTGTGGGTCAGATCGACCTCCCGCCCGCGGATATACGCCTTGAACGACTCCGGCACGACGGTGAGCTCCGCGAGCGTGAGTCCGCGGGGCTCCGCCGGGGCGCGGAGCCGCCGGAGCATCTTCTTGATGCGCACCGTCACCTCCCGCGGGGAGAAGGGCTTCACAACATAGTCGTCCGCGCCGAGCTCCAGTCCGAGCACGCGGTCCATCTCCTCGTCGCGCGCGGAGAGCATCAGGATCGGCGCGCCGCTCGTGCGGCGGAGCTCCCGGCAGACGTCCAGCCCGTCCATGCCGGGGAGCATGATGTCCAGCACGACGAGGTCGATCCCGCCGCGGCGGAACAGGTCGAGCGCCTCCTCGCCCGTGTGCGCCGCGCGCACGGCGATGCCCTCGGCGGCGAGAAAGCTGCCGAGGCTGCTGTGGATGGCGGGGTTGTCGTCGCAGATGAGTACGGTGCAGGTCTCCATCGCGCGCCTCCTTCGTTTTTCTTCTGCACGGATTTTACCACGCCCGCCGCGCGCTTGGCAAGGGGCGTGCGGAAAATCGGAATCGTTTCACGCTTCTGTCTCAATTCTGCCTCAATTTCCCGGTGAACGCCTGTTATACTGGAAATTGACCGGGAAATCAGCCGCGGCGACGCGGAAAACTGGTGAAATAAGACAAAAAAGAAGGAGAAAACGAAATGAAACTTGCAAGACGGACGACAGCGCTTTTGCTCGCGCTGCTGCTCGTGCTGAGCTTCGGCGCAGCGGCGGCGGAGCCCGACGGTCTCGCCGGGCTCCCGGCGGGGACTTATACCTACGTGGACGAACTGACCGCGGATGGTCAGCTTTGCTTCGACTGGGCGGAGAAAACGCTCGCGTGGCGCGCAGACGGCAAAAGCGGCACACTTGCGCTCCGCGGCGACGCGCTGACGTTTTTCCAGAGCCTCTATCTCTCGGACGTGCCGGTCTACGACTGGCTCGCGAGCGCGCTGCGCTCCACGGAAGGCTATCAGGGCAATCTTGCGGGGAACGTGGAACTGACGTTCGACGCCGAGAGCCGCCTTTCCCAGATCAAGACGCTGAGCGGTCTCGTGCAGATGACCGCCGCGGTGACGGCGGAGCTCTGCGCCCCGCTGCTGACGGTGGACGGCGCGACGCGCGGTCAGCCGAACCTGCTCCACTCCTGCGTGACGCTCGTCGGCAGCGTGAACGGGCTTTTCCTGACCCGGCAGGGCAACGTCGTGCTCGATAACCTCGCGATCGGCTGCGACGCCGGGGGCGTCGGGCTGCGCGCGGACAAGATCGGCGGCGACACCTTCCTCGCCGGGACCGTCACGGTGGACGGCAAGGTGCTCTGGAGCTGCCGCTACGCGAACATCCAGCCCGTCCACGCCGACGAGCCCGCGGCGCTCCTGACGAACGGGCAGGACATCGTGATGGGCGGCATGAACATCGGACGCGCGGGGCGCAGCCTCACGATCAGCACCGGCGCGGGCGGCGGCGACATTATCATCGGCGCAGAGGTCACGGTCGACTACGGCCGCGGCAAGCCGCTGGAGGATCCGAGCAAGGGCGCACTGCTGCTCAGCACCACGGGCGACCTGCTCGCCGGGGAGGGCGACGTCATTATCGGTACGAATACTTACCGCCGCGTGACGGTGGACACCGTCGGCAATATTCAGGGCGCGAACGTCACCATCGCGCCGACGGACAACGGCAAGCCCACCGACGTGCAGGGCTCCATCGGCGACGTCACCGCCGCGGGAAAGCTCACGATACGCACCGGCGTTCTGCCGAAGATCGGGCTGCTGCGCGCCGCGGAGATCGAGCGCGAGAGCGCCGAGCCGGAGGAGCAGCCGACGGTCAGCGCGCTGCCCACGCCCTCGCGCGTGCTCGTGAACGGCGAGGAGGTCGCTTTCGAGGCGTATAACATCGGCGGCAGCAACTTCTTCCGCCTGCGCGACATTGCCGCGGTGCTCAGCGGCACGGAAAAGCAGTTTTCCGTCTACTGGCAGGAGGGTGCGGCGAATATGATCATCACGCTGACGAGCGGCAGAGCCTACGAGCCGGTCGGCGGCGAGCTCGCCGCTGGCGACGGCACGGTCAAGACGGCGGCCGCGAGCAGCCACACGGTCTATCTGGACGGCAGCCAGATCGCGCTGCAAAGCTACAACATCGGCGGCAGCAGTTTCTTCCGCCTGCGCGACCTTGGCAGCGTGCTCGATTTCGGCGTCGCCTACGACGCGGAGACCGGCACGGTGTCCGTCGATACGGCGAAGCGGTATGAATAAAAAAGGAAGGGACGGAAAACGATGAAAAAACTGACACGGCTTTTGTCGCTTATGCTCGTGCTGGCGCTCGCACTGAGCCTCGGCGCAGCGGCGGCGGAGGGAGCGGGCGGACTTGCCGGGCTCCCGGCGGGGACTTACACCTATGTGGACGCGCTGACCGCGGACGGGCAGATCCGCTTCGACCGCGCGGAGAAAACGCTCGCGTGGCGCGCAGACGGCAAAAGCGGCGCTCTCGCGCTCGGCGGCGATGCGCTGGCGCTTTTTGAAGGGCTCTGGCTCTCCGACCGCCCCGTGACGGACTGGGTCGGCGGCGCGGCGAAAAACGTCGAGGGCTATGCCGGCGCGGTCGCCGGCGGCGTGGAGCTCACCGTCTCGGAAAACGGAAAGCTCAGCGCCGTCGCGGTCACGAACCCGGCGACGCGCGCGGTCGCGGTGCTCTCCGCCGCGCTCTGCGAGGAGCTGCTGACCGTCAGCGGCGTCACCCGCGGCAGACCGAATCTGCTCCAGTCCTGCATCACGCTCTGCGGCAGCGTCAACGGGCTCTATCTCACGAAGCAGGGCGACGTTGTGCTCGATGAGCTGACGATCGGCTGCGACGCCGGGGGCGTCGGTCTGCGCGCGGACAAGATCGGCGGCGATACCTTCGTCGTCGGCACCGTAAAGGTGGACGGGACCGTGGAATGGCATAACAAAATGGGCGTTCTGCTCCCGCTCGAAAGCCGCCCCGGTGTGCTTGAGACAAACGGGAAGGACATCACGATCACGGGCGGCTCCAACCTCGGCCGCGTGGGACGCGACCTGACGCTCTCCACCGGCGCGGGCGGCGGCGACATCCGCATCGGCGTGACGGTCTCGACGGACTCCACCCGCGGCGGCTTGATGCCCACGGCGGACACCGGCAAGGACGGTCTCACCGTCAACACCCGCGGCAGCCTCCTCGCCGGGGAGGGCGACGTCATCATCGGCACGAACACCGAGAAGGCGGTCATCCTCGATATGGTCGGCGACATCGCCGCGAACAACGTCACGATCCGCCCGATGAACCGCGGCGCGGCGGCGGACGTCACCGGCTCCATCGGCTCCGTGACGGCGCAGGGCAGCATCGACATCGCCGTCGGCTCCGTCAACTCCGGCGCGAGCGAGGGCGGTGCGAACGCCTCGCAGGGCTTCACGGTCTGGACCGGCGGCGGGCGCGGCAGAGTCATCGGCGACCTGACGGCGAAGACCGGCAGCGTTTCGCTCCTCGCCGGGGAGGTGAACGGTACGGTCGGCGACGTCACCGCGGCGGGCAGCGCCTCGGTCCGCGCCGCGAGCGTCCTCGCCATCGGCGCTCTCGCGGCGGAGACCGTGGAGCGTGATTACGCGATCGGCACCGTTCCCTGCGCGCGCAGCAGCGCCGCCGTCACGCTCGACGGTGCGGCGGTCTCCCTTGCGGCTTACAACATCGACGGCAGCAATTACTTCCGTCTGCGCGATCTCGCCGCGGCGTTCAGCGGTACGGCAAAGCAGTTCGCCGTGGCGTATGACGCCGGGACGAACACCGCCGCACTCACCGCCGGCGAGCCTTATGCCGCGGCGGAGGAGACTGTCCCCGGCGCGGAGACGGCGTGCTATGTCAGCGCGGCCCGCGTGACGCTCGGCGGCGCGGAGATCACCGCCGGCGCCTATCTCATCGGCGGCGAGAACTATTTCCGCCTGCGCGACATCGCCGCGGCGCTCGACTTCGCCGTGACCTGGGACAACGCGGCAAAAACCGTCGCGATCGACACCGCGGCGGGCTATACAGAGTAAAAAAATCAGCCTCCCCGGAGAATCGCTTCCGGGGAGGCTTTGGACTGCCGAAAAGGTCCTATCAACGCGGCAAAGCCGCACAATTTAAAGGCCTCCCTGTGCAAGGGAGGCTGTCAGCGCGTAAGCGCTGACTGGAGGGTTGTAAGCTGCCGAAATATCCATGCTTGGCGGTTCCGTGAGCTTACAACCCCTCAGGCGCTTCGCGCCAGCTCCCCTTACACTTCGGGAGCCTTTAAAATCGCGGTTCGCAGAGTTCTTTGACAAGCTCAGTCTCCTCGGAAAAGCTCCGGGGAGGCTTCCGTCATGCAAAAAAACTCCCCCCCGCGCAGCGGGGGGAGAGCTCCTTCTGAATGTCAAAAAAATCGACCTCCCCGGAAAACCGCTTCCGGGGAGGCTTTTGGCAGGAAAAAGAGAAGAAGGATGGATATCAAAGGAAGAAGAATTGGAAGGATGTTTCTGATTAAAGAAATCTGACCGATAGTCCGAAAATATCGGTTAGATGATTCTAACCGAGAAAAGCATATCATGACGCATGGGCTTTTGTCAAGAGGAAATTTTCAGATTTTTCCAAGAAGCTATAATTAAAGACCTCCCTGTGCAAGGGGAGCCTTTAAAGAGAGGTCAAAATATCTTATGCAGATCGTCCGGCTCGAACGTGACGTTCCGATACGCCTCGTAGTCGAGCTTTACGCCGGTCCAGTCGGAGTGGAGCTCACCGGTCTGCTTGATGAGGATGTCGTAGAGAATGTCCCACGTTCTGCCGTCGGCGTCGGTCTCCGTGATGGTGGAGTAGGGGAGGGTCTTGTGGTAGGAGACGGTGTGCCCGCCGTCGGAAAACTCATAGTTGCAGCGGATGCGGCAGCCCCAGAGCGCGGTCGGCGTCAGAATTGCGCGCAGGTCGCGCAGAATGGCGTCGTCCGTCTCGTCGTAGAGATTTTCCGGCGTGGTCTTCGTATAGTCGGAGCGGAACTGGATGGGCACATTCACGGCGGCGAAGCGGTCTAAAAACGGGCGCAGCCGCGCCGGGCTGTGGTCGCCGAAGAGCACGCAGTTGACGCGCGCCGGGACCTCCAGCCGCGTGAAAATGCTGTCGTTGCGCTCCACGACGAAGGGGTAGAGGTGACGCGAGACGTTGATGCATGTCAGCTTATCCTTATGGCTGTTCAGAAACGCGGCGAGCTCGTCCTCGGAATACCGGCGGCTCACGGGCAGTGTCGTATTGATAAAAACGCGGTGCGTCCCCGGCACGCAGGCGAGCATTTTGTCCAGCGCGTCAAGGTCGGCGAGGGGCTCGCCGCCGGTGAAGACAAAGTCGCAGCGCGGGGTGACGGCGTCCATCGCGCGGATGCTCTCGCAGATGCGCGCGGCGCTGAAGCCGGTGCAGTCGGCGTATTCGGGCTTGTTGATGCAGAAGGGGCAGTTATTGTCGCAGTCGTAGGGCACGAACACCGTGACGGTCGCACCGCCGGTGCGGGTCTTGTAAGGGTTGTGGGTCATTCCGCTGTTCCTCTTTCGATCCGAATTCTATGCTACTTTACACCAGAAAAGCGTCCGCGTCAATGGTTGTTAAAATAACGTTCAGATCGTTATTTTATCTATCATTGACAGCGGCCGGGCGCGGCGTTATGCTGATATCGGTAAAATAAAGTCAATAAGGAGGAAAATGATATGCTGAAATTGGAAAACAAGGTCGCGGTCGTGACGGGTGCAAGCTCCGGCATGGGCAAGGCGATCTGCGAGCTGTTCGTGCGCGAGGGCGCACTCGTCGTGGCGGTCGCGCGCCGCGCGGAGCGTCTGGAGGCGCTCGCGGCGTCCCTCGCGGGCGAGCCGGGCGAGCTCGCCGTTTACCCCGGCGATATTTCCAAGAAAGAGACGAACGAGGGGATGATCGACTTCGCCGTGGAAAGGTTCGGGCGGCTCGATATCCTCATCAACAACGCCGGCGTGATGGACGACATGAGTCCCGTCGGCGACGTGACGGACGAGAAGATCGAGCAGGTGTTCTCCGTCAACGTCTACGGTCCGCTCTATGCACTGCGCAAGGCGGTCAACACCTTCAAGGCGCAGGGCGCGGGCGGCGCGATCGTGAACATCGCCTCCGTCGGCGGGCTGCGCACCGTGGCGGGCGCGGTCTACTGCGCGAGCAAGGCGGCGGTCATCTCGCTGACGAAGAACACGGCATTCATGTACCAGCCGGACGGCATCCGCTGCAACGCCATCGCGCCGGGCGGCATCGCCACGGAGATCAGCAGCTCGATGGGCATGCCGAACATGGCGGGCTACGGTCGCGTGCAGAAGGCAATGGCGACCATGCCGCCGATGGGAACGGCGGAGCAGATCGCCGAGGCTGCGCTGTTTCTCGCGAGCGACAGCGCAAGCTATGTAAACGGCGACGTGCTGCTGCTCGACGGCGGCTGGTGCGCCGGCTGAAAATGGAAAGGAGTTCGATCTGATATGAAACTGGAAAACAAGGTCGCGGTCGTGACGGGGGCGAGCTCCGGGCTCGGCAAGGCGATCTGCGAGACCTTCGTGCGCGAGGGCGCAAAGGTCGTGGCGGTCGCGCGCCGCGTCGAGCGGCTGGAGGAGCTGGCGGCGTCCCTCGCGGGCGAGCCGGGCGAGATCGTCGTCTATCCCGGCGACGTGACGAAGCAGGAGACGAACGAGGGCATGATCGACTTTGCCGTGGAAAAGTTCGGCAGGCTCGACATCCTCGTCAATAACGCCGGCGTCGCCGACGATATGAGCCCCGTCGGGGACCTCACGAACGAGCAGTTAGAGCGCGTTTTCAACATCAACGTTTACGGTCCCATCTACGCGCTGCGCAAGGCGGTCAACACCTTCAAGGCGCAGGGAGGCGGCGGTGTGATCGTGAACACCGCGTCCGTCAGCGGCTTCCGCTCCGTCGCAGGCGCGGCTTACTGCGCGAGCAAGGCGGCGATCGTCTCGCTGACGAAGAACACGGCGTTTATGTATCAGCCGGACGGCATCCGCTGCAATGCCGTCGCGCCCGGCTATGTCGCGACGGAGATCAGCAAGAGCATGGGCGTGCCCCACGAGGCGGGCTATGCGCGCGCCAAGCGCACGATGGCAACGCTGCCCGCCGCGCCGGGCAAGCCGGACAACGTTGCCGCCGCGGTGCTCTTCCTCGCGAGCGACGACGCCGCCTTCGTCAGCGGCGAGACGATGCTCGTCGACGGAGGGTGGCTGGCTGGCTGAAGCCTCAAAAGGGCTAATAAACGCGGCGAGCCGCACAAATTTAAAGGTCTCCCTGTGCAAGGGAGGCTGTCAGCCGAAGGCTGACTGGAGGGTT
>CAVCTM010000089.1:0-8750 GCA_963605115.1 Pseudobutyrivibrio sp. | reverse complement strand
GCGTGTCCGGTCCCGAAATGCGGATGATCCCGATCCCGGAGAGCACGTTTCCGGTTGAGATGGCGGCAATGGTGTCCATTTTTATTCCTCCTGTCAGGCTGAAAAAGGCGGACGGACGATGCCCGTCCGCCCGTTTTATCTTTTTTATAGTGTTTTCCGCGCGTCCGGGTCGAACATGCGGTTCATGATCGCGGCGATCTCGGCGCGGGTGACGGTGTTTTCCGGTCCGAAGGAGCCGTCGGCGTAGCCGAGGAGGATCCCGGCGCGGTAAAAGGCGTAGATCTCCTTCGCGCCCTCATCCGTCATCGCGACGTCCGGGATCGCGCCGTCGGCGACGGTATTGCGCGCGTTGTATTCCTTTGCGGGCAGCGCACGGTAGAAAAGCGCGACGAAATCCCGCCGCGTGATGACGGCGTTCCAGTCCTCCGGCTCGGCGGCGAGGACGCCTTTTTGCAGGGCATAGTCGGCGTAGCTGCGGTACCAGTCCCCCTCGCTTGGCGCGAGCATGACCGCGCCGGTATGATAAAGCTCATACATGCACGCCGCGAGCTTCACCGCCTGCGCCCAGGTCAGCGTGCCCTGCGGGGCGTAAGCGTCCGCGCTCATGCCGTTCACGAGCCCGCGGCCGCAGGCGCTCACGACGTCGGCATAAAACCAGTCGCTCCGGAGCACGTCGGCAAAGGCGCTGCCCGTTCCCTTTTCGGCGGCGGAGGAGACATAGACGATGCTCGGCGCGGTGAAATCGAGCCAGAGCTCGCTCTCCTCACAGACGATGCAGCGGGTGTTCAGCGCGGCGGAGCCGGCGCGCAGTTCCGTGCCGTGAACGGTGTCCACCGCGCAGCCGCTCCCGGCGTAGAGCTTCGCCGCGCCGGAGATGAGCAGAAACTCCTGCCCCTCCGTCAAGCGCAGGCTCTCCCCCGCGAGCATCTCGCGCGCGGCGACGAGCTTTTCCGCGGTCTTGGCGCGCTCGATCGCCTCCCCCGTCACGCGGGAGAAGGCGCTGCGCACCTTCGCGCGGAACGTGTCCGCCAGATAGCTCAGCGTCACGAGCGGATCGTCGCTCCCGCCCGCGCCGGCGAGGGCTGCGGTCGCGAGCCCGGCGAGCAGTACGAGCGCAAGGGCGAGCGTGAGAAGGCGTTTTTTCATAGCCGGCTCACTCCCGGTCGGAGAGGTAATAGCTCAGCGCGAGCAGCGAATCGGAAAAGTGGATGTTTTCGATAATGACGCCGCTCCTGCCGGGGTCGACCTCGCGGTCCGTGAAGTTCCAGATCGCCTTCACGCCCGCGCCGATGAGTTGGTCCGTGATCGTCTGGGCGCGGGCGCGGTCGACGGAAAGGATCGCCATGTCGATCTGATGGGCGCGGATATAGTCCGTCAGCCCCTCCGACGAGAGGATGGGCACACCGGCGATCTCCGTCCCGACGAGCTCAGGCCGGATATCGAACGCGCTCACGAGGCGGAAGCCGTAGCGGTGGAAATCGAAGTTCTCGATCAGGGACTGACCGATACGGCCCGTGCCGACGAGCACGCCGGTATAGTCGCGGTCCATGCCGAGGATATGGGCGATCTCCCGCCGCAGCGCGGCGACGTTGTAGCCGTAGCCCTGCTGTCCGAACTCGCCGAAGCAGGAGAAGTCCTGCCGGATCTGGGACGGGGTGAGTCCCATCTGGCGGCCGAGCTCGCTGGAGGAGATGCGCTCCGTGTCCGCCGCGAGCAGCTCGTCGAGCTTCCGCAGGTAGCGCGGCAGGCGGCGGATGACGTTGTTGGAAACATAATTTTTCTTCATGGGAAAAATCGACCCTTCCTTTCCAGAAAAAGCTCACGTTAGCTTGCATTATACCATTTTCCCCGCACCTTTGCAAGCCGCCGCCCGCGAATTTTTTTGCGTTTGCGCAGCCGGAGAGCGGGCAAACTACTTGTAAAATCCCCACAGCTTTGCTATACTATGGGGAGAGAAGGACAACTTGATCAGGAGGACAGCGTTTTTTATGCTGGAACTGAAGAATATCTGTTATGAGGTCTCCTCCCCGGAGGGGACGAACAAGATCCTGAAAAGCATCAGCCTGACGGTGCCGGACGGCGAGCTGCTCGTGCTCACCGGTCCGAACGGCGGCGGCAAGACGACGCTCGCGAAGGTCATCATGGGGCTCGTGCAGCCGACGGGCGGCAGCATCCTCTGGAACGGCGAGGACGTGACGGAGCTCTCCATCACGGAGCGCGCCCGCCGCGGCATCAGCTACGGCTTTCAGCAGCCGCCCCGCTTCAAGGGCATCAAGGTCGGCGATCTGCTCTCCATCGCGAGCGGCAAGAAGCTGCTGACGCGCTCGGAAGCCTGCTCTTATCTGACGCAGGTCGGGCTCTGCGCCGCGGACTATATCGACCGCGAGGTGGACACGAGTCTCTCCGGCGGCGAGGTCAAGCGCATCGAGATCGCGACCATTTTGGCGCGCGGCACGGGGCTGATGATCCTCGACGAGCCGGAGGCGGGCATCGACCTCTGGAGCTTCTCCCGCCTGACGGAGACCTTCGGCGCGCTGCACGAAAAGCGCGAGCACACGATGATCATCATCTCCCATCAGGAGCGCATCATCACCCTCGCCGACGAGATCGCCGTCATCTCCGCCGGAGAGATCACGAAGCACGGCGAAGCCGCGGAGGTCTATCCCTCCATCATGGCGGGCACGGTCTCCGCATGCCCGGCGCTTCAGTGAGCGGAAAAGGAGGAAACGGAACACTATGAGCGACAAACTGACCGCGGTGGACGAGTCCCTGCTTGAGACCATCGCCGACATGCCCGGCGGCAAGACCACGGGCGCATACAACATCCGCAAGGACTCCGGCTGCGCCAGCCGCGCCACGACGGAGAACATCGACATCCGCTCCAAGACGGACAAGCCCGGCATCGACATCATCATCAAGCCCGGCACGAAAAACGAGGTCTGCCACATCCCCGTCATCATCACGAAAACGGGACTTTCCGATCTGGTCTACAACGATTTTTACATCGGCGAGGGCAGCGACGTCACCATCATCGCCGGCTGCGGCATCCATAACTGTGGCGGCGAGGAGAGCCGTCATGACGGCGTTCACACCTTCTATATCGGCAAGGGCGCGCACGTGACCTATGTGGAAAAGCACTACGGCGAGGGCAGCGGCGAGGGCAAAAATGTCATGAACCCCACGACCATCGCCTATCTCGAAGAGGGCGCGTTCATGAAGATGGACACGAGCCAGATCAAGGGCATCGACTCCACGAAGCGCGAGACGACCATCGTCTGCGGCAAAGACGCCGAGACCGTCGTCACCGAGCGGCTCCAGACCCACGGGAGCCAGCACGCGGAGAGCAACATGGAGATCGTGCTCGACGGCGACGGCAGCCGCGGCAGAGTCATCTCCCGCTCCGTCGCGCAGGAGGACAGCCAGCAGGTGTTTTACCCCAAGGTGACGGGCAACGCGCGCTGCTTCGGTCATGTGCAGTGCGACAGCATCATCATGGACCGCGCGAAGATCAGCTCCATCCCGGCGCTGACCGCGAACAGCACGGACGCGGAGTTAATCCACGAAGCCGCCATCGGCAAGATCGCGGGCGACCAGCTGCTGAAGCTGGAGACCCTCGGACTCACCGAGGCGGAGGCGGAGGACCGTATCCTGAAGGGCTTTCTCGCATGAAGCGCGTCGATCTGCATGTCCACACCACCGCCTCCGACGGCACCTGCTCGCCGTCGGAGGTGGTTTTCATGGCGCAGAAACTCGGTCTCGCCGCCGTCGCCGTGACGGACCACGACACCGCCGCGGGCGTCCCGGAGGCGCTCGCCGCCGGGGAAACGAGCGGCGTGGAGGTCGTGCCCGGCATTGAGGTCAGCGTCGACTGGCGCGGCTACGGCGTGCATATCCTCGGCTATTTCATCGACCCCGCAGCCCCGGCGATGACGGCGCTGCTGGACTGGGTGGTCGCCGAGCGGGAGCGGCGCAACGGCGTCATCGCCGCCGCCCTGCGCGCTGACGGGATCCCGGTGGACCTCGACGCGCTCGAACGGAAATATCCCGGCGCGGTCATCGGGCGCCCCCACTTCGCCGCTGCGCTCGCGGAGCTGGGGCTCGCGGAGAGCGTCAAGGACGCCTTTGACCGCTATCTCAGCATCGGGCAGAAATATTTCCGCCCCCGCGAATATATCCCCCTCCGCCGCGGGCTGGACGTCATCCGCGCCGCGGGCGGGCTCGCCGTGTTCGCCCATCCGCTGCAATACCGGCTCGATGACAGCGCGCTCCGCGACCTGACGCGGACGCTGACGGACGTCGGCGCGGTCGGGATGGAGTGCCTTTACCACGGCTACACGCCGGAGCAGGTGCAGCGCCTGCGCGCGCTCGCCGCGGAATACGGTCTGCGCGTCACGGGCGGCAGCGATTTTCACGGCACGCGCAAGGAAAACCGCCTCGGCGAGCCGGAGGTGCCCTATTCGCTGCTGGCATCGCTCCGGGAGGCACGGACATGACCGCCGCCGACCGCGCCGCGGCGCTGCCGGGCGCGCTTCTGCCGTGGTTCCGCGAAAACGCGCGGGAGCTGCCGTGGCGCGCCGACCGGGAGCCTTACCACGTCTGGCTCTCGGAGATCATGCTCCAGCAGACGCGCGTGGAGGCGGTGCGCGGATATTACGCGCACTTTCTCACGGCGCTGCCGGATATTCGGAGCCTTGCGGAGGCTCCTCCGGACCTCTTAATGAAGCTCTGGGAGGGGCTCGGCTATTATTCGCGCGTGCGGAACCTCCAAGCCGCGGCGCAGCGCGTTGTGGCGGAGCACGGCGGCGTTTTTCCGTCGGACTGCGCCGCCATCCGCGCGCTGCCCGGCATCGGGGACTACACCGCGGGGGCGATCGCCTCCATCTGCTTCGAGCAGCCGACCCCGGCGGTGGACGGCAACGTCCTCCGCGTCTGGACGCGCCTGAACCGCGACGGGCGTCCCCCCGCCTCCCCCGCGCTGCGGCGGGACGTTCGCGATGCGCTCGCGGCGGTCTATCCCGCCGGGCAGTGCGGGGCGTTCACCCAGTCGCTCATGGAGCTCGGCGCCACGGTCTGCGTGCCGAACGGCGCGCCGGACTGCGCCCGCTGCCCCTGCGCCGGCCTCTGCCTCAGTCGGGACGGTGCGTGGCGGAGCTATCCCGCAAAGGCGGAGAAAAAGCCCCGCCGCCGCGAGGAGCGGACGCTGCTGCTCCTGCGCTGCGGGGAGCGCATCGCGGTGGAAAAGCGCCCGCCGCGCGGACTGCTCGCAGGGCTCTGGCAGCTCCCGAACGCGGACGGTCATCTCGCGCCGGAGGACGCCGTGAACGCTGCCGCGGACTGGGGCGCGGAGCCCGCCGACCTGCTGCGCGAGCGGCGGCACACGCATATTTTCACCCACATCGAGTGGGACATGATCTGCTACGAGCTGCGCTGCCGCGCGGAAAGCCCGCGCTTCCGCTGGGTGTCTCCCGCGGAGCTGGAGACCGGCGTCGCCCTGCCGACGGCATTCCGCTGGGCGCTTGACTGAGAAAAGGAGCACTTTACAAATGGAAGAGATCACGATCCGCAGCGCCGCGCTTTCCGATGCGCCGCGTCTGCTGGAAATTTACGGCTGGTATGTGGAGCATACCGCCATCAGCTTTGAATACGAAACGCCCTCCTTGGCGGCGTTCACGGAGCGCATCGCGCACACGCTGGAGCGCTACCCCTATCTCGTCGCCGAGCGCAGCGGGCGCATTCTCGGCTACGCTTACGCCGGTCCCTTCGTCGGCAGGCGCGCTTACGACTGGGCGAGCGCGCTCTCGATCTATCTGGACCGCAGCGCCCGCGGCGGCGGCACCGGCAGACGCCTTTACGAAGCGCTGGAGGACGCGCTGCGCGAAATGGGCGTCCAGAACCTTTACGCCTGCATCACCTGGACCGATGCCGAGGACGAATACCTCACCCACGCCTCCCCCGCGTTCCACGCCGCCCTCGGCTTCACCCTCGCCGGCACGTTCCGGAAATGCGGCTATAAATTCGGACGCTGGTACGACATGATCTGGATGGAAAAGCTCATCGGCTCCCACTGCTCGCCCCAGCCGGACATCCGGAGCTGGGCGGACATCTCAAAGAAATAGAAAAAAAGAAAGGCACTCCCCATGCAAGCGAAAAACTCCGGGCGCGGCGGCGCGCTCAGCGCGCTCAAGTGCGCATTCCCTTACACGGTCCCGATCCTCGCGGGCTTCTGCTTTCTCGGCGCGAGCTACGGCATTTATATGAAGGTATCGGGCTTTTCCGTCTGGTATCCCCTCATTATGGCGACGGTCATTTACGGCGGCAGTCTGGAATTTGTCGCCGTCAGTCTGCTGCTCGCGCCCTACGCGCCGCTCCAGACCTTTCTGATGGCGCTGATGATCCAGGCGCGCCACCTCTTTTACGGCATCGCGATGCTGGACAAATTCAAGGGACTCGGCTGGAAAAAGCCCTACCTCATCTTCGCCATGTGCGACGAGACCTTCAGCATCAACTGCTCGGCGTGGATCCCCGAAGGCGTGGACCGCGGCTGGTTTTACTTCTTCGTCTCGCTCCTCGACCAGATCTACTGGGTCGGCGGCGCGGTGCTCGGCGCGCTGCTCGGCAGCCTCATCCGCTTCGACACGACGGGACTCGACTTCGTGATGACCGCGATGTTCGTCGTGATCTTCCTCGAACAGTGGCTGAAGGAAAAGCACCACGCGAGCGAGTGGATCGGGCTCGCCGCCTCCGCTGCGTGCCTGCTCGTGTTCGGACCGGATAATTTCCTCATCCCGACGATGCTCTGCATCCTCGCGGCGCTGACCGCGCTGCGCCGCCCGATCGGGCGGCAGCTGGAGGAAGGCGGGGAGAAATGACCGAAATGACCCTCTTCCAGCAGGCGGTCACGATCGCAATGTGCGTGCTCGCCACGGTGCTGACGCGCTTTCTGCCCTTCCTCATCTTCAGCGCCAAGCGCCCGACGCCGAAGTATATCCAGTATCTCGGCAAGGTGCTCCCCGGCGCGATCTTCGCCATGCTCGTGGTCTACTGCCTGAAAAACGTCTCTTTCGTGACTTACAGCTTCGGCATTCCGGAGCTGCTCGGCATCGGCGTCACCGTCGCGCTCCACCTCTGGAAGCGCCAGATGCTCCTCTCCATCGCAGGCGGCACCGTCGCGTATATGCTGCTGGTGCAGCTAATTTTCTAAAAACTAAGCCCCCGCCAGAGACCGGCGGGGGCTGAATTTTTATCTTCTCAATTCATCCGGCTTCTTATAAAAGATCCTTCCGATCGCCATGAAGAGCAGGAATACGACGAGGTAGGACCAGACGAGGCTGCCGTAGGAGTGGACGCAGCAGTAGCACATAAAAACGCAGGCGAGCGTTCCGACGATGGGCAGCACGAAGCGCTGGAAAACGCCGAAATCCTTTTCGCGGAAAATGAGGTTCAGGAAGATCGGGATATAGAGCGCATACTGGGTGACGATGACGATCTCGTCCGCCTCCCAGCCGAGAAGCCACGCGGGGTTCCCGGTGACGCCCGTGACGAGGGGACCGTTGAAGAAGAGGATGGCGGTCTGGAAATACCAGAACGCGGAGAACATCATGCCGAGCACGC
Organism: Pseudobutyrivibrio sp.; assembly: GCA_963605115.1. GTDB lineage: Bacteria > Bacillota > Clostridia > Oscillospirales > Oscillospiraceae > SVKR01. The sequence continues at coordinate 1,139 of CAVCTM010000089.1, read as the reverse complement.
AGCTCTTCATCGGCATGCCGGTGGAGGCGTCCACCTCGCTGACGATGTGCGCCTTGGGTCCCTGCCCGCGGATGGCGACGGAATAGAGCCCGCGCATGCAGCCCATGGTCATGCCGTTCATCGTGCCGAGGCAGGAGATGATGATGAACACCATGACGATCGTGCCCGCGGCGTTGGAATGGAACAGGCGCGTGAATGCGACGCGCGGCAGGTTGTTGCCCGCCTCCAGAATTTCCGCCGCGGTCATCGTGGCGCTCATGGAGTAGACATAGAGCATATAGATGACGGTGCAGAACAGCGCGCCGCCGATGAGCGCGCGCGGGAGGTCGCGCTTCGGGTTATGCAGCTCGGAGTTGATCGTCGTCGCCAGGATCCAGCCCTCGTAGGCGAAGGCGAAGGCGCAGACGCCGGCGAGCAGACCGCCGTCCGTCCCCGCGGTGACGGTGTGGTCCGTGAAGATGGCGACGCCGTTGCCGTTGACGAGCCCCACGATCGTTCCGCCGGCGCCCATCACGACGAGCGGGACGAGCTTGATGATGGTCATGGAGACCTGAAGCTTTCCGGCAAGGCGCGGCGCAAGGGAGTTGATGCCGATGCCCATCATAAGATACAGCGCGCCGATGCCGACCGTCACGGTGCCGAAATCATCGTAGCCAAGGAGCATGGACGTATAGCGTGCGGCGACGAAGGCGAGCGTTGTGGCGATGATGGGGTAATACATTGTGGACATAAACCAGCCCATGTAATAGCCGAACTTCGGTCCGAGCGCAGCCTCGGCGTAGTCCACGACGCCGTTGCAGCGGACGTATTTCGTGCCCATCGTCGCAAAGACGCAGGAGCAGACGATGCAGATCAGCCCGACGATGCCGATGACGAGCAGGCTCTTGCCCATGCTGCCGCCCGTGTAGTTCAAAACGTTGACCGCCTTGAAGAACACGCCGGAGCCGATGACGATGCCGACGACCATGGAGATCGCCGTCACGAGCCCGAATTTCTTTTCCAGCTTGTTTTCCATAGCTTTTTCTCTTTCCTTCCCCAAGAAAAGTTTTGTTTGTCTAATTTACCATCGGTTGACAAGAGCACACACGCCTGACAGCGCGTCTTTCCGGCGCTTTTCGCCCTTTTCGGCTTGACGGGCG
>CAVCTM010000088.1:0-8833 GCA_963605115.1 Pseudobutyrivibrio sp. | reverse complement strand
CGTCGCCGATGACGTCGATGTCCGCCTGATAAAACTCGCGGAAGCGGCCGCGCTGGGCGCGCTCGCCGCGGTAGACCTTGCCGATCTGGAAGCGGCGGAAGGGGAAGGCGAGGTCGCCGTAGTGCAGCGCGACATATTTCGCGAGCGGCACGGTGAGATCAAAGCGCAGCGCAAGGTCGCTGTCGCCCTTGGTGAAGCGGTAGATCTGCTTTTCCGTCTCGCCGCCGCCCTTGGCGAGCAGGACCTCGCTCGCCTCGATGACGGGCGTGTCGAGCGCGGTGAAGCCGTAGAGCGCGTAGCTGCGGCGCAGCGCCTCCATAAACCGCTCCATCTTCGCCTGATCAGCGGGGAGCAGCTCCATAAAGCCGGACAGCGTCCGGGGGGTCATTTTTGCCATGTTGTTTTGTTTCTCCTTCTCTTTTCGGTCAAAAAATAAGGCGCGCCCTATCCCGTGAAGAAAAACTCTACATGGGACGAGCGCGCAAAGATCGCTTTGGCTCCCGTGGTGCCACCCAATTTCGGCGCGGAAAGCGCCCTTTTGCACGCTTTTTTTGGCAAAGGACGCCGTGCAGCCGCGCCCTTCCGCTCCCGGAATGTCTTTCGCCGCCGCCGCTTGCCGGGAGACTTGCAGCCGATGGTCTCCCTCTCTGTCAGGCGCGCGCGGGGTTACTTCTTTTCCGATCAAAGCGGTCAAGTTTTGCGGGGTCAAAAAAAGCCTCGCAGAGTTCGCGGCGCGCACGCCGCGAAGAAAATCCGATCATTTTGCGGCGCGACCTGTGCGTGCCGAAAAATACTCTGCGCGGAGGGAACGTGCGCCCCGAAGGGGCGTGCGCTGAGCGAAGCGTTCCCCTCTCAAACAGAAGCCCAGCGAAGCGGGTTCTGTTTGACGTTTTTATCTATTGCGGGGATTAACGATGCTTCGCCAGTCCAGATCGCCGCGGCGCAGCCCCTGAATGAGCACCTCCGCGGTCGCCACGTTGGAGGCGAAGGGGATGCTGTAGCGGTCGCAGAGACGGGCGATCTCGTTCACACGGGTCTGACCCTCCGTGTCGTCCGGGTCGCAGAAAAACAGCACGAGATCGATCTCGTTATAGGCGATGCGCGCGCCGATCTGCTGGCTTCCGCCCTGACTCGCGGGGAGGCAGAGCGTGATGGGCAGACCGGTGGCCTCGCTGATGAGCTTTCCGGTGGTTTGCGTCGCGCAGATGGTGTGCCCGGCAAGGATCCCGCAGTAGGCGATGCAGAAATGGACCATGAGCTCCTTCTTGCCGTCGTTGGACATGAGTGCGATGTTCAAGTGAACCACTTCCCTTAGTATGATGTATCGGATAAATCGTACATGTATTTTATACTAATCTTTCGCAATGCGCAAGAGCGAAACGCAAGGTTTTCAAATTTTTCACAAGTCCTCGATGCTCGCCTCGCCGGGCTCGCCGGTGCAGAGACAGAGCGTATAGCCCGGCGGCGCGGGCAGATAGCGCAGCGGCAGCGCGCCGGTGAGCACCGGAACGCTCCGCAGCCCGCCGGGGAGCCCCGCGCCGGAGCGCTTGAGGAAAGCCTCCTTCGCGCACCAGACGCGGTAAAACGCCGCCGCCGGGTCCTCCGCGGCGCGGACGAATTCCGCCTCCTCCGGGAGAAAAAACCGCGCGGCAAGCCGCAGAAAGCGCCGCGGCGCGCTCCGCTCGATGTCCAGTCCGAGCGGCTCATCGCCGAAGGCACAGACCCACCACGCCCCGCTGTGGCTGACGGAAAACTCCAGCTCCGGCGCCTCGGCGAAATAGGGCTTGCCGCCGGGCCTCACCAGCCGCGTCCAGCCGGAGGCGTCCCGCCCCGAAGCGCGCGACGCCGCCGCGCGAAGGCGCGTCAGCCGGTCCCGCGGGTCCGATTCCGGGCAGAGAAACACACGCAGCATCCCTTTTCAGCCCTCCAGCCGCAGCGCGTCGTTCGGGCAGAACGCGACGCAGCGCGGCGCACGGGAGCCGCAGCCGTCGCACTTGACCATCCGCCCCCGCGCGTCGAAGCGCGGAACACCGAAGGGACACGCCGCGGCGCAGCGGCGGCAGCCGACGCATTTTTCCGCGTCGACCGTCACCCAGCCCTCCGCCGTGCGCGCGATCGCACCGAAGGCGCAGACCTTGGCGCAGGGCGGGTGCGCGCAGTGGCGGCAGCTCTCGGTCACATAGTGCGTCCAGCCGCCCGCCGTTTCGCGGTGATAAAGCCGCCGCGAGAGCGTCCCCGCCTCGCCGCGCTTATCGTGCGCGTCCTGACAGGCGACGACGCAGGCGAGACAGCCCGTGCATTTTTCCTTGTCGCAGACGATCCTCAAGCGTCCCCGCCTCCTTCGATCCTCTCAAGCCGGCAGACATAGCTCCGGTAGCCGGGGAAGCCGGACACCGGGTCGAGCCAGCCGCCGTCCAAAACGGCATTGACGTTTTCCTCACCGGGAACGCCGTGGTAAACGTGTGCGACGCCCGGCAAAACGCCGGGGTCCGCCTCGGCATAGACCGTGACGGCGCCGCACGGGGTCACGAGGCGCAGCGCCTCGCCCTCCGCCGCGCCGAGCCGCGCCAGCTCCGCCGGGTGCAGCGTCACGAGCGGCGCACGTTCCTTGTCCGCGAGCCACGGAACGCGGTAAGTCCGCGAATGGAAAAGCTGCGTCCGCCGCGCGCCCGTGCAGAGCACGAGCGGAAACGCCGGACCGAGCGGCACTCGCTCGCGCCAGTCGTGAAAAACCGGCAGCGCGTCCGCGCCGCAGCCGGCGAGCAGCGGGCTCGAAAGCTGCAATTTTCCGTCCGGCGTCGCGAACCCGGCATCCGGGTCCGTCCGCGGCACGCAGACTGTCTCGCGCGCGATGACGCCCTCCGGCATCGCCTTCAGCTCCGCGAGCGAAACGCCCGTCCGCCGGAGCGTGTGGTCCAGCCACGCCTCGTGGTTTTCCAGCCCCAGCAGCCCCTCGCGCAGCCCCATCGCATGCGCAAGGCGCAGGATGATCTCCACGTCCGGCAGCCGCTCGCCCGCAGGCAGCGCGGGCGGAACATAGATGAGCCGTCCGCCCGGAGCGGACACGATGTCCCCGCGCTCCGGCGCGGCGCAGGCGGGCAGAACAAAGTCTGCCCCCTCGCACGCCTCGTTCCAGAAAAGCTCCGTCACAACGCGCACTTCCGCACGTCCGAGCGCGCGGCGGACGCGCTCGGCGTCGGGCCACATCCGCGTGTTCGCGCCGAACATCACGAGCGCGCCGACCTCGCCTGCCTCCAATCTGTCCGCAATGCGCACACACTGCGCCTCGTTCCGGACAAGAGCATCCCATGCCGGGAACTCCCCGTGGGAAAGGTCGCGCTCCGGGTGCGGGCGCCCGACGAGCGCGTGGTGACCGTTTTCGAGCTTCACCTCCGGCGCGCCGGACTCGCCGTTGCCGCCGCAGCGCCCGACGCTGCCGCTCAGCGCCAGCAGCGCGAGCACCGCGCGCAGATTCTGCACGCCGTTCACGCAGTGGACCGCCGCGCAGCTGCTCGTCCGCAGCGAAACGCCGCCGCCATGCAGCAGGTGCGCCGCGGCGCGGATGCGCTCCGCCGGAACGCCCGTCAGCGCCGCCGCCCGCGCGGGCGGAAACCGCCGTGCATAATCGCAGAACGCCTCGACGCCGCTGCAATATTTAATAAGGTATTCCCGGTCCTCCAGCCCTTCCTCCAGCATCGCGCAGGCGATGCCGAGCGCGAGCGCGCCGTCCGTGCCGGGGATGGGCTGCAAATGCAGATCGGCGTCCGCAGCCGCGGCGGTGACGCGCGGGTCGACCGTGATCACCCTCGCGCCCCGCGCCCGCAGCGCGCGAACCTCGCGCGCGTCTCCGGTGCCGCCCGCGAGATTTTCCGACCAGAGCAGATAGACGCGGCAGCCCGCCTTGTCGGGCGGCAGATTCGCCCCGGCGAAGCTTTTCCACGCCATGACCATCGCGCTGTTGCAGGTGCTCGACTCCGTGCAGTAGTTCGGCGAGCCGAACCCCGCCGCGAGCGCGGCGTAGACCTGCCGAAACCACTTCGGATGCCCGGCGTAAAACACCGCCGCCTCCGCGCCGCGCCGCGCGCGCACGTCGAGCAGCCGCCCGGCGATCTCCGGAAGCACCTCGGACCATTTCCGTACCACATATTTGTCGCCGACCCGACACATCGGCGCGTCGATCCGGTCCGCATGATGCACATATTGCTTCAGCGCCGCGCCGCGCACGCAGGGACGGCGCAGCGGCCATCCCTCGCGCCGCCACGGTTCCACCCCGGCGAGACGCCCGTCCCGCACGTCCATTCCGAGCACGCATTTCTGCCCGCAAAGCCCGCAGATGCCGGGCACAGGCTGATTTTCCACGCAAAACACGCCCCCTTACGGTAATTGAGCATGTCAAAAAAGCGCTGCACGCTGCGATTTAAAGGCTCCCCTGTGCAAGGGGAGCTGGCGCGGCGCAGCCGCGACTGAGGGGTTGTTACCAAGCTTCCGAAAACGCCAAGCTTGGATATCCCGGCAGCTTACAACCCTCCAGTCAGCCTTCGGCTGACAGCCTCCCTTACACAGGGAGGCCTTTAAATGCGCACCTTTCCGCGTGTTTAAGACATCTTTGACAGGCTTGAAATTTCCACTCCCCATTATCCACCCCGCACAGAGGGCTTGTCAAGAGATTTTCCCGTGCGGTTTACATAAAAAGTAACAAAAGCTGACAGAAAAACCTTAGCTCAAGGACAAATGTTCGCGCCGCGCGAACAAATAAACGGCTGTGTTACGGTTGCGTTACAAAAGCCCGGAATCCATTGACGAAAAAAACCGGCTGTGCTAAACTGCGAAACGTAGAAAGGCAGGCGAGCCGCATTCTCCGTCCGAGCGGGCGGCATACCCCCCCTTTTTCCGCCACCGGTATGACCGTTGGATGACAGGCCTCGGAATTCCGTGCCATCCAGCGTTTATACAATATCTTGGGCGCGCCGAGAGCGCGTACTACTTTAAGGAGGAGTTTCGAACATGAGAACTCTGAAAAAGACTCTGTGCCTTGTTCTCTGCCTGGCGATGATGGCTGGCCTCTGCGTGTTTGCGAGCGCTGACTTCAAGGATCAGGACAAGATCGAGAATGAGGAAGCCGTTGCGGTCCTGACCGGCATCGGCGTCATCCAGGGCGACGACAAGGGCAACTTCAATCCGGAAGGCACCCTGACCCGCGCCGAGGCGACCGTCATCATCACCAAGCTGCTTGGTGCTGCTGACATCAAGGCGACCACCGACAAGTTCACGGATGTTACCGAGAACTACTGGGGTATGCCCTACATTGCTTACTGCGTTGCCGAAGGCATCGTTGCCGGTATGGGCGACGGCACCTTCGCTCCCAATGCGAAGCTGACCGGTTACCAGTGGGCGACCCTGCTGCTCCGTGCTCTGGGTTACGAGGTTTCTGGTGAGGCTTGGGAAATCACTGTTGCCAAGCTGCTCAAGGAGACCAAGCTGACTGCAGGTTTGACCTTCGTCGGCACCGAGCCGATCTCTCGTGACGATGCCTGCCAGATGGCGTTCAAGGCGCTCTTCATTGGCACCGAGTACGAGAAGACCGAGACCAAGTACACCGTGACTGGCGTTTCTTCTGCGTTCAACGATGCTTACACCGTCACCACCAAGTACGACACCAAGTCTGCTGCCATCAATGCTGCGCTGACTGCTAAGTCTAATGCTGTTTATGGTCAGGACTACATCATTGATGAGGTCACTGTCACGTCTACTGCCACCAAGGACAGCATTGCTTCCACTGTCTTCCCCAACCTGAAGAAGACCAGTGCGACCAGCGATGAGTTTGGCCGTCCCTGCAAGGGCTGGTACTACGGCAAGACCGAGGCTGCCGCGAATGTTATCTACACCGAGAGCGCTGCCCCGGTTGTCGCTTACACCGAGGCTGTCACTGGCGGCAAGGTCTACAAGGATCTCGGCTTCACCAGCGCCACCATCGGCAAGCTGTCCGCTACCTACATTGTGAACGGCAAGACCGAGACTGTTGTTACCGCGTATGCTGAGGCTGACTATGCCATCGCTCTTGACAATACAAAGAAGATCGGCGGTCAGGGCACTCTGGTTGAGGTCTTCGAGACTGACGATTATGAGTACACGATCGTCGTGACCGAGACTTATACCGATACCATCAGCTCTTGGACTGCTGCTGTTAAGAACAGCGCCGGCGAAATCACCGCTAAGGAGAAGGTCCACCTGACCACTCTGGACAAGGATTTCGACACCACTGATTTCTCCAAGCAGGATCAGGCCAACAAAACCGTCGTTATCTACACGAAGGTTTGGAACGGAACGAGCTACGACGTCTTCTCTGTCGAAGCCGCGAAGACCGAGGAAGTGACCGTTTCTTCTGTCAGCACCAGCAAGTTCATTGGCAATGGCACGACCTATCTGTTCTCCGACAATTATGTCGAGACCGAGAAGATTGCCTATGTGAAGAATGCTACCAGCACCGAGAATGATTACGTTCTCTACCTCGACAGCTATGGCAATGTCATCACCGCTGTTCACGTCGAAGATGTTGAGGCCACCACTGGCTACGCTGTGGTTCTGGCTGTCAGCAACGGCGGCAGCACTTGGTCCGACGGCGATGCCAAGTACGAGGCAAAGCTGCTTCTTGCCGATGGCAAGACCGAGATCGTTGAGACCAACGCCGCTTCCTACGCCTACGGAAACGCCAACGCGAATGCTCTGGTGAAGTACACCATCACCGCTGACGGTCAGTACACCTTCGGCAGTTCTGACGCCGACGCTCCGGCTGCCAACACCAGCACGCTCGACATCACGAAGGGCGTTGCTAAGTTCAGCCTTGGTGGTGCGAGTGATACCACTGCGAACGCCAAGACCATCTTCTTCGTTGGTAAGACTGCTACCGGCGGCAAGATCACTTGGAAGGTCGTCACCGGCATCGCCAACATGGATTCCGTCGAGGCTGACACCGGCACCAAGACTGCTGCTCTGAAGACGGGCACTGTCGCGAATGCTGTTATCGTTCTGGATGCTAAGTCCAAGACCGGTTCCAACACCACCGAGGCTGACATCGCTTACCTCATCTACAACGCAAACGCCGAGGAGACTTCCGATGCGGCTGGCACTTACAAGGTCTACAATGCTGTTGTCGGCGGCGAGATCACCACTGTTAAGGTCAACAGCACCGACGTCTCTACCGTGTTCGCTTCTACTGCCAACACTCTGGTTGCGAGCATCGAGTACAACAAGGACGGCCTTGCTGTTGCCGTCGGCAGCTCCTACGCTGCGAACACCAACAAGCTTGCAAAGGCTCAGGTCACTGTCGCTCCGAAGGATGGCGTTGTGAGCACCACCTCCGACTACTCCATCGCTGATGACTGCGCTGTCTACGTCATCAAGAATGGCGTTGCTGTCGAGGGTACGCTTGCGGACATCGCTAAGGACGCCTACATCGAGTGCATCACCACCAGCGGCGTTATCACGATGGTCTTCGTGACGGCTGCTTGATTTGATTGAATATCAGATCGACTAAAAACTTAATAAAATAAGTTCAGCCCCCACTCGAAAGAGTGGGGGCTGTTTTTAGTCGCGGTAGCCGATTGCCATAAAATTATAGACAGCGTTCTTTTCGTTGAGCTGAATGTTGGCGGACGCCGAGGTTGTTATCGAATTGTTGCTCTCGTCGAAATAGTGCCCGTTATGGTACCACGAGACTGTGTTTCCGTCGAAGGTGACGTTGATACCGCCGCCGCGCATGTAGGTGAAGTGTGTGTTCACTTTAGTCATACCCGCGATGATAACGGTCGGCGGGTAGTCCTGATCGGCTCTGTAGATGATCAGCACCTTCGGCGCGAACGGCAGGGTCACGCTCGTCGGGTTCGCGCTGCCGCAGGTGCCGTCGCCGGTGTAAGTCCCCGTGTGAAACTGCACCCTCGCCGCCGTTACCGCCGCGATCGCCGCCTCCAGCTTCGCGTTGTCCGCGTTGAAGTCCGCCATGCAGACCCCGTCCGTCTTGATCCACTGGTTCAGCCCCAGCGTCGCCGTCTTGTTCGTTGATGGCATAAATAATTCCCCCTTTCTATAAACCGCAGGACATGCGGACCGATAATTGCAGCAACCGATGCAAGGAAAAATTTGGGGGTGGGGGAAAAACTCCGATTTTAAAGGCCTCCCTGTGCAAGGGAGGCTGTCAGCGCGTAGCGCTGACTGGAGGGTTGTAAGCTTGCGAAATATCTAAGCTTGGCGGTTGCGCGAGCTTGGTAACAACCCCTCAGTCGCGCTTCGCGCGCCAGCTCCCCTTGCACAGGGGAGCCTTTAAACTACCCGCGCCAGCGCCCCTTGTACAGATGAGGTTTTAAAAGGGGGACTTGACATTGTTTTCAATATAAGATATCCTTGCGGCAGAGAGGGGCGGTTATATGCAGCGAAAACACAACACAGCGCTTGTCCCCGCCGCAAAAAAGCTGCGCAGAGAAATGACACCGGAGGAGCGCCATTTGTGGTATGATTTTCTCCGCGACTACCCGGCAGGATTCCGGCGGCAAAAGATTCTCGGAAAGTATATCGCGGATTTTTATTGCGCGAAGGCAAAGGTCGTGATCGAGCTGGACGGTTCGCAGCATTATGAGCCGTCCGGCGCAGAACATGACCGCATTCGTTCCGAGTTTCTCGCGGCTTATGACCTTCTCGTCCTCCGCTTCGCAAACAACGATGTTATGCGGAACTTTCGTGGTGTTTGCGAAAAGATCGATGGCGTTGTGAGCGAAAGGCTGCAAGTTTAAAGGCCTCCCTGTGCAAGGGAGGCTGTCAGCGCGCAGCGCTGACTGGAGGG
>CAVCTM010000087.1:0-8840 GCA_963605115.1 Pseudobutyrivibrio sp. | reverse complement strand
CCCTCGTACCAGATCCGGTTCATATACAGCCCCTGCGGGGGCATGGTGGGTCCGGTGAGGCGGCGGTCGCCGGTTTCCAGCAGGGCGGGGATGTCCGCGGCGCGGAGCTTGCCGTAAGCGGCGTAGACCATCGTGCCGACAATGGCGCGCACCATATTATAGAGGAAGCCGTCCGCGCAGACATAAACGGAGAAGAGGTCGCCCTCCCGCTCCGCGCGGCACCAGTGCACCGTGCGCACCGTGGTGCGCGTCTCGGTCCCGACGGAGCGCACCGCGGCGAAGTCGTGGGTGCCGACAAAGGCCTCCCCCGCGGCGCGGAAGGCGTCGAAATCGAGGTGGGAGGGGTAAAAGCAGACGCGCTTTTCCAGAAACGGGTCCCGGATGCGGCGGTTTAAGATCTTGTAGACATATTCCTTTTTGATGCACGAGCCGATGGCGTTGAAGTCCTCCGGCGCGTCCACGGCGTCCACGACCGCGATGTCCCGCGGGAGCAGGGCGTTCACGGCGAGGGGCAGGCGGTCCGTCGGGATGCGGCTCTCCGTCCGGAAATTGGCGCAGTAGCGCAGGGCGTGGACGCCCGCGTCCGTGCGCCCGCAGCCGACGGCGTGGACCCGGTGACCGCAGACCTTCGAGAGCGCGGTCTCCAGCGTTCCGGCGACGGAGACGTCCGTTTTCTGCACCTGCCAGCCGTGGTAAGCCGAGCCGTCATACATCAGGCGCAGCGCGATATTCCGCATAAAGGGTCCGCCTCCTTTCTCTAAAGTCCGAACGCGCGCAGCACACTCACCGCGGCGATCATCGCCGCGCCGAGCGCGAGGGAAACATAGTCCGCGGCGGCGAAGCGCAGCACCTTCATGCGCGTTCTGCCCTTGCCGTCGTGGTAGCAGCGGCACTCCATCGCCGTGGCGAGCTCGTCCGCGCGGCGGAAGGCGCTTACGAAAAGCGGCACGAGCAGCGGGATGAGCGAGCGGGCGCGGTCGGTGAGCTTTCCGGTGTCGAACGAGGCACCGCGCGCTTTCTGGGCGGACATGATCTTGTCCGTCTCCTCGATGAGCGTCGGGATGAAGCGCAGCGCGATGCTCATCATCATGCTCAGCTCATGTACCGGCACGCGCAGCGCCTTCAGCGGCGTCAGCAGCAGCTCCAGCCCGTCCGTCAGCTGGAGCGGGGAGGTGGTGTAAGTCAGCAGGAAGGTCCCGCAGACGAGCAGCAGGATGCGCAGCACCATAAAGACCGCGTTGCGGATGCCGTCGGCGGTGATCTTGAAGATCCAGAACTGCACGAGCGGCTCGCCGCTGCCGTAAAACAGGTTGATGAGCGCCGTGAAGATCACGATGAGAATGAGGGGCTTTAAGCCGCTCAGCAGCGTTTTGGGCTTGATATGCGCCGCCGCCGCGAGCGCGATGAGCACCAGCAGCATCAGCGCGTAGGACGCCCAGTTTTTCGCGAGGAAGAGCGCCACGATGTAGGCGATGAGCCAGAGCAGCTTTGTCCGCGGGTCGAGCCGGTGGACGGCGGTCGTGCCGGGAAAATACTGACCGAGGGTGATGTCCTTCAGCATTCCGCCCCGCCTCCCTTCAGCCGCAGGAGCAGCTTTTCGAGGTAAGGGATGGTGTAAACGCTCTGGGGGATGTCCACGCCGCGGGCGCGCAGCGCCGTGGCGAGCTCCGTTGCCGCCGGGACCGTAAGCCCCATGCGGCGCAGCTCCGCCGCGCGCTCGAACACCTCCGAGGGCGTTCCCAGCATGGCGATGCGCCCGTTTTCAAACACGGCGAGCCGGTCGGCAAGGCGCGCCACGTCGTCCATGCTGTGGGACACGAGCAGCACGGTCGCGCCCGTTTTTTCGCGGTAATCGCAGAGATTTTGCAAAATGCTCTCGCGCCCGGCGGGGTCGAGCCCCGCGGTCGGCTCATCCAGAATGAGCACGCGCGGGCGCATGGCGATGACGCCCGCGATGGCGACGCGGCGCTTCTGGCCGCCGGAGAGCTCCAGCGGGGAGGCGTCCAGCAGGTTTTCGTCCACACCGGCGAAGCCCGCCGCCTCGCGGACGCGCTCGTCGATCTCGCCGGCGGAGAGCCCCATATTCTTCGGACCGAAGGCGATGTCGCGCGCGACGGTCTCCTCAAAGAGCTGATACTCCGGATACTGGAACACGAGCCCGACCTGAAAGCGGACGCGGCGCGTGGTCTCCTTCGTGGCGTAAATGTCCGTCCCGTCGAGCTTCACGCTGCCCGCCGTGGGCTTCAAAAGCCCGTTCAAATGCTGGATAAACGTGCTCTTTCCGCTGCCCGTGTGACCGATGATACCGAGCAGCTCGCCCTCGGCAACGTCGAGATCTATGCGGTCGATGGCGACCTTTTCAAATGGAGTGCCCTGACTGTAAATATGCGTCAGACCCTCCGCCCTTAAAACCGGCATAAGCAAAAATTCAGTCCTTCTTGAGATAAGCGGCGACGGCGTCGGCGCATTCGTCCACGGTCAGCGCCGTGAGCGGCAAATGCGCGCCGTGCCCGTTGAGGCGATAGAGCAGCTCCGTCGTCTCCGGAACGGCGAGTCCCTCGGCGCGCATGTCCTCCACGCGGGAGAACACCGCGCGCGGCGCGCCGTCGAGCGCGATCTTGCCGTTTGACATGACGATGAGCCGGTCTGCGCCGATGCACTCGTCCATGTGGTGGGTGATGAGCACGACGGTCATCCCGTGCTCGCGCCGCAGGCGCTCGACCGTCTCCAGCACCTCGCGGCGCCCGATGGGGTCGAGCATCGCGGTCGGCTCGTCGAGCACGATGCACTCCGGCCGCATCGCGAGCACGCCCGCGATGGCGACGCGCTGCTTCTGACCGCCGGAGAGCAGGTGCGGCGCGTGGAGCCGGAATTCATACATCCCGACGCTCCGGAGCGCCTCGTCCACCCGTTCGCGGATCTCCGCGCTCGGCACGCCGAGGTTCTCCGGCGCAAACGCCACGTCGTCCTCCACGACGCTCGCGACGATCTGGTTGTCCGGGTTCTGGAACACGAGCCCGACCGTGCGCCGCACGTCCAGTATTCGTGCGCTGTCCGCCGTGTCGATGCCGTTTACGGTGACGCGCCCGGCGGTGGGGAGCAATATGCCGTTGAAAAGCTTCGCGAGCGTGCTCTTGCCGCTGCCGTTGTGACCCAAAACGGCGGTGAAGCTCCCGCGCTCGATGTCCAGCGAGAGGGCGTCTAAGACCGGGGCGGCGTCGGCTTCATAGGAAAAGCGGATGTCCTCCGCGCGGATGATCGCGTCCATGGCGCTCACCGCTCCCAGCGGCAGCTCGCGCCGCAGGGCAGGGCGAGCCCGCTGTCCGTCACGGGCAGTCCGAGCTCCTGACTTTCGCTGTGCCCGCCGAAGCGCTTCGTGAAGATGCTGTCGGCAATGTAGCCCACGGTGGAGGCGGAGAGCCCCGTCGTGTAGGAGTTGATGATGACGCAGAGCGGGCTATCGCTCAGCACGCGGGAGCAGAGCTTCACGAAGTCCCAGATGTTGTCCTCCAGCTTCCAGACCTCGCCGCCGGGACCGCGGCCGTAAGACGGCGGGTCCATCACGATCGCGTCGTAGCTGTGTCCGCGGCGGATCTCCCGCTCGACGAACTTTGCGCAGTCGTCCACGATCCAGCGGATCGGCGCTTCGCGGACGCCGCTCGCCTCCGCGTTTTCCTTGCCCCACTGCACCATGCCCTTCGCCGCGTCCACGTGGCAGACGCTCGCGCCCGCCTTCGCCGCCGCGACGGTCGCCGCGCCGGTATAGCCGAAGAGGTTCAGCACGCTGACGGGTCTGCCCGCGCCGCGGATCTTCGCCATCAGATAGTCCCAGTTCGCCGCCTGCTCCGGGAAAAGCCCCGTGTGCTTGAAGTTCATGGGCTTCACGTGAAAGGTCAGGTCCTTATAACGGATGTCCCACGAGGCGGGGACGGTGTTCTTGTCCCAGTGACCGCCGCCGGTCTGACTGCGGCTGTAGCGCGCGCTCGGCGTGCGCCAGAGGGGGTTTTTGCGCGGCGTGTCCCAGATCGCCTGCGGGTCCGGGCGCACAAGGATCTGATCGCCCCAGCGCTCCAGCTTTTCGCCGCCGCCGCAGTCGATCAGCTCAAAATCCTGCCATTGGTCGGAAATCCACATTGCTTTTTATCTCCGTTAGCGTAAATGTGTATATTAAAACAGCTTATTATACCACGCAATTTTCCGTTAGGCAACCGCGGCGGGGCGGATTTTTCCCCAAAAAAGCGGGAACTTTTGCTCGACTTTTTCGTCTGATGAAGTATAATGGGACTATAAAGTGGGATCAAAGGAGGAAATGCCCTATGAAACGCCTGTTCTCCCTGCTGCTCGCCGCGCTCACGCTCTGCGCGCTCGCCGCGCCCGCCGCGGCGGACGTGCTTTTCGAGCCGGACGACGCCTTTTACCGCCGCCACAGCGACGAGTGCGAGCCGGAAAACCGCAGCTATTACGCCGACGGCGCGGAGGGCTTCGTCCTCGTTTACAGCTCCCCGACCGGCGACGCCGTGGACACGCTCCCGAACGACGGCGAGGCGCACTATGTCACGTGGACATGGAACGGCGAGTGGGCGTACCTGCCGGAGGGCTGGGTACGCCTTGCCGACCTCGCGCTGCGCTATGACTCCATCTCCTTCTCCGCCGACCACGCCGCGGAGATCAGCGAGACGGACGAGACGCTCACCATCGGCGCGGAGGACACCGTCTGGGCTTACCGCTACCCCGGCAGCGGCGACGCCGTGGAGCAGCTGCCCGCGGGCGAGCTCTGTTTCTCCGCGCTCTTCACCGACCCCGCCGGACGGCGCTGGGGCTATTTCGGCTATTACATGGGCATCCGCGGCTACTGGGTCTGCCTCGATGACCCGGCGAACGGCGAATTGCCCCCGGACGAGAACGCCGTCGCGCCCAAGACCGTCCCCGCCGCGGACGCCGATACGATGGAGCGTGCCCTCGCCGAGGCGAAGCGCCCCACCGCCTATCTCTACGCCGGCGCTGCCTGCGTCGCCGTCATCGCCGCCGCGGTCATCGCCGTGGTCGTGAAAAAGCGGAAAAAGGCGTAAAAGCGGAATTTGCCGCTCCCATCCCGTCCCGGACGTACCATACGTCCGGGATTTTTGCAATTTTCGATGCAATTTTCTGTGCGCACAAACTTGCCAAAACACTGCCCGCTTCCGCGGCACAGGTTTGGGCAAGCAACTGAAAATTGCAGGGAGCGGCGCGATTTTGCTTGTGCTTTTCCTTCCTTAGACATATAATTGAACTGCAATTCCTGACCCCAAAAAATTGCAAAAATGCTTGAGGTGAACACATGAGCCAGAAGACCATCGAAAAGGTGCTCGTCGCAAACCGCGGCGAGATCGCGATCCGCATTTTCCGCGCCTGCTATGACCTCGGTCTGCACACGGTGGCGATGTACTCCGCGGAGGACATCAACAGCCTGTTCCGCATCCGCGCCGACGAAGCATATCTCACCGGCGAGGGCAAGTCGCCGCTGGGCGCTTATCTGGACATTCCCGGCATCATCGACCTTGCGAAGCGCCGCGGCGTTTCCGCCATCCATCCGGGCTACGGCTTTTTGTCCGAGAACCCGGCGTTCGCCCGCGCCTGCGAGGAAAACGGCATCATCTTCATCGGTCCGCCGAGCGACGTGCTCGCCAAGATGGGCGACAAGCTCGCGGCGAAGGCGATCGCAAAGGAGTGCGCCGTCCCGACCATCCCCGGCTGCACCGAGCCGCTGCGCGACGCGGACGAGGCGCTGGAGAAGGCGGTCAGCTACGGCTTTCCCATCATCCTGAAGGCAGCCGCCGGCGGCGGCGGGCGCGGCATGCGCCGCTGCGACACGCCGGAGGAGGTCAAGCCCGCTTATGAGCTCGTCCACTCCGAGGCGGAAAAGAGCTTTGGCTGCGGCGACATCTTCATCGAAAAATACCTCGTGGAGCCCAAGCATATCGAGGTCCAGATCCTCGCCGACGAATACGGCAACGTCTACCACCTCGGCGAGCGCGACTGCTCGCTCCAGCGCCGCTACCAGAAGGTCGTCGAGTTCGCCCCCGCGTGGAGCGTTCCGCAGGCGACGATCGAGGCGCTGCGCGCCGACGCGGTCAAGATCGCGAAGGCGGTCGGCTACGTCAGCGCCGGCACGGTGGAGTTCCTCGTCGACCGCGACGGACGCCACTACTTTATCGAGATGAATCCCCGCATTCAGGTCGAGCACACCGTCACCGAGATGGTCACGGGCATCGACATCGTCCGCGCCCAGATCCTCATCGCCGAGGGCAAGGCGCTCGATTACCCGGAGATCGGGCTTTCCAGTCAGGACGACCTGCGCATCAACGGCTTCGCCATCCAGTGCCGCGTCACGACGGAGGACCCGACCAACAACTTCGCGCCGGATAACGGCAAGATCACGGCTTACCGCTCCGGCGGCGGCTTCGGTGTCCGGCTCGACGGCGGCAACGCCACGACCGGCACGATCATCAGCCCGTATTACGACTCCCTGCTCGTCAAGGTCACGAGCTGGGACTGCACCTTCCAGGCCACCTGCCGCAAAGCCATCCGTGCGCTCAACGAGGTCCACGTCCGCGGCGTCAAGACCAACATCCCCTTCGTGACGAACATCCTGCACCACCCGGCGTTCATCGCCGGCAAGTGCCACACGAAGTTCATCGACGAAACGCCGGAGCTCTTCGAGATCGCGGACTCCCGCGACCGCGCGACCCGCGTTCTGAAGTATATCGCCGCGATCCAGGTCGCGAACCCGGACGCGGAGCGCCACCAGTACGACACGCCGCGTTTCCCGCAGGCGAAGGCGCCGCTCGGTCCCGGACTGAAGCAGCTGCTGGACGAAAAGGGGCCCGAAGCCGTGCGCGACTGGGTGCTGGACCAGAAAAAGCTGCTCATCACGGACACCACGATGCGCGACGCGCACCAGAGTCTGCTCTCCACCCGCATGCGCTCGCGCGACATGCTCAAGGGCGCGGACGGCACCGCGGACATCCTGCGCGACTGCTTCTCGCTCGAAATGTGGGGCGGCGCGACCTTCGACGTCGCTTACCGCTTCCTGCATGAGTCCCCGTGGGAGCGCCTCGACAAGCTGCGCCAGCACATCCCCAACATCCCGTTCCAGATGCTCCTGCGCGGCAGCAACCTCGTCGGCTACGCAAACTTCCCGGACAACGTTGTCCGCGCCTTCGTGCGCGAGAGCGCGCGCAGCGGCATCGACGTGTTCCGCGTGTTCGACTCGCTCAACTGGATCCCCGGTATGGAGATCGCGATGGACGAGGTTCTGAACGAGGGCAAGCTGCTCGAAGCCACCATGTGCTACACGGGCGACATTCTCGACCCGAAGCGCGACCGCTACACGCTCGATTATTACGTCAAGCTCGCCAAGGAGCTGGAGCATCGCGGCGCGCACCTGCTCTGCATCAAGGATATGTCCGGTCTGCTGAAGCCCTACGCGGCGAAGAAGCTCGTCCGTGCGCTCAAGCAGGAGATCGGCATCCCCATCCATCTCCACACCCACGACACCACCGGCAATCAGGTCGCCGCCTGCCTTATGGCGGCGGAGGCGGGCGTCGACATCGTGGACTGCGCCGTGGCGAGCATGTCCGGGCTCACGAGCCAGCCGAGCATGGACGCCGTTGTTGCCGCCCTTCAGGGCACCGAGCGCGACACGGGGCTCGACCTCCAGCGCGTGCAGGAGCTCAGCAACTACTACGCGGACGTCCGCCTGCGCTACGAAAACTTCGACAAGGGTCTCAAGACCACGACGACGGACATTTACCGCTTCGAGATCCCCGGCGGTCAGTACACGAACCTCCAGCCGCAGGTCGCGTCCCTCGGTCTCGGCGCGCGCTTCGACGAGGTCAAGGAGATGTATAAGACCGCGAACGACATGCTGGGCGACCTCGTGAAGGTCACGCCGAGCAGCAAGGTCGTGGGCGACCTCGCGATCTTCATGGTGCAGAACGACCTCACGCCGGAGAACATTCTGGAGCGCGGCAGGACCCTCGCCTTCCCGGACAGCGTTGTCAGCTACTTCAAGGGCATGATGGGCCAGCCGGCTTGGGGCTTCCAGCCTGAGGGACTTCAGGAGGTCGTGCTCAAGGGCGAAAAGCCCATCACCTGCCGTCCCGGAGAGCTGCTTCAGCCCGTCGACTTCGACGCCGTGGAGCAGGAGATGCGCTCCTTTATGGGCAACGACCTCATCAATATGCGCGCCATGCTCGCTTACTGCCTGTTCCCGAAGGTGTATAAGGATTACCGTGAGCACCGCAAGGAGTATGGCTACATCATGCGCATGGGCAGCCACGTCTTCTTCAACGGCATGGCGCTCGGCGAGACGAACAAGATCAACATCGAGGACGGCAAGACCCTCGTCATCAAGTATCTCGGCCTCGGCGACAGCAACGACGACGGCACGCGCAACGTTCAGTTCGAGCTCAACGGCACCCGCCGCGAGGTCGCGGTCCGCGACCCCTTCGCGAGCGAGACGACCCGTCAGGCAAAGCTCGCCGACCCGAACGACCCGAACCAGATCGGCTCGTCCATCCCCGGCATGGTCAGCAAGGTGAACGTCAAGCCCGGCGGCACCGTGGAGGAAAATCAGGTTCTCGCCATCATCGAGGCGATGAAGATGGAGACCAGCATCACCGCGCCCAAGGCGGGTAGGATCACCGAGGTCCGCGTAGACCCCGGTCAGTCCGTCAAGGCGAAGGAGCTGCTGTTCGTTATCGAGTGAAAAAACCGAAAGCCGCGCCCCCGGAACGGGAGCGCGGCTTTTGAGTGTGTCAAAAAAGGTCATCGACGCGGCGAAGCCGCACAATTTAAAG
>CAVCTM010000086.1:0-8874 GCA_963605115.1 Pseudobutyrivibrio sp. | reverse complement strand
CTTTTCCTGAACGACCAAGAGGGTCTTCGACCCCCTTGGATTCCCCCTAAGGTCGGGGCTGGTTCGGTTTTAATTAGAATTATCGCCGCGAAGCGGCACCCTTTCAAGGCTCCCCTGTGTAAGGGGAGCTGGCGCGCGAAGCGCGACTGAGGGACTGTCATGCAGACTTGGATTCACGCCATGCTCAGTTAGCCGCGGTGGAGCCGGCAAGGTCGGCAAAAATCTCAGCTTTCCGCAGCAGTCCCTCCGTCTGCCGCTTCGCGGCAGCCACCTCCCCTTACACAGGGGAGACCTTTAAAATCGCAGCTCTCAGGTTTTTTTGACACCCTCGAAAAACCGCCGCCCTCGTGGGCGGCGGTTTTTTTCACTTTTTCCTTCCGAACAGTCCGTGCTTTTCGTAGGGGGCGGACGTGACGGACGTCACCTCGTAGCCGGTGTCGTCGATGGCGGTGCGGAGCCTGGCTTCGTCGATGGGCTCCTCGGAGAGAATGACGGTCTCCCCTTTGGTGTGGGAGCTCGTGACCTTCTTCACGGAGAGGGCTTCGCGGATACAGTCGTTGACGTGCGCCTCGCACATGCCGCATGCCATGCCGCTGATCTTCACTTTTGTCTCTGTCATAACGCTTGACCTCCTTGTGGGTTAGGTTACTTTAACTAAGTACGTCTGCATTATAGCGCACCAATCCCCATTTTGCAAGAGGGTTTTTGCGAAAAAAGCAAAGGCGCACAGTGCTTGCGGCACCATGCGCCTCTGCTTTTTTATTACCCTGCGCGAAAAGCACGCGGAGGGCCGACGAACAGACGCCCGGCGGGAACGGGGTAATGGACAAAGCCCGCTCTCCGAGAAAATCCGAGGTAGGTGTGTAGAGGTGGATGGACCGGGCGTCTGCCGTCGGAAACACGGTAAGCGGTGTTAAACGACACGTCTGGCGAACGTGTTCACTCAACACCGCTCTCGTCGATAGCTAACACAAAAAACTTATAAAACCGCACCCCGACTCAAATGTTGCCACTTGAAAAAGGAGGGGGAGGCGGTTATAATAGGCTTCGTGGCGCAGCCGATTCAGGCTGTTGTGTTGAGTGGGCGTTTCACTTGTCACAGGAATATGGCGAGTGACCTCCTCGCCATATTCTGCCGCTGTTCGCGTTTCCTCGACTCCTATTGTACACGCTTTTTTCAAAAATGCAAGGGTTTATTTTCGACACAAGCGCCGCCGCCCGCACATAAGGGCGGCTTTTTTCATGCCATCAGCCCCGCGACGATCGCGAAGACGCGGCGGCGCTGCGCCGGTTTTTTCGCCGCAAGGCGGGCATAGAGCGCGGCGCGCTCCGGGGCTATGTCCCCCGCCGCGGCATAAGCCGCCTCCGCCCGCGCAAGGGCGAGGTAAGCCGCGCGCAGCCGCGGGAGCAGCCCGTCCTCCGCGCGCGGGGCGTTCCCCCGCTCCGGCAGCGCGCCGCAGCGCAGGAATTCCTCCGCGGCTATCTCCCGCGCCGCCGCCGCGCACTCCCCCGCCATCTCCCGCAGCGCCGCCGACGCCCGTCCGCCGCTTGCCGCCGCCTCCAGCAGCCGCTGCGCCGCATCCCGCTCCGCCGCGAGCACGTCCGGCGCCCCCGCCGCGCGCTCCGGCGGCATTTCTGATGTCTCCTTCCCCGCCACGCGCTGCCAGACGCGCTCCAGCTGCGCCAGCGCCTCGCTCCAGTTTTCCTCCATTCCGGCTCCCTCCCTGTTTTTTTCCTCACGCATAATTCTATGCCGCCGCTTGCAATCGCGCGACAGATGTGGCATAATGAGTGGTAAGCGACAGCAAAGGAGGGCGATCACCATGCCCAGATTTTTTATGACAGGCGGCAATTTCGCCGGCGGGACCGTGCTCATCACGGGCGCGGACGCGGAGCACGCGAAGGTGCTGCGCCTGAAGATCGGCGACGCCATCGTCGTCTGCGACGGCGAAAAGACCGACCACCACTGCACCATCCGGCGCATCACCCCGGATGAGGTGGAGGCGGAGGTCGTGGACTCCGTCCCCTGTCCCGCGGAGCCGAGCGTGCGCTGCACGATCCTCGCCGGGCTGCCCAAGCAGGGCGAGCGGAGCGACTTTATCGTGCAGAAATGCACGGAGTCCGGCGCGAGCGAGATCGTGTTTTTCGTGAGCCACCGCTGCGTGGCGCGCCCGGACGAGAAGGGGCTGGAGAAAAAGCTCGCGCGCTGGCAGCGCATCGCCGAGGAAGCGGCAAAGCAGTCCGGACGCGGCGTCATCCCGACCGTCTCCGCCGTCGGCAGCTTCGCCGAGGCGCTGGACATTGCCGCGAAAACGGAGCTCCCGCTTTTTATGTACGAGACCGGCGAGCGCATGGAGCTGCGCGACGCCATCGAGCAGGCGGGGTCTGTCGCCACCGCCGCGATCCTGACCGGACCGGAGGGCGGCTTCGAGCCCTTCGAGGAGGAGCTCGCGCGAAAGATCGGCTTCCGCATCTGCGCCATGGGTCCGCGCATCCTCCGCTGCGAGACCGCGCCGCTCGCAGCGCTCACCGCGCTGATGTATGCGACGGGGAATTTATAATTATTGCGGCGAAGCCGCACAAATTTAAGCCTCCTCTGTGTAAGGGGAGCCTTTAAAATTGTGCCGCTCCGCGGCATTGATTTTGCCAATTTGTTCACAAGCCGCGGACCTTTGTCGCTTGTCTGTGGAATTTTAACAATTCGCGCCGCGAAACGGGGAGAAATTGTGGAACATCCCCCACTTGCGGGGCGATTTATTTTATGGTATTCTGTTAACATCATTTTAGCGAATTAAAGAAAACCGAATACCGATGCGAGTCGAACCTCACAGAAAAGTGCGCTTTTTCATAATTGCGCCGCCGAAGGAATAACATTATCAGGCAAAAAAGACCGTGGGGGGATCGCTCTCTGGAGAAGCTCACGCATCGCCGTGGGTGCCGAAGGTGCAAGGCGGGTCATCCGTCAAATCTCTCAGGCAAAAGGACAGGGCAATTACAAAACCACTGGAACGCAGTGGTCCGGTTTGTTATTGTCATTTTTGCTGAGCTTCTTCTCCCATCACCCTCAAGCGGGGCGCGGGATGAGAGGCTCTTTTTCGTATCGGGACCGCGGGCGCGAAAGTGAAAAAAGGAACGGGAGGAACCGAGGGAAATCATGAACATCATCCACTTCATCACAGGTCAGCTCAACACCGTCGCGTGGCTCTACATCTTTCTGCCCTGCGCGATCGGCGGCGGACTTTACCTGACGGTCCGCAACCGCGGCATTCAGTTCAGTCGTCTCGGCTTTGCGCTGAAAAACACGGTCGGCAAAATGTTTGAGAAGCAGGAGGCGGGTCACGGCGCAGTCACGCCGTTTCAGGCGGTCACGACCGCGCTGAGCGCCACCGTCGGCACCGGCAACATCGTCGGCACGACGCAGGCGATCGCCCTCGGCGGCTACGGCGCCATCTTCTGGATGTGGCTCGCCGCGCTCGTCGGCATGATCACGAAATACTCCGAGGTCGTCCTCTCCATCCGCTTCCGCGAGCGCGACAAGAAGGGCGACTGGGTCGGCGGTCCGATGTATTACATTAAAAACGGTATGGGCAAAAAATGGAGCTGGCTCGCCGTGGTCTACTGCGTGCTCGCCGCACTCGCCGCCTTCGGCATCGGCAACGGCGCGCAGGCGAAGAGCATCGTCGGCTCCATCAACGGCGCGATCCAGTCCTTCATCCCCTCCGCGTCGCAGTATGAGGGCACGATCAACCTCGTCTGCGGTCTTATCATGGCGGGTCTTGTGGCGCTCATCCTCTTCGGCGGCATCAAGCGCATCGGCTCCGTCTGCGAAAAGCTCATTCCGTTTATGAGCGTCATCTACATCATCTTCACGCTCATCGTCATCTTCACCCACATCTCCAGCATCGGCAGCGCCTTCGCGCTCATCTTCCAGAACGCCTTCTCCACCCGCGCGCTCGCCGGCGGTGCGACCGGCATCGTCATCCGCGAGACCATCGTCTGGGGCATGCGCCGCAGCGCCTTCTCCAACGAGGCGGGTCTCGGCTCCGCCGCCATCGCCCACGCCGCGGCGGAGACCAAGAGCCCCATCGACCAGGGGCTTTATGGTATCTTCGAGGTGTTCATTGACACCATCATCATCTGCACGCTGACGGCGCTCACCGTGATCGTCAGCGGCGTGGACATCGGCTGGGGCCACAAGCCCGGCAGCGAGCTCATCACCGCCGCCTTCGCGACCGTGTTCGGTCAGCGCTTCGCCTCGCTCTTCGTGGCGCTCGCGCTTATGATGTTCGCGTTCTCCACCATCCTCGGCTGGTCGCTTTACGGCACGCGCTGCATCCAGTACCTCGTCGGTCTCAAGGGCGCGAAGGTCTATCAGTTCCTGTTCATCATCGTGGTCGTGCTCGGCTCCGTCGCCTCGCTGGACACCGTGTGGGACGTTGCCGACACGCTGAACGGTCTGATGGCGATCCCGAACTTCATCGCCGTCTTCGCCCTCAGCGGCGTCGTCGCAAAGCTGACGCGGGAGTACTTCTTTAAGGATAAGGAAGTCAAGTTGGAAGACAAATAATAAATAAGTATCAAAAAGCGGCGAAACCGGATCGGTTTCGCCGCTTTTCTGCTTGCAAACGGCGGGGAAAATCAATATAATATTCTCAGCAACGGAAAGGCAGGGTCAGCGATCTTGGAAGAACTGAAGGCGGTGTTCGCCGCAAACCTCATCGTGCTGCGCACGGGCGCGGGCATGACGCAGACGGAGCTTGCGGAAAAGCTCCACTACTC
Organism: Pseudobutyrivibrio sp.; assembly: GCA_963605115.1. GTDB lineage: Bacteria > Bacillota > Clostridia > Oscillospirales > Oscillospiraceae > SVKR01. The sequence continues at coordinate 4,095 of CAVCTM010000086.1, read as the reverse complement.
CGATAAGTCCGTCTCCAAATGGGAGCGCGCCGAGGCGGTGCCGGACGCCTATGTCCTGACCCGGATCGCCGCGATCTTCGGCGTGACCGTCGACGAGCTGCTCGTCGAGAACACCAAGTGGGAGCGCAAGCCGAAAAGCCCTCCGGTGGAATACAGCCGCCGCTTCGTCGTGCTCTGCACCCTCGCCGGGATCTGGACGCTCTGCATGCTGGAGTTCGTCATCCTCTGGATCCTGGGTCACGTCTACTGGATCACCTTCGTCGCCGCGGTGCCCATCTCGCTCATCGTGCTGCTGATCTTCAACTCCGCGTGGAACGCCGGGCGACACAACGTCTGGCTCGTCGCCGCGCTCGTCGCCGCGCTCGTGGTGCTCGTCTACCTCGCCATGCTGCGCTTCAACCTCTGGCAGCTTTTTCTGATTCTCGCCCCGGCGGAGGCGGTCGTGTTCCTCGCGTTCCGCATCCCGCTCGTGCGGAAACACAAGTAAAATCAACGGTTTGCACCGGACTCTACGAATCGTAGAGTCCGGTTTTTGCGTCTCTACCGGGCGCTTTCCGCGAAGTAGAGCGCGCTCCACGGGGCGTAGGTTGCGTTTTCGCGCCGCGGGGCGTATGGTGGCAGCGGAAATAAAAAACGCACGAGGAGGAACCACCGACCATGAGCGAATTTGTTTTGAGCTGCTGCTCCACCGCAGACCTGAGCGCCGACCACTTTGCCGCGCGCGATATTCAGTATGTCCCCTTCCACTTCCACCTGAACGGCAAGGAGTATGACGACGACCTCGGTCAGAGCATCTCCTACCCGGAGTTTTACGCAGCGATGGCAGCCGGCGGCGAGACGAGCACCTCGCAGGTGAACGTCCGCGAGTATCTGAACCATTTTGAAAAGTTTCTGAGCGAGGGCAAGGACGTGCTCCATGTCTGCCTCTCCTCCGGCATTTCCGGCACCTATCAGTCCGCCGTCAACGCCGCGCGCATCGCGCGGGAGCGCCACCCGGACCGCCGCGTCTGGGTCGTGGACTCCCTCGGCGCATCGAGCGGCTACGGTCTGCTGATGGACCGCCTCGCCGACTGGCGCGACCTCGGCAAGGACGTCGACTGGGTGCGCGACTGGGCGGAGGAGCACCGTCTGGAGCTCAACCACTGGTTTTTCTCCACGGACCTGACCTTTTACGTCAAGGGCGGCCGTATCTCCAAGGCAGCCGGCATTTTCGGCGGCGTGCTGAACATCTGCCCGCTGCTGAACATGGACGCGGAGGGCCACCTCGTCCCCCGCAGCCGCATCCGCGGCAAAAAGCGCGTCATTCAGGAGATCGTCAAGCGTATGGAGCAGAACGCGCGCGACGGGCTGGACTATGACGGCAAGTGCTACATCAGCCACTCCGAATGCTACGAGGACGCCCGCGCCGTCGCCGATATGATCGAGCAGCGCTTCCCGAAGCTCAACGGCAAGGTCGAGATCAACTACGTCGGCACCACCATCGGCAGCCACACCGGTCCCGGCACCGTCGCCCTCTTCTTCTGGGGAAAGAAGCGGACCTGAGCCTCCCCGAAATAACGCAGACCTCCCGCCCGGAAAAACCGGGCGGGAGGCTTTTTTATGCGCAGCGGCGGGGAGGCGCCCTCCCCCCGCGCGGCGAAATTTTGTGGCTTTGTACGGCGGGTTTTTGTTGCTATTGCACAATTACAATAAAAATGGGGCGAAATCAAAACTTCCGCCCCATTATGAGATTTTCAGATTATACAGGATTTTCAAGCAAAATGCAAGAGGGAATCGCAAAAAAATGGATTGCATTTTGAAAAATATTAAGTTATTATGAACGAGTGACGTTCCCAAAATTTGTGCAACATGTACTAATTGTATCATACGTTTGGGACGTCACCGATTAGTTTATACTTTTATAAGGAGAGAAACACAACCATGGAAAACCTGATCTGGCTTGCACCCGTACTGGCCGTGATCGCCCTGATTTTCGCCGGCATCAAGACGGCGAAGGTCTCCAAGGCGGATCCCGGCACCGAGCGCATGAAGGAGATCGCGGGGAGCATTGCGGAGGGCGCGCGCGCTTTCCTCTTTGCCGAGTATAAGATCCTCGTCATCTTCGTCATCGTGCTGTTCCTGCTCATCGGCATCTTCATCAGCTGGATGACCGCCGTCTGCTTCCTCATCGGCGCGATCTTCTCCGTCGCCGCGGGCTATGTCGGCATGAACGTCGCTACCAAGGCGAACGTCCGCACCGCGAACGCCGCCCGCACCAGCGGCATGAACCGCGCGCTGAGCGTTGCCTTCTCCGGCGGCTCCGTTATGGGCATGTGCGTCGTCGGTCTGGGTCTGCTGGGCTGCGGCCTCATCTACATCTTCACCGACAACGTTGAGATCCTGACCGGCTTCTCCCTCGGCGCGAGCTCCATTGCGCTGTTCGCCCGTGTCGGCGGCGGTATTTACACCAAGGCCGCAGACGTCGGCGCGGACCTCGTCGGTAAGGTTGAGGCGGGCATCCCTGAGGACGATCCGCGCAACCCCGCCGTCATCGCGGACAACGTCGGCGACAACGTCGGCGACGTCGCCGGTATGGGTGCCGACCTCTTCGAGAGCTATGTCGGCGCGCTGGTCTCCGCTCTGACCCTCGGCATTGCCGTCACCGGTACCTTCAACGGCGCCGGCGTCATCTTCCCGCTGCTGCTCGCCGCCGTCGGCATCTTCGCTTCCGTCATCGCGACCTTCTTCGTCCGCGGCAGCGACAACTCCAACCCCCACACCGCGCTCAAGATGGGCTCCTATGTCTCCGCGGCGATCGTCGTCATCGGTTCTCTGGTGTTCGGCAAGCTGTTCTTCGGTGACTTCAAGGCTGCCATCTCCATCATCGCGGGTCTGATCGTCGGTCTCATCATCGGTATCGTCACCGAGATCTACACCTCCGGCGACTACAAGTCCGTCAAGAAGATCGCCCAGCAGTCCGAGACCGGTCCTGCGACCACGATCATCTCCGGTCTTGCCGTCGGTATGCGCTCCACCGTCGTCCCCATCCTGCTCATCTGCGTGGGCATTTACGTTTCCTATAAGGTCTGCGGTCTTTACGGCATCGCGCTCGCCGCGGTCGGCATGCTGAGCACCACCGGCATCACCGTCGCCGTTGACGCTTACGGTCCCATCGCCGACAACGCCGGCGGTATCGCCGAGATGAGCGGTCTGGACGAGTCCGTCCGCGAGATCACCGACAAGCTCGACGCTGTCGGCAACACCACCGCCGCCATGGGCAAGGGCTTCGCCATCGGCTCCGCCGCTCTGACCGCCCTCGCGCTGTTCGTCTCCTATGCACAGGCTGTCGGCATCGAGATCGCCGGCATCAACATCCTCGATTCTTACGTCACCATCGGTCTGCTCATCGGCGGTATGCTGCCGTTCATCTTCTCCGCGCTGACCATGGACTCCGTGTCCAAGGCGGCTTACAAGATGATCGAGGAGGTCCGCCGCCAGTTCCGCACCATTCCGGGCATCATGCAAGGCACCGGCAAGCCGGACTACAAGTCCTGCGTCGCCATCTCCACCACCGCCGCGCTGAAGGAGATGCTGGTCCCCGGCATCATGGCGGTCGTCGTTCCCCTGCTCGTCGGCATCCTGCTGGGTGTTGAGGCGCTCGGCGGCATGCTCGCCGGCTCCCTCGTCACCGGCGTCCTGATGGCGATCTTCATGTCCAACGCCGGCGGCGCCTGGGACAACGCGAAGAAGTACATCGAGGAAGGTCACCACGGCGGCAAGGGCAGCGAAGCTCACCACGCCGCGGTCGTCGGCGACACCGTCGGCGATCCGTTCAAGGACACCTCCGGTCCGTCCATCAACATCCTCATCAAGCTGATGACGGTCGTCTCCCTCGTCTTCGCCCCCATCTTCGTTCAGATTGGCGGCATCCTGTAATAAAAATCGACCCCGCCGGGCAAAAGCCCGGCGGGGTCTTCTTTATGGATGCTTCGCAGAAATGAGAATGTCAAAAAAGCTGCGAACTGCGGTTTTAAAGGCTCCCCTGTGCAGGGGGAGCTGGCGCGCGAAGCGCGACTGAGGGGTTGTTACCAAGCTCGCGCAAACGCCAAGCTCGGA
>CAVCTM010000085.1:0-8921 GCA_963605115.1 Pseudobutyrivibrio sp. | reverse complement strand
CGAAAAATACTCTGCGCGGAGGGAACGTGCTCGCCGAAGGCGAGTGCGCTGAGCGAAGCGTTCCCCCTCGCTTGGGAGGATGACCCCGTCATCCTCCCAAGCGACATAAATCAGCCCTCCGATCGAAGAAGCTCGGAATACGTCGGGAACGGCCAGCAGTCGCGGGCGGTGACGGTCTCGGCTTCGTCGCAGGCGGCGCGCAGCTCGGTCATCTCCGGGAGCACGCAGTCGCGGATGGCGGCTGCCTCCTCCGCCGCGTCCTCGGCGCTGTGGAGCCCGATGAGCGTCCGCTCCAGCTTCTCCGTGCGCTCGGAAACGGCGTCCGTCAGCGCGCTCATGCGCTCGACGAGGCGCTTTTCATAGCCGCAGCCGAGCTCCGGGACGAGCGCCTTCTTCTTCGCCGCAGCCTCCGCGGTGCGGGCGGTGAAGGTCTCCATCGCGGGCAGGATCTGGCGGCGGACCATGTCGGTCATGGTGTTCGCCTCGATGACGACGGTTTTGCAGTAATTCTCCAGCGTGATCTCATAGCGGGAGCGCAGCTCCGCGGGGGAGTAGACGCCGAGCCCGGTCAGCATGTCGACGTTTTTCTTATCGAGCAGCGTCGCCACGGCGTCCGGCGTGGTGCGCAGATTGAGCAGTCCGCGCTCCTCCGTCGCCTCGCGGATCCACGTCTCGTCGTAGCCGTTGCCGTTGAAGATGATGCGCTTATGCGCCTTGATGACGCCGCGGATGAGCTCGTGGAGCGCAGTCTGGAAGTCCGCCGCGCCTTCGAGCGTGTCGGCGAATTTCCGCAGCGTGTCCGCCACGGCGGAGTTGAGCATGATATTTGCGCAGGCAATGGAGTTCGAGGAGCCGAGCATGCGGAACTCGAACTTGTTGCCCGTGAAGGCGAAGGGGCTCGTGCGGTTGCGGTCCGTCGTGTCGCGCGTGAAGCGCGGGAGCGTGTGGACGCCGAGCTTCATCACGGTCTTCTCCGCGGCGGAGTAAGGCGCGTCGCGCTCGATGGCTTCCAGCACGGCGGTCAGCTCGTCACCGAGGAAGATGCTGACGACGGCGGGAGGCGCCTCGTTCGCGCCGAGGCGGTGGTCGTTGCCCGCGGTCGCGACGGAGAGGCGGAGCAGATCCTGATAATCGTCCACGGCGGCGACGACGGCGCAGAGGAACAGCAGGAACTGGGCGTTTTCATGCGGCGTGTCGCCGGGGGTCAGGAGGTTCACGCCCGTGTCCGTCGCCATGGACCAGTTGTTGTGCTTGCCGGAGCCGTTGACGCCGGCGAAGGGCTTTTCGTGCAGCAGGCAGACGAGCCCGTGCTTCGCCGCGACGCGCTGCATGATCTCCATCGTGAGCTGGTTGTGGTCGGTGGCAATGTTCGTCGTGGTATAGATGGGCGCGAGCTCGTGCTGCGCCGGGGCGACCTCGTTGTGCTCGGTCTTCGCGAGGATGCCGAGCTTCCAGAGCTCTTCGTTCAGGTCGTCCATGAATGCCTGTACGCGCGGCTTGATGACGCCGAAATAGTGGTCGTCGAGCTCCTGTCCCTTCGGCGGCTTCGCGCCGAAGAGCGTGCGCCCCGTGGTCATAAGGTCGAGGCGCTTTTCATAAAGCGCGCGGTCGACGAGGAAGTACTCCTGCTCCGGACCGACGGAGGTGGTCACGCGGGCGACATCCTCGTTGCCGAAGAGCTTCAGCACGCGCAGCGCCTGACGGTTCAGCGCCTCCATGGAGCGCAGCAGCGGAGTCTTCTTGTCCAGCGCCTCGCCGCTGTAGGAGCAGAACGCCGTCGGGATGCAGAGGGTCTTGCCCTTGATGAAGGCGAAGCTCGTCGGATCCCACGCCGTGTAGCCGCGCGCCTCAAACGTGGCGCGCAGACCGCCGGAGGGGAAGCTGGAGGCGTCCGGCTCGCCACGGATGAGCTCCTTGCCGGAAAACTCCATGATGACCCCGCCGTCCGGCGCCGGGGTGATGAAGCTGTCGTGCTTCTCCGCGGTGATGCCGGTCAGCGGCTGGAACCAGTGGGTGAAGTGGGTCGCGCCATGCTCCACCGCCCAGTCGCGCATCGCGCCCGCCACGGCGTTCGCGACGGTGAGGTCCAGATCCTTGCCCTGTCGGATGGTCTGCTTGAGGGAACGGTAAATATTCCCCGGCAGCCTCGCTTTCATCACGCGCTCGTCAAAAACCAGACTTCCAAACATTTCAGGTACGGCAGACATAGAACATAACACCCTTTCAAAAAAATTTTTAAAACAAAAAAGAGACCCCGGCGCGGAGGGGCGAAAAGCCCCACCGAGACGCCGTTGTCTCAATATGTGAGCCAATATACACCCCCTTTCCGCGCTTGTCAAGCCCCTTTTTGCAAATTTTGTGCAGATTTTCGGTTGACAGCGGCGGGGCGGAAAAGGTATCATTTGGGACATGAAAATTTGTATCCGGGAGGGTGCGCGGGAATGAAATACACGATGGATGAGGTCCTGCAATATGTCGCGGAGGAGGATGTGAAGTTCATCCGCCTCGCGTTCTGCGACGTGTTCGGGCGGCAGAAAAACGTCGCGATACTGCCGACGGAGTTGCCCCGCGCGTTCCGCCACGGCATCGCGATCGACGCCTCCGCCATCGCCGGCTTCGGCGGCGCGGTGCGCTCGGACCTGCTGCTCCGCCCCGACCCGGCGACGCTGACGGGGCTGCCGTGGCGCTCGGAAAACGGCCGCGTCGTGCGCATGTTCTGCACGGTCACGCACCCGGACGGCACGGTGCTGCATAGCGACTCCCGCGCCGTTTTGCAGCGCGCCGTGGAGGACGCCGCCGCGATGGGGCTGCACTTTGCCTTCGGCGCGGAGATGGAGTTTTATCTTTTCCGCACGGACGAGCACGGCGACGCGACGCGCGAGCCGATCGACCGCGCGGGCTATATGGACATCGCACCCGGCGACCGGGGCGAGAACATCCGGCGCGAGATCTGCCTGACGCTCAGTCAGATGGGCTTTCAGCCGGAGTCGAGCCACCACGAGGAGGGTCCCGGTCAGAACGAGATCGACTTCCGCTACTCCGACCCCCTCGCCGCGGCGGACGACGCGATCACCTTCCGCTCCGTCGTGCGCACCATCGCCGCGCGCAGCGGACTTGCGGCGGACTTCTCGCCGAAGCCGCTCCCCGGCGAGCCCGGCAGCGGCATGCACGTCAACCTCTCCGTCCGCAGCGACGGCGGCACGGACGTGATGGACCGCGTGATTGCCGGCATTTTAGCGCACATCCGGGAGACGACGGTGTTTTTCAACACCGCCGAGGAATCCTACGCCCGACTCGGCAGCCGCAAGGCGCCGCGCTATGTCTCCTGGTCGAGCGAGAACCGCTCCCAGCTCATCCGCATCCCCGCAGCGCCGGCGGACGCGCCGCGCGCCGAGCTGCGCTCGCCGGACCCGCTCTGCAACCCCTATCTCGCCTTCGCGCTGCTCATCCGCGCGGGGATGGACGGCGTTCAGCGCGCGCTCACACTGCCGCCCGCGGCGGATCTGAACCTCTTCTCCGCCCCGCCGGAGGTGACGGCACAGTTCGACACCCTGCCCGCCTCGCTCGCCGAGGCGAAGACCCTCGCCGCGGCAAGCGAGTTCGTCCGCGCGGCGCTGCCGGAGGAGATCATCTCCGTTTATTGCAGCAAATAAGCGCGCATACCGCGCACCGCGACTAAAGCATGGGAGGAGGGGGCAGAATGGTGTTCCGGGAGCGCACTTACAGCGTGCTGCTGGTTTCCGCCGCGGAAAAATTCAATCAGACGACGCTGGCGCTGCTGCCCCCGACGGACTATCACCCCGTGACGGTGGCGGGAAGCGCGGGCGAGGCGCGCCGCGCGATGAACGGGGCGCAGTTCGACCTTGTTCTCGTCAACGCGCCGCTGCCGGACGAATTCGGCTCCCATTTCGCCGAGGACGTCTGCGCCCACGGCGGGGCGGGCGTGCTGCTTTTCGTGCGTGCGGAGCTTTATGACGACGTATGCGCGCGGGTGACGGACTCCGGCGTGATGGTGCTCTCCAAGCCGACGAGCACCCAGACGGTCACGCAGGCGCTGCGCATGCTCTGCGCCGCGCGCGAGCGGCTGCGCCGCATGGAGGAAAAGCAGGCGACCGTGGACGAAAAGATCCGCGAGATCCGCCTCGTGAACCGCGCAAAGTGGCTGCTCATCGAGTGCCTCGGCATGACGGAGGCGGACGCCCACCGCTACATCGAAAAGCAGTCCATGGACCTGCGCCAGACCCGGCGCGAGGCGGCGGAGAATATCATAAAAACTTATTCCTGATCGCGAAAAAACTGTTGACAAGTGGACCCTTCCGGAGTAAGATAGCCAAGTTGAACAAAGGCGTTCATCCGGGAGCCTGAAGCCCCCTTGGATGAGCGTCTCTTTTTTTGTTGGAGGATGGATGAAAATGACGAAGTATATTTTTGTGACCGGCGGCGTTGTGTCCGGTCTGGGCAAGGGCATCACGGCGGCGTCCCTCGGACGGCTGCTCAAAATGCGCGGGCTGCGCGTCGCGGCGCAGAAGCTCGACCCTTACATCAACGTTGACCCCGGCACCATGAGCCCCTATCAGCACGGCGAGGTCTACGTCACGGAGGACGGTGCGGAGACCGACCTCGACCTCGGCCACTACGAGCGCTTCATCGACGAGGATCTGAACAAATACTCCAACCTCACCACGGGCAAGGTGTACTGGAACGTGCTGAACAAGGAACGGCGCGGCGAGTATCTCGGCTCCACGGTGCAGGTCATCCCCCACATCACGAACGAGATCAAGGAGTTCGTCTACCGCGTCGGCCGCCAGACGGACGCGGACGTCGTCATAACGGAGATCGGCGGCACCATCGGCGACATCGAGAGCCAGCCCTTCATCGAGGCGGTGCGCCAGATCTCGCTGGAGGTCGGGCGAGAAAACAGCCTTTTCATCCATGTCACGCTCGTGCCCTATCTGCGCGGCAGCAACGAGCACAAGAGCAAGCCCACCCAGCACTCCGTCAAGGAGCTTCAGGGTCTCGGCGTCACGCCGGACATCATCATCCTGCGCAGCGACGAGCCGCTCACGGACGCCGGGATCTTCCAGAAGATCGCACTGTTCTGCAACGTAAAGCCCGACTGCGTGATTGAAAACCGCACCATCGACTGCCTTTACGCCGCACCGCTGATGCTGGAGGAATCCAACTTCTCCGGCGTCGTCTGCCGCGAGCTGGGGCTGGACGTCCCCGCGCCGGATATGGCGGAGTGGACCGCGATGGTCGAGCGCATCCGCCACCCGGAGGGCGACGTTTCCATCGCCATCGTCGGCAAATATACCCAGCTCCACGACGCCTATCTCTCCGTCGCCGAAGCGCTGCGTCACGCGGGCTCGGCAGACGGCGCGAGCGTCGACATCCGCTGGATCGACTCCGAGACCGTCACGGCGGAAAACGCCGCGTCGGTGTTCGCCGGGGTGGACGGCATTTTGGTCCCCGGCGGCTTCGGCAGCCGCGGCATTGAGGGCATGGTCGCCGCCGCGCAGTACGCGCGGGAGCACGGCGTGCCCTACTTCGGCATCTGCCTCGGCATGCAGGTCGCGGTCATCGAGTTCGCGCGCCACGCCGCCGGGATCGCGGACGCCAACTCCGGCGAATTCGACGAGCTCTGCGCCCACAAGGTCATCGACTTTATGCCCGGTCAGAGCGACGAGATCGACAAGGGCGGCACGCTCCGCCTCGGCGCTTATCCCTGCGACATCGCGCCGGGGACGACGATGGAGCGCTGCTACGGCGCGCAGCACATCTCCGAGCGCCACCGCCACCGCTATGAATTCAACAACGACTACCGCGCGGCGCTGACCGCGGCGGGACTGACGCTGAGCGGCCTCAGCCCGGACGGGCGTCTTGTCGAGACCGTGGAGCTCACGGACCGCCCGTTTTACGTCGGCGTGCAGTATCATCCGGAGTTCAAATCCCGCCCGAACCGCCCGCACCCGCTCTTCAAGGGCTTCGTCGCCGCGGCGATGGCGCGGCGCGCGGAGGCTGGAAAATGAGCGCGGGTCTGACGCCGCGCGAAAAACTGGCGCTCTGGCTGGCGAAGGCGGCGCGGCGCGCGCTGCGGCTGCTGGGCCGCGGCGGAACAAGCTTTCCCGGCGAGCTCGCCGTGAAGATCGCGCCGGAGCTGCTCGGAAAGCTCGCCCGCGGCGTGGACGTCGCCGCCGTCAGCGGCACGAACGGCAAGACGACCTGCTGCCGCGTGCTGGCGCAGGCGTATGCCGACGCGGGGACGCCCTGCCTCGCGAACCGCTCCGGGGCGAACCTGCTCGCCGGGATCACGGCGGAGTTCGCCGCGGCAGCCCGTCTCTCCGGCGCACCGAAATACCGCAAGGCGGTCATCGAGTGCGACGAGGCGGCGGCGAAGACCGTGTTCCGCCTTTTGCAGCCGCGCGTCATCCTTTACACCAACGTTTTCCGCGACCAGCTCGACCGCTACGGCGAGGTGACGCACACGCTTGAGAACCTGCGCTTTGCGGCGTCGCAGGCGCCGGGCGCCGTGCTCTGCCTGAACGCGGACGATTCCCTGCTCGCCTCGCTCGCGGACGCGCTGCCGAACAAAACGCGCTTTTACGGCGTAGACGCCCCGCTGCCCGGCGCGGAGACGGCGGACGAGCTCTCCGACGCGCGCTTCTGCATCCGCTGCCGCACGCCGTATGAATACGACCGCCGGACCTACGCCCACCTCGGCGCTTACCGCTGCCCGCACTGCGGCTACCGCCGCCCGGAGCCGGACGTCGCGGTGACGGCGGCAAAGCCGGACGCGGAGGGCAGCGACCTCACGCTGTGCATCGGGGGCACGGAGATCGCCGCGCGCTTCCCGCTCCCCGCGGCTTACAACATCTATAACGCCGCAGCCTCCGCCGCGGCGCTCAGCGCGCTGGGCTTTGCGCCCGCGGCGGTCAGGGCGGCGCTGGAGGGCGCGTCCTGCGGCTTCGGGCGTCTGGAGCGCTTCGCCCTCGGCGGCGGGGTGCAGATGATCCTCGTGAAAAACCCCGCGGGCTTCAATCAGGTCCTCCGCTATCTCGGCACGCGCACGGAGCCCTTCCGCCTCTGCCTCGCGCTGAACGACCGCGCCGCGGACGGGACGGACATCTCGTGGATCTGGGACGTGGATTTCGAGTCCCTCGCGGGACTTCAAAGCCGCATTGCGGAGCTCATCCTCTCCGGCACGCGCGCGGAGGAGCTGCTGCTGCGCCTGAAATACGCGGGGCTGGACGTTTCCGCCGCAAAGCTTGAACGCGGCGGCGCGGCGCTGACGGCGCTCCTCGCCGCCGGGGACACGCCCGCGGTGGTCGTTCCGACCTACACGGCGATGATGGCGCTGCGCCCCCACCTCGCAAAGGCGGCGGGCAAGGGCGAATTCTGGGAGTGAGGCTGCGATGGAACTGAAGATCTGTCATTTATACCCCGAAGCGCTGAACCTTTACGGCGACCGGGGCAACATTCTCTGCCTTCAGCGGCGCTGCGCGTGGCGCGGCATCGACTGCACGGTCACGCCGCTGCCCGCGGGCGAAACGGCGCGCTTTGCGGATTTCGACCTCTTTTTCCTCGGCGGCGGGCAGGATTTTGAGCAGGAGGTGCTCCTGCGCGACCTCGCCGGGGGCAAGGCGCGCGAGCTGCGCGAGGCGGCGGCGGACGGCAAGGCGATCCTCGCCGTCTGCGGCGGCTACCAGATGCTGGGGAGCTATTACCGCACCTGGGACGGGCACCAGCTCGACTATACCGGTGCGGTGGACCTCTATACCGTCGGCGCGGAGGAGCGCATCATCGGCAATTTCGTCTTCCGCTGCCCGCCGGAGAGCGGCGGTGGGACCGTCGTCGGCTTTGAAAACCACAGCGGCCGCACCTATCTGGGCGAGGGCGTCGCCCCGCTCGGCACGGTGGTGCATGGCGGCGGCAACAACGGCTGCGACGGCACCGAGGGCGTCCGCTGGCGCAATGTGTTCGGCACCTACAGCCACGGTCCCGTCCTGCCGAAAAACCCGGCGCTCTGCGACGCGCTGCTGCTCGCCGCGCTGCGCCGGCGCTATGGGGAGGGCGTCTCGCTCGATCCCCTGCCGGACGCGGAGGAGCGCCGCGCCCACGACGCTGCGGTATCGGAGATAGAGAATATCGCCAAAAATTCCCGTCGGAAGGGCACAAAAATTTGACTTGACAAAGCGCGAAAAGCGTGGTTTAATGCAGTAAACCGTTGAGGGTGAGTGAGTAAGCACCGAGTTTTTTCCTCAAAGAGAGCCGCGGAGGGTGAGATCGCGGCAGGAAATGCGGCGCCGAATGGACATCCGAGGGCGAGCGGAAAGGAAGCTTTGCGAAAAAGCCTCCGAGTATGTGAGACGGAGAAGGCGCTCCGTGAGCAAACGCCGGCATATCAACGAGTATGCGCAAAGTGGGCGCGGAGGAAACGCGCCAAGCCGGGTGGCACCGCAGGATAATTTGTTTACCAAGATCCTGTCCCAGCGAAAAGACGAGCATCTTTTCGCTGCGGACGGGATCTTTTGTTTTTCCCGAAAGAAAGGACAAGAAAAAACTATGAAGCTTTACACCAGACGATGGCGGCGATGGCGTCCTTTGCTCCGACCGTCACACACAAAAAATCCAAACAACAACTCAACGACATAAAAAGAAAGGAAATCTGTCACCCATGAAAAAGTCTCTGAAAAAGCTCTTCGCCGGCGCGCTTGCCGCCGTTTCCCTCCTCGCTCTCGCCGCCTGCGGCGGCACCTCCGCCCCCAAGACGAGCGACGCGCCCGCCGCCGGGACCGACACGCCGTTCGCCGCCGTTACGACCTATAAGATCGGGCTCTGCAACTATGTGGACGACGCCTCGCTCAACCAGATCGTGGACAACATCCGCACCCGCCTCGGCGAGATCGGCGAGGACAAGGGCG
>CAVCTM010000084.1:0-8926 GCA_963605115.1 Pseudobutyrivibrio sp. | reverse complement strand
CCTGTGCAAGGGAGGCTGTCAGCCGAAGGCTGACTGGAGGGTTGTAAGCTGCCGGAACAGCCAAGATTCCGGCGATGCTTCGTAGGGGTCGGCGTTCTCGACGACCCGTTTGCAGGAAGCACGGGTATCCCGGAAGCGGCGGGACGAAAGAGGACGCCGTCCCCTACGCGCAAGCCATCCAAGCATGGCGATTTCGTAAGCTTACAACCCCTCAGTCGCGCTTCGCGCGCCAGCTCCCCTTGCACAGGGGAGCCTTTAAAATCGCGGTTCGCAGAAGTTTTTGACATCTCAGTTACTATGCCGGATTTTATCCACTTACAGGAGAACGAGCCATGCTGGAGCTTTTATCCCCTGCCGGAAGCCCGGAGGCTGTTGTCGCCGCCGTTCAGAACGGGGCGGACGCCGTTTATCTGGGGCTCGGCGGCTTCAACGCCCGCCGGGGCGCGAAAAATTTTTCCGAGCAGGAATTTATCGACGCGCTGCGCTACTGCCATGAGCGCGCCTGCCGCGTTTATGTCACGATGAACACCCTCGTGGGCGACCGCGAGATGGAGCAGGCGGCGGAGCTTGGGCGCTTCGTGTCCGACGCGGGGGCGGACGCCGTGCTGGTGCAGGACCTCGGACTTGCGCGCGTGCTGCGCGCCGCCTGCCCCGATCTTCCGCTGCACGCCAGCACCCAGATGTCCGTCCATAATCTCGCCGGGGTCCACGCCGCGGCGCAGCTCGGCATGCGCCGGGTCGTCCTCGCGCGGGAGCTGAGCCGGGAGCAGATCCGCTTCATCGCCGCGCGCAGCCCCATCGAGGTGGAGGTCTTTGTCCACGGCGCGCTCTGCTTCTGCCACAGCGGGCAGTGCTATATGTCCGCGCTCATCGGCCGCCGCAGCGGAAACCGCGGCATGTGCGCCCAGCCCTGCCGCATGCAGTACAGCGCCGGGCGCAGCAGCGAGGCGTATCCCCTCTCGCTGAAGGATAACTGCCTCGCAGACTATCTCGGCGAGCTGGAGGAGATGGGCGTCGCCTGCGTAAAGATCGAGGGGCGCATGAAGCGCCCGGAATACGGCGCGATCGTCACGAAAATTTATCACCGCGCCATCCATGAGCACACGCCGCCGACGGAGAAGGAGCTCGAAACGCTCCGCCTCGCCTTCTCGCGCGACGGCTTCACGGACGGGTATTACACCGGGAAAAAGCAGGATATGCACGGCGTCCGCGGCGAGCCGGACAAGGACGCGAACAAGCTCTTCACCGCCGCGCGCCGCGCTTACGCCGCCGGGGAGATGCGCCGCGTGGACGTTGACTTCGCCGCCGTCATCCGCGCCGGGGCTCCCGCGCGGCTCGCCGTGCGCGACGGCGACGGGAACGAGGCTGCGGTCACGGGTCCCGTGCCCCAGACGGCGCAGTCCGCCGCGCTGACGGAGAGCTCCCTTTCCGCCCAGCTTTACAAGACAGGCGGCACGCCCTACCGCTGCCGCCGGGTCAAGGCGGTCCTCGACAGCGGGCTTTTTCTCCCCGCCGCCGCGGTCAACGAGCTGCGCCGCGCCGCGCTCGCGGAGCTGACCGCAAAGCGCGCTCAGCCGCCGCTGCGCCGCGCCGGGTCGATCCCGCCGCTGACGCGCGTTGTTCCGGAGCCGCAGACGGCGCAGCTGAACGTGCAGGTCCTCTCCGCCGAGCAGCTGACGCCGGAGCTCGCCGCGCTGCGTCCGGGGCTCGTCTATGTTCCGCTGGAGCTTTTGGCGCGGAAGCCGGAATGTGTGACGCCCTTCCGGGACGCCGGGATCCCCGTCTCCGCCGTGATGCCCCGCGTCGTGACGGACACGGAGGCGGAGAGCGTTCTCGCGCTGCTGCGCGCGGTGCGGGAGCAGGGCGTGGAGGAGGTCCTCTGCGGCAATCTCGGTCAGATCGCGCTCGCGAAAAATCTCGGCTTCGCCGTCCGGGGCGACTTCGGGCTGAACGTTTTCAACTCCCAGACGATGCAGGTCCTCGCCGCGGCGGGGCTCCGCAGCGTCACGGCGTCGTTCGAGCTGCGCATCGCGCAGGTGCGCGACTTAGTCCGCGCAGCGGACACCGAGCTCATCGTCTACGGCCGTCTGCCCGCGATGGTGACGGACCAGTGCGTCCTGAAGGAGGCGGGCGGAGCCTGCCCCTGCACGGGACCGGCGTCGCTTTCCGACCGGATGGGCTCCGTTTTCCCGGTCGTGAGGGAATTTGGATGCAGAAATGTGATATACAACGCTCATAAGCTCTTTCTGGCGGACAAGCCGGAGGACATCGCCGCCTGCCGCCTCTGGGCGGGACGGCTGCTGTTCACGACGGAGAGCCCGCGCGAATGCGTCGAGGTCGCGAAGAGCTATCTGGGACAGAACGAATACCGCCCGAACGGACTGACCCGCGGGCTATATTACCGAGGTGTGGAATGAAGCTGATCCTTGCCTCCGCATCCCCGCGCAGGCGGGAGCTGCTGGAGATGCTGCATGCTGAAAATCTGGAGATCCGCCCCGCGCAGGGTGAGGAAAAGCCCCACCCGGAGCTGACGCCGGACGCGCTCGTGACGGAGCTCGCCCGCTGCAAGGCGGCGGAGGTCGCGGCGGCGTGGGCAAGCCCGGAGGACATCGTCATCGGGGCGGACACCGTTGTCGTGCTGGACGGGCGGGTGCTCGGAAAGCCGAAGGACGAGGCGGACGCCGCGGCGATGCTCCGCGCGCTGAGCGGGCGGACGCACACGGTCTATACCGGCGTCGCCGTCCTGCGCGGCGGGGAGCAGCGGCTGCATGCCGAGCGCACGGACGTGCGCTTCCGCGCCCTGACGGACGCGGAGATCGCGGCGTATATCGCCACCGGCGAGCCGATGGACAAGGCGGGAGCTTACGGCGCGCAGGGCTATGCGAGCTTATTTGTCGAGCATCTGGACGGCGACTTTTTCAACGTGATGGGTCTGCCGCTCTGTGCGCTCGGAAAACTTTTGAAAGAGCTGGATGTGAGTTTGCTTTGAAGCTGAAACATTATCTTTCCAAATACGGCGTGCGCATCGCCGCCGTCGTGGTCATTCTGGCGCTCATCGCCGTCGCGGTGACGAGCGTCCGCGGCGGGCGCGCCGGCATCGTGCAGGACAGCGGCGCTTCGCTCCGCGCCCCGGTGCAGAAGGCGGTGGCGTCCGTCCTCGACTGGGTGGAGGGCATTTACGGCTATATTTACGAATACGACCGCATCGTGGAGGAGAATAACGCCCTCAAAGCGGAAAACGCCTCGCTGCGCGAGGCGGCGCGCGACTATGAGGAGCTGGAGGCGGAAAACGCCCGCTTCCGCGAGCTGCTGGGCTTTCAGGAAAAGCACAGCGACTTCGATATGGAGCCGGCGCGCATCATCGGCTGGGATTCGAGCAGCTATACCTCCGCGTTCACCATCAGCAAGGGCAGCGACGCCGGACTGGAGGTGGGCGACTGCGTTGTCACCGAATACGGCGCGCTCGTCGGTCAGATCACGGAGCTCGGCAGCGAGTGGGCGACGGTGCGCACCGTCATCGACGTGGACATGGACCTCGGCGCGCTCGTCGGGCGCGACAGCTATGCCTGCGTCGTCACGGGCGAGTTTTCGCTCATGAAGCAGGGCAAAACGCGCCTGACCTATCTCGCCTCCGGCGCCCAGATCTTCGACGGCGACGAGGTTTTGACAAGCGGCAAGGGCGGCTCGTTCCCCGCGGGGCTCTATGTCGGGACGGTCAGCGCCGTCATGAGCGAGTCCGGCGGACAGACGACCTACGGCATCATCGACCCGGCATGCGACGTGACGCAGCTCTCGCAGGTGTTCATCATCCGGGATTTCGAGATCGTGGAGTGAGGCGGGGAATATGATCTTTCTGGACCTCATCAATCTGAAAAAGATCCGGCGCGCCGTCGTCTGCGTGCTCTGCATCATCGCCGCGCTCTGGCTCCAGATCATGGTGCTCGCGCGCGCGGACATCGCGGGCGCAAAGCCGATGATCCTGCCGGGGCTCGCCGTCGCCTTCGGCTTCTGGCTCGGCGGCGTGTGGGGCGGCTCGCTCGGCATCGTCGCGGGGCTGCTCTATGACCGCTGCTGCGTCGGCTCCGCGGCGCTTTATCTCGTGCTCTTCGCCGCCTTCGGCTTTTTCGCCGGCGTGCTGGCGGAATACCTGCTGAACCGCCGCTTTCTGAGCTTCTTCATCCTCTCCGCCGCCGCGCTCGCCGTCACCGCTCTGTGCCAGATCGTTCCGATGTGGCTGTTCCACGACGCCCGGCTCGGTCCCCTGCTCGCCGTCGGCGCGAAGCAGACGCTCTGGTCCCTGCCGCTGACGGTGCCGGTCTATTTCGCCGCGAAGGGGATCTCGAAGCGCTAAAGCCGCGCCACTTTTTTCTCCGGGAAAGGAGACATCCTATGGAAAAACTCATCCGCCCCCTCCGCCTTGCGGTGATGGGGATCATCACGGCGGCGCTCGTCGTCGTCGCGGTCATCACGCTCTATAAGCTTCAGGTCGTGGAGGGCCGCGCCTATTACGAGGAGAGCCGCAACAACCAGATCTCGACCCAGCGCGTCAACGCCGCGCGCGGCAGCCTCCTGGACCGCTACGGCCGCGTGCTCGTGGAAAACCGCGTCTGCAACAACCTCGTGCTCGACGAAGCCGCCCTCTTTCCGGACGGCTCGGACGAGACGATCGCCGCCGCGAACGCCACGATCTTGGAGCTCGTGAACACCATCACGTCTTACGGCGACAGCTATACCGACACGCTGCCCATTACTGCTTCGCCGCCGTTTGAATACACGGAGATGACGAGCGCCCAGCGCGTTTTCCTGCGCGCTTATCTGCGCGACAAGAAGCTCGACGAGTCCACCTCCGCCGTGGAGCTGATGGCGTATATGCGCGAGCGCTACGGCATCGACAACAGCTACACCGCGGAGGAGACGCGCATCATCGCCGGCGTCCGCTACGAGATCAACGGCCGCTACAGCTACGGCTTCGCGACCTCGGACTATATCTTCGCCGAGGACGTCAGCATGGACCTCATCACAACGCTGATGGAGAGCGACATCCCCGGCTTCAAGGTCGAGAGCGGCTTCGTCCGCGAGTATAACACGAGCTACGCCGCCCACCTGCTCGGCTATGTGGGCCAGATGAGCGAGAGCCAGCTGGAGCAGTACAGCAAGGAGGGCTACTCCAACGACGCGAAGGTCGGACAGTCCGGCGTGGAGCTTGCGTTTGAAAGCTATCTCCACGGCAGCGACGGCGAGCTGCGCGTGACGAGCACGGCGACCGGCGTCGTCACCGACGCGGTGGAGACCACGGCGACCGAGCCCGGCAACCACGTCTATCTCACGATCGACATCGGCTTGCAGGAGGCGGCGGAGAACGCCCTCAGCTCCTACATCACGAGCCAGAACGCCGAGCGCACCGCCGAGCGCGAGGAGATCGAGCAATACGGCGGCGACGAGAGCGACATCAAGCAGCTCATCACCGGCGGCGCCGCCGTCGCCGTGGACGTCAAGACCGGCGAGCCCCTCGCCATCGCGAGCTGGCCGACCTATGACCTCAGCAACTTCCTCGCCGATTACAGCGAGATCGCCGCGGCGGAAAACGACCCGCTCTATAACCGCGCGCTTCAGGCGTCCTACGCGCCGGGCTCCACCTTCAAGCCCTGCACCGCCATCGCCGGACTCGCCGAGCACAAGATCGACACGAGCACCATCATCAAGTGCGAGGGCGTTTACGACAAATACGCCGACATCGGCTACGCCCCGCGCTGCTGGATCTACGGCAAGGGTCTCCACGGCGACCTCGACGTCGTCGGCGCGATCACAAATTCCTGCAACATCTTCTTCTACACCCTCGGCGACTATCTCCAGATCAGCCTCATGGCGAAATACGCCGCCGCCTTCGGCCTCGGCGAGAGCACGGGCATCGAGCTCAGCGAGGACACCGGCGTGATGACCACGGACGCCTATTTCCAGGAGAAATACGGCCGCGACGTTTACGCCGGCGAAGCGATCCAGGCAGCCATCGGACAGGCGGAGAGCCACTTCACCCCGCTCCAGCTCGCCGAATACTGCGCCGCCATCGCGAATAACGGCACGCGCCACAGCGCCTCGATCCTGAAAAGCGTGCTGTCCTACGATTTCTCCCGCACGCTCTTCGAGCGCATGCCGGAGGTGCTCAGCAGCGTGGAGACGGAGCAGGAATACTTCGACGCGGTCCACGCCGGCATGCGCGGCGTCGTGACGGACCCGATGGCGGGCTCGGTCTACTTCGTCTTTGCCGACGCGCCCTACTCCTGCGCCGCCAAGACCGGCACCGCCCAGACCGGCAAGAACACCGACGACGCCATGTTCATCTGCTACGCGCCCTACGAGGACCCGGAGATCGCCGTCGCGGTCGCCGTGGAAAAGGGCAGCGCCGGCGCCTCCCTCGCCGTCATCGCCCGCAGCATCCTCGACTACTACTTCGCCTTCCGCGACTCCAGCGTAGCGCTGGAGGCCGAGGGCACCCTGCTGAAGTGAGCGGAAATGATGCAAGCCTCCCTCGAATGAGGGAGGCTTTTGTTTGTGGGAAAATTATATCAACGCGGCGAAGCCGCACAAATTTAAAGCCTCCCGAAGTGTAAGGGGAGGTGGCTGCCGCAAAGCGGCAGACGGAGGGACTGCTGCGGAAAGCAGCGATTTTTTGCCAACCTTACCGGCTCCACCGCGGCTATTTGATCTTGGTGGAAATCCAAGCCTGCATGACAGTCCCTCAGTCGCGCTTCGCGCGCCAGCTCCCCTTGCACAGGGGAGCCTTTAAAAGGTGCCGCTTCGCGGCAACGATAAGCCCCCTCACGACGGACCGATCTCCCGCTTGATGCGCTCTATCGCCGCTTTTTCTAAGCGCGAGACCTGTGCCTGGGAGATGCCGATCTCTCCGGCGACCTCCATCTGGGTTCTGCCGTCGAAGAAGCGGAGGGCGAGGATGCGCTTTTCGCGCGCCGTCAGACCGCGGATGGCTTCGCCGAGGGCGATCTGCTCCAGCCAGTGCTCGTCCGTGCTGAGCGGGTCGCCGACCTGATCGAGAACGGTGATGTTCTCGCCGGAATCGGTGTAGATCGGCTCGTAGAGGCTCACCGGCTCGCAGACGGCGTCCATCGCGAAGACGACCTCGCTGCGCTCCGCGCCGATGGCGGCGGCGATCTCGTCCACGCCGGGCTCGCGCCCGTGCTCGGCGGTGAGGCGCTCCTTCGCCTGGAGCACGCGGTAAGCCGTGTCGCGCATGCTGCGGCTGACGCGCAGGGCGCTGTTGTCGCGCAGGTAGCGGCGGATCTCGCCCGCGATCATCGGCACGCCGTAAGTGGAAAAGCGGACGCCGTGGCTGGGGTCAAAGTTGTCGATCGCCTTGATGAGCCCGATGACTCCCACCTGAAAGAGGTCGTCGGCGTTCTCGCCGCGGCCCGTGAAGCGCTGGATGACGGAGAGCACGAGCCGCAGGTTGCCGGTGATGAGCGCCTCGCGCGCCGCCGCGTCCCCCGCGCGCGTCCGCCGCAGCAGCTCCTCCGTCTCCGCCCCGCGCAGCAGCGGCAGCCGCGCCGTGTTCACCCCGCAGATCTCCACCTTGCCCTGCAAAAAGACCCCACCCTTCCAAAATTTCGCTTTTTTTCTGTGGGTACCATCGGTCAACAAGGGCACACACGCCTGACAGCGCCGTGCGCGATCTTGTTAACCGATGGTATTATTTCCGGTTGGGTCAGGTTTGATACAAAAAGACGCAGCGAAGCAAAACGCCCACAGAAGTCCTGCCGAACGGCGAGGTCTTTGCGGGCGTTTTGCTGTTTTGTTATTTTTCGATCAGGAGCTCCTGTCTCTCCCAAAGCGCCGATCCCGGCTGCGTCGGCGCGACGCGGGCGCTGTACATGCTGACGGTGGGCTGAGAGATCTCCGCCGTGTAAATGCCGAAGAGTCTGCCCAGATCGAATCCCAGCCCCGCGAGGATGGAGGCAAGCAGGAGCAGCGCGAGCACCGCAATCCCAAGGATCGCGGGCAGGCGGTGCTTCCGCTTCTCGCCGTCCGCAAAAGCGGACGACCGCCCGCGGGCGCTCTCATAAACGGTCCGCCGCGGCGCGCCGCAGACCTCGCAGGCGCCCTTCACTTTGCAACGGACATTTTCTCGGCAAAAAGCAGGGTACGTATTTGTGAACATTCTGTGAACGAGCAGCCATCGTCAGCCGCTTGGGAACATTCAATCAGTAATTGTCCCTTCACCCACTACTACAATTTCATCTGTGACTTTTGGCCAGTTTTCGAAAAAAAGATTTTCTGAGGGCGAAAAAAAGAACGGTCTGCAAGGCAAACCGTTCACAAAAAAGATACGCGCGGGTCACTGGTTCCTGTTGCGTTTTTTCCCGCAATATGCTATACCATATATGGAGATCGGCTCGGCCAGCATCATGCGGGGCTACATGGCGCACCCGTGCGACGAGGAGCTGACGCCGGAAAAGAAGCTGCGGCTGTTCCTGACCATGAGCCTGCGGGCGTACAACGTGCCGAAGGAGGAGCTGGAGCAGGCCATCCGGTTCGTGGAGGGGCTGGACATCCGCACGATCTCCGAACGGGTGATGCAGGAGCTGTTTCAGGCGCTGGCGATGCGCTATGAGTTTTCCCTCGCGGGCATCCCGGCGGCAGAGGAATCGAAGTGAACAGAGTGTATTGCAAGGGAGTACTCCCTTGCATCGGGATATATCCCGATGCAATCCCTTTTGATCTCATCCGGTTTCCCACGGGATACGGGAAGCCGGAACCTCGAAAGGAAGGATGAATATGAAGAAACGATTTTGGAGTTTGCTGCTCTGCATGGTCCTTGCGCTGGGACTGCTCCCCACCGTGGCCTTCGCGGCGGAAGGCGATCCGGCAGTAAAGGCAATCCAGCTTGGCACAGGCGGCATTTCCGGCTACGACA
>CAVCTM010000083.1:0-8964 GCA_963605115.1 Pseudobutyrivibrio sp. | reverse complement strand
AACTATGGAACACAGAATTCGCACGGACCTCGCGGTCGAGATCGAACAGCTCCGGCGCGATGAGGGCGCGGCGCTTTCGGGCGTGCGCACCCGCACGGTGCGGCGCGGCGGCTTCGGGCTCACGACGACGGAGGTACTCGACGGCGCGGGGGCGGCGGCGCTCGGCAAGCCCGTGGGACGCTACGTGACGCTGGAGCTCGGCGCGCTGGGGCGGCGGGAGGAGAACGCCTTCGCGGACGCGGCAGCGCTTCTGGGCGAGCAGCTGCGCGCGCTCGCGCCGCTGCCGCCCGGCGCACCGGTGCTGGTCGTCGGGCTCGGCAACCGCGGCATCACGCCGGACGCCGTGGGTCCCGCGGCGGTGGACTCCGTGATGGTGACGCGCCACCTGCGTGGGCTTTTGCCGGAGCATTTCGGCGCGTTCCGCCCCGTGACGGCGGTCTGCACCGGCGTTCTGGGAACGACGGGCATCGAGAGCGGCGACCTCGTTTCCGCCGTGGCTTCGGCGGTGGAGCCCGCGGCGGTCATCGCCGTGGACGCGCTCGCGTCCCGCTCCGCGTCTCACCTCGGCAGCACGGTCCAGCTCGCCGACACGGGCATCGTGCCGGGCTCCGGCGTCGGCAACGCGCGGAGCGCGCTCAGCCGCGAGACGCTGGGCGTGCCGGTCATCGCCGTCGGGGTCCCCACCGTCGTGGACGCGGGAACGCTCGCCGCCGACCTCGGCGGCGCGGACGCCGACCTCCGCGGTCTCATCGTCACGCCCCGCGACATCGACCGTCTCGTCCGCGACGCCGCAAAGCTCGTGGGCTACGGCATCAACCTGGCGCTCCACGAGGGACTGACGCTCGCGGATGTGGATATGTTTCTCTCCTGATACGCTCAGAACCCGCCGAACAGGAGGTTCACGTCGCAGAGCCCGTTGACCCCGGCGACGGTGGTCAGCGCGCCGTACTGCCACATGCGGTATTCGTAGCGGTATTCGGGCACCTCGTGGTACCACGCGAGCCAGCCATGGTATTTTTGCAGACGGGACAAGTCGAGCCGCAGATACGCCATAGACATATTGAAATACGTCATCGGCGTATAGCCCGCCGCGGCGACGGCGTCGCAGAAGACCTCGGTGCAGTCCGTGACCGCAGCCCAGTCGGGGTTTTCCGTCCGCGAGCCGCGGACGGCGACCTGCTCCCAGTCGAACACGACGGGGAACGTGAGGTCATAGCCCGCGATGAGCTCCAGCGTGTATGCCGCCTCCTCGCGCGCCTCGGTCTCCGTCAGCGCCTGCGAGAAGAAATAGACCCCGACGTCCAGCCCGGCGGCGAGCGCGCCGGCGATATTGGCGCGGAAATACTTGTCCTCGTTCAAGCCTGCCGTACTGCCGTAGCCGCGCCAGCCGCAGCGGATCATGGCAAACTCCACGCCGTCGGCGGCGACGGCAGCCCAGTCGATGACGCCCTGATGCTCGCTGACGTCGATGCCGAAGCGGACGGTCGTGTCCGTGCCGGAATAAGTGATCCTGCCGTTTTCCTCCGTGCGGAACGCGGCGGTGTCGTAGCTGTTCGTGCGCAGCGAATGGTCCACCGGGGCGCGGAGCCCGGAGACAAACACGAAGTTTTCCGCAACGTAGTCCAGCACGCCGCAGAGGATGACGCAGACCTCGCTGCGGCGCAGGGCGTCACCGCCGTTGAAAAGGCGCACGCCGGTGTCCACGCTGCCCTGCATGATGCCCGCCTCATAGAGCGCGAGCGCGCTGGGACGCGTCGAGTCCGCGTAAGGCGAGGCGATCGCCGCCGGCGGCAGCTCCAGCGCCGCGGCGGTGAGGTCCGCGACCGCGTCGCGCGTGATGGGCGCGTCGAGATCCGTCACCGCGCCCGCGGCGAGATAGCCGCGCGACACGGCATAGCGCAGGTAAGCCGCCGCCCAGTGCTCCCCGTCCTCCGCCGTCTGCCCGGCGAAGCCCGCGGCAAGCAGCAGCAGCTTCAGCGCCTCGCCGTAAGTCACGTCGCGCTCCGGGCGGAACGAGCCGTCCGGGTAGCCGCTCACAACGCCGTCCGCGGCGAGGGTCTCTACATAATCATAAAACCAGTCGCCCGCGGCGACGTCCGAAAAGCGCGCATCCGGGTCCGGTTCGGGGTCCGGTTCGGGCTCCGGCTGCTCGACGGGCGTCTCGCTCCAGAGTGCGGTGACGCGCAGGTTCTCCCCCGCCGTGTCGCCGCTTTCGAGCACTCTGCCGTCCGCCGTCTGCCAGCCGGCGAAATACCAGCCCGCGCGCGTCGGGACCGGGAGCGTGCCGTAGGGCTCCCCGGTCGGATAAAGCGCGACGTCGAAGTCCGCGTTCTCGCCGCCGTCCGCGTTCAGGATCAGCCAGCACCAGCCGTCCGCCGTGGCGCTGTAATCGTCCGAGAGGAACATCTTCAGCTCCGCGACGCGGCGGCGCAGCAGCGGTTCATACACGCTGCTGCCGACGTGACAGTAAACGCCGATGGCGTCCGCGATCTCGCGGGCGCTGTGGTTTTCGATGCCGTCGATGAGGTAGCCCGGCAGACGGTTCCGGGCGTTCAGCCAGCTCGTTCCGATATTATAGGAAAGCCCGCACATCGCGTCGAACTGTCCCTGCGTGACGGCGACGCCGTAGCGCGACAAAAAGGCGTTCACCGCGTCGGCGAAAAGCTGCATCTTCTGCCGCAGGAGCGCGTCCGCCTCCGATTCCGTAATGCCGTTCGGGTAGTCGTACTGCCCGCAGGCGACGCCGTAGCCGATGTACCAGCCGGTGCCGTCGGAATAGGGCTTGGCGCGGAAGCCCTCGCCGTTTTTGATATAAGTCACGAGCGCGTCGGAAAACGCCATCGTCTGCGCCTCGGCGTGGCTGGGCGCGGCGAGCGAAACGAGCAGCGCCATCGCGAGCAGCGCCGACAGGAGCTTTTGCTTCATGGGGTCCTCTCCTTCTCTCCAAAATAAATTGCCGGGGCTCATTTTCCCACGAAATTGCATCATACATGCCGCAAAAGTGGGAAAATCGGTGAGACCCCGGCTGGAAAATTCAGGTTTTGCTCTTACGGCTCCGCACCGCGGGGATGAGCAGGAGAAATCCCGCGAGCGCGAGCGCGGTGCTGATCGCGAGCGTTTTCGGCAGCCCGACTGCATCGAGCAGCACGCCGCCGAGCAGACTCGCGGCGACGGAGGCGAGCGAGAGCATCGCGGTGATGAGCGTCTGCCCCTTCACGGCGTCCGCGTGGGGGACGCTCTCCTCCATATAGCGCACCGAGGCGGGGATAAAGATCGCGAAGCTGAGCCCCTCCAGCAGCATGGCGGCAAAGAGCGCCGGCATGGTGGGCGCGAGGCAGATCGCGAGCTGCTTGCAGGCGAACATGAGCGCGGAGAAGCACAGCAGCGTCCCGCTGCGGAAGCGGCGGAGCAGCCGGTCAAAGAGGAACATCGCGGGCAGCTCCGTCAGCGCGCACCACGCGCTCAGCAGTCCGAGGTCGCCCTCGCCGCCGCCGGCGCGCATCACGATGCGGATGAGGAAATTGTTATAGACCATCTGCGTCTGATAAGCGAGCATGACGCCCGCCATCAGCAGCAGAAAGCGCGGATTGGCGCGCAGAAACGCAACGAGCCCGCGGCTGCGCTCCCCCGCCGCGGCGGGCGCGGAAAACCCCGGTCCGCTCCGGCGGCACTGGACAAAGATCAGCGCCGTCACCGCGAGGAACACCGCCGTCATGCCGAGCCCGGCGAAGGGCACCGCGCCCGTTCCCGCCCGCCGGACGAGCAGACCGAGCGCGGCGGCAAAGACCGCGTAGCAGAGCGCGCCGGTCCCGCGCGCGGCGCCGAAGTTGATGTGCGCGCCGCGGAGGGCGAGCTCGAGGCAGAGGCTGTTGCTAAACGGCTGCGCCATCTGGTTGGCGCAGAGCATCACGATATAGACCGCCGCGAGCGCCGCGCCGCGCTCCGCGCCGAAGCCGAGCGCCAGCATCGCCGCCGCGATCACGCCGCCGAGCGCAAGGAGCACATGCAGCGCCGAGATCCGCCGGCTGCGGTCCGTGAGGTCCGCCGCGAGCGGCTGGAGCACCAGCGCCGCAACGGTGCCCGCGCCGAGCGTGAAGCCGATCTCGCGGTTCGAGCAGCCACGCGCAAGCAGCAGCGCCGAGGCATAGCCCGAAATTGCCGCGCCCATCGCCGTATAAGCGCTGAGCGCCGCAGTATATTCCAGTCCAAAGCGCGATGACAACGTTTTCATAAGCAAAAAACGTCCTTTTTCCATAATAAAGACCACGCCGGAGCATGGTAGCAGAAAACGCCGTGTTTTGCAAGCGCTTTTCGACAAATTCCGGGCAAGGCGCAAAAGCCCCCGCCTTTCGGCGGGGGCTTTTATGTTTTCTTTTATTTGACTTCTTTACATGCCTTCGCGAGCATCCTGATATTCTCAAGCGGCGTGTTCGCACCCATATCGCAGCCGGGGGCGAGGATCAGCCCGCGGTGGGCGGCGGTCCGGATGCGCCCGGCGGCTTCGGCGTAGACCTCCTCCGGCGTTCCGGAAAGCAGCGCGCCGACGGGGTTGATGTTGCCCATAATGACCATCTCGCCCTGCGCGTCGGCGAGCGCGGTGTCCAGATCGACGAGATAGTCGCAGGAGAACGCCCGGACGCCGATGGCGCGCAGCGAGTTCACGCGCGAGCCGGAGGCGCCGCAGACGTGGGTGAAGAAATATTTATACTCGCCGAGCTCGTCCTTCAGGTTCTTCAGCGCGGGCACGACCCACTCGTCGAACATCTGCTGGCTGATCATGCTGCCGCTGCCGACGGGCTCCGCGGGCAGCGCGATCTCGCAGCCGGCTTCGTGCAGCAGGTGGAACATCTCCGCGCTGACGGCGGTGGTGAAGTCCAGCAGCTGCGCCACGAGCTCCGGGTCCTCCATCGTCATCACAACGAAGTCCTCCGTGCCGACCATCACGGCAGCCATGGTGAACGGACCGGCGATGTCGCCCAGCAGGTATTTCTCCGCGCCGACCAGCTCATAAACGCCGCGGGTCTGGCGCAGCATACCCTGCACGAACTCGTTCGCGAGCAGCTTTTCGCGGATCGTGGACTTGTCCAGCAGCGGGATCTGGGTCTCCGGGTCGTCCAGCGCGCGGCCGGTGTCCACCGAGCAGCCGGGCTTGTCGATGCTGATGGGGCAGCCGAAGGCGTTCAGACAGGCGGTGAACACCCCGGACACGGCGCTCACGACGTCCGTTTCCAGCTCATTCGTCCACTTCACGATCTCCGCGGCGCCGCCGTCCGGACTGCCGTAGAGCTCGCGGTAAGAGCGGTTTTCGGTCTTCGCGATCCATGCGCCGCCGTCCACGAGGCAAAACGGCGTGCGGTCCGTGGGCTGGTGGTTCAGTACGGCGTCGATGCGTTCCTTATGTGTCATAGGTGGTCCCTCTCTTCTTTGTTTTTATGCCGCCATTATAAACCGGCGAAAGGGCTGGGAAATAGAAATTTTCTGCGCTAAACGGTGGATATTTATGATTTGCGCGGCAAAAAGCGGCGGGCGGCGGGGAAAATATGCTTTGGCTTGCCTCGGCGCGCGGCGCTGTGGTATAATGGACCCACCACGCATAAGGAGCTTTTTTCATGTCCGGAGCAAGCGAAAAACCGAACAGGCACTTAACCATCGGCGTTCTCGCCCACGTCGACGCCGGGAAGACCACCCTGAGCGAGGCGATTTTATATGCCGCGGGCGCGGTGCGCGCGCCGGGGCGCGTCGACCATGGCGACACCGCGCTGGACACCCATGCGCTGGAGCGGCGGCGCGGGATCACGATCTTTTCCGCGCAGGCGGAGCTTTCCTACGGCGGCATGGACTTCACGCTGCTGGACACGCCGGGGCATGCGGATTTTTCCGCGGAGATGGAGCGCACGCTCGGCGTGCTGGACTGCGCCGTGCTGGTCGTCAGCGCGTCGGACGGCGTGCAGGCGCACACGGAGACGCTCTGGCGGCTGCTGCGGCGCTACGCGGTGCCGACGGCGCTGTTCGTCACGAAGATGGACCTCGACGCCGCGGACGGTCCCGCCGTGCTGGGCGCGCTGCGCGCGGAGCTCGGCGAGCATATCCTCGATTTCACCGTCCGCCCGGCGGACGAGGACCTCGCGCTTTGCAGCGAGGCGCTGCTGGAGCGCTTCACCGCGGCGGGGCGGCTTTCGGACGCGGACATCGCGGCGGCATTTGCCCGGCGGGAGGTTTTTCCCTGTCTTTGCGGCTCCGGGCTGCGGGGCGAGGGCGTGACGGCGCTGCTGGACCTGCTCATCCGCCTCGCGCCGGAGACGGCTTATCCGGAGGCGTTCGGCGCACGGGTATTCAAGATCACCCACGACGCCGCCGGGCGGCGGCTGACGCATATCAAGCTCACAGGCGGCGCGCTCGCCGTGCGGCAGGCGCTGCGCTACCGCGGGGCGGACGGCGGCGAGCGGGAGGAGAAGATCACCCAGCTCCGCCTTTATTCCGGCGAAAAATTCACCGCGGCGGACGCCGTGGAAGCCGGGCGCGTCTGCGCCGTCGTGGGGCTTGGCGCAACTTACGCCGGGCAGGGGCTCGGCGCAGAGCCGGACGCCGCGCCGCCCGCGCTCGCCCCGGCGCTCACCTATGCGCTGCATCTGCCGGACGGCGCGGACGCCGCCGCGGTGCTGCCGAAGCTGAAAACACTCGAAGAGGAGGACCCGCTGCTGCGCTTCGTCTGGGACGCGCGGCTGCGCGAGATCCAGGTGCAGCTGATGGGTCCGGTGCAGATCGAGGTGCTGGAGAGCCTCATTGCGGAGCGCTTTTCGCTCGCGGTGAAGGTCGGCGCGGGGCGCATCCTCTACCGCGAGACGATCGCCGCGCCGGTCGAGGGCGTCGGTCACTATGAGCCGCTGCGCCACTATGCGGAGGTCCACCTGCTCTTGGAGCCGCTGGAGCCGGGCAGGGGTCTGGAATTTGAGACCGACTGCCCGCCGGACACGCTGGACTTAAACTGGCAGCGCCTCATCCTGACCCACCTCGCGGAAAAGCAGCATCTCGGCGTTCTGACCGGCTCGCCGCTGACGGACGTGCGCATCACGCTGCTCGCCGGGCGCGCGCACCTGAAGCACACCGAGGGCGGCGATTTCCGGCAGGCGACTTACCGCGCCGTGCGGCAGGGGCTGATGCGCGCCGAGAGCGTGCTGCTTGAGCCTTATTACAGCTTCCGCCTCGAAGTGCCGCTCGCCGCCGTGGGCAGAGCCATCAGCGACCTGCGGGCGCGGCATGCGGAGTTTGAGACCCGCAGCGGGGAGACCTCCGCCGTGCTGGACGGCGCCGCGCCGGTCAGCGCGCTGCGCGATTATCCGACGGAGGCGGCGGCATACACCGGCGGGCGGGCGCGCTTTTCCTGCTGCATGGCGGGCTACCGCCCCTGCCACAGCACCGGCGAGGTCGTCGCCGCGCTGGGCTACGACCCGGAGCGGGACCTCGATAATCCCGCGGACTCCGTGTTCTGCGCCCACGGCGCGGGCTTCAACGTAAAGTGGGACGCCGTCGGGGAATACTGCCACGTCGACAGCGGCTTCGGCAGACCCGAACCGCTGCCCGCGCCGCGGCTGCGCATGGGCAATCTCAGCATCGACGAGCGCGAGCTGGAAGCGATCATGACGCGCGAATTCGGTCCCGTCCGCCGTCCCATGTACCAGAAGCCGACCGCCCCGGCGAAGGACGGGCGTGAGCTCGTCTACCGCCCGCAGAAGGAGCTCGTCGTGGTGGACGGCTACAACGTCATTTTCGCGTGGGACGAGCTGAAGGCGATCGCGGCGGACAGCCTCGACGCGGCGCGCACCCGCCTCGCGGAAATTCTGGTCAACTACCGCGGCTTCACGGGGAACGACGTCGTGCTCGTGTTCGACGGCTACGCCGTGCGCGGCAACCCGGGCGAAAAGAGCGCGCAGGGCGGCGTCCGCGTCGTCTACACAAAGGAAAACGAGAGCGCCGACCTCTACATCGAGCGCCTGCTGCACGATATCGGCAAAAACGACCGCGTCCGCGTGGTCACGAGCGACAATCTCATCCGGCTCTCCGCCCTCGGCAGCGGCATCCGCCGCACGAGCGCGCGGGAGTTCGGCAACGAAATGGACTGGGTGATGGAGCAGATCGCCGCCGTCCTCCGCCGCAGCGCGGCGGGGAGCCACCTCGTCCGGGCGAAGGAGGGAAAGATCGAATGACGGAAGAAGAGCTGCTGCGGCGCACCGAGGACCTCGCCCTGCGCGCTTCCCGCCGCGGGGAGCTGACCCACAGCACCTTTCTGACCCCGGCGGAGTGCGCCCTGCTGAGCCGCCGGCGTCCCGCGGTGGACTGCACGATGCTGCTCCACGGCGGCATCCCCGGCGCGGAGCGGCGCGCGGCGTTTTTCCTGCCCGACTGGATGGACGCGGACGGCTTTGACCCGCAGGAGCATCTCTGCGCCATCGAGCTCACCGCCCACTTCGGCGAGCCGGGCCACCGGGACTATCTCGGCGCGGCGCTCGGTCTCGGCATCGGGCGCGAGTGGCTGGGGGATATCCTCATCGAGAAAAACGTCGCCCGCCTCATCTGTCTGCCGAGCGTGAAGGAGCATCTGCTGCTGAATCTGGACAAGGTGGGCCGCTGGGGGGTCAAGGCGCGCGAGGTGCCGCTCGCGGCGGTGCCCGTGCCGGAGCGACAGCTGCGCGAGCTGACATTCTCCGTGAAAAGCCCGCGGCTGGACGCCGTGTGCGCCGGGATGTTCGGGCTCTCCCGCTCCGCCGCCGCCGAAGCGATCGCGCAGGGACTCGTCACGAAAAATTACGTCCCCTGCCAGAAGCCCGACGCCCCCGTCGCCCCCGGCGACATCCTCTCCCTCCGCGGAAAAGGCAAGGGAGAGATCAGCGAGGTCGGCGACACGCTGACGAGAAAAGGGCGGGTCTTTGTCCGCGCCGGGGTGTATGTGTAAAAAGAGAGACCGCC
>CAVCTM010000082.1:0-8995 GCA_963605115.1 Pseudobutyrivibrio sp. | reverse complement strand
GAGGGACCCAATCGAAAGGGTCCCTCCTTAACTGTGCCTTTGCCTTCTTTCCCCTCGCGGGGAAAGAAGGTCGCGTCCCGCGGACGCGAAACTTATTAAATTTGCGCCGCAAGGCGCATTCAAATTCAAAACCTAAAATCCCCGCCGCATCCATGCAAAAAAGTGTGCCCCACCTTTCGGTAGGGCACACGAAAAGCCTTATTGATCCAACTCCAGCCGGTCCCCTGTCTCCGCGTCGAAGATATGAACGCGGTCGAGGTCGAGGGAGAACTTCACGAGGGTATGGTGCAGACCGCGGACGGCGCCGAGGGTGTCCTCCACGATGCTGCTGGGGACGACCGCCTGGATCGTCTCGTCCGAAAGGCGCAGATGCATGTCGACGGTGCTGCCGAGCAGCTCGCAGACCTCCACCTCGGCGGGGATGCCGCCCTGCTCGGCGAGTCCGATGTGCTCCGGTCGGATGCCGACGATGACCTTTCTGCCGTCCAGCGCGCCGCCGCCGGCGCCGAGGGGCACCGTTTCGCCCGCGAGGGTGAAGAAATACTCCCCGCGCTCAAAGGCGAGCGCCGTGTGGACGAAGTTCATCTGCGGCGTGCCGATGAAGCCCGCAACGAAGGTGTTCTGCGGGCGCTCAAAGACCTCCTGCGGCGTGCCGACCTGCATAATGTGACCCTCGTTCATAATGACAATGCGGTCGCCGAGAGTCATCGCCTCGGTCTGGTCGTGTGTAACGTAGACAAAGGTGGTGTTCAGCCGGCGGCGGAGCTTGATGAGCTCGGTGCGCATCTGGCTGCGGAGCTTGGCGTCGAGGTTGCTGAGCGGCTCGTCCATCAGGAACACGTCCGGGTCGCGCACGATGGCTCTGCCGATGGCGACGCGCTGGCGCTGACCGCCGGAGAGCGCCTTGGGCTTGCGCTTCAAAAGGTCGCTGATCTCCAGAATCTCCGCCGCGGCGCGGACCTTCTCGTCGATGATCTTCTTCGGCTCCCTGCGCATTTTCAGACCAAAAGCGATGTTGTCGTAAACCGTCATGTGCGGATAGAGCGCGTAGTTCTGGAACACCATCGCGATGTTGCGGTTTTTCGGCTCGACCTCGTTCACGAGGCGGTCGCCGATGTAAAGCTCGCCGCCGGTGATATCCTCCAGACCGGCGATCATCCGCAGCGTCGTGGACTTTCCGCAGCCGGAGGGTCCGACAAGAACGACGAACTCCTTGTCCCCAATTTCGAGGTTGAAGTCGTCCACCGCGACGAAGGATTTGTCATAGACCTTGCGTATGTTCTTCAGCGTCACGCTTGCCATCTGCGCCCGCTCCTTTCTGTTTCAGGTGTTTGCCGCCCCAGCGCACGGCGGCGCGGTCCTGCGCCTTTTCGCGCGCGTCGGACACGAGCCCCGGCACGGTCGCCTTGATACGCCCGCGGCCCCAGAGGATGCAGCGGACGAGCATCACGAGCGCCAGCGCCGTCGGCGCGAGGAGCAGCACGATGGCGAGCGCGGTCAGCAGCGTACACCAGTCCTCATAGTAACGCGCGGCATTCTCCCAGTAGGGGTAGCTGAGCGCGCTCGAATGGATGGAGCGCGTGCCGAACTCGCGCAGCAGCTTCAGCACGTTTGCGGCGCGGAAGCGGCCCGTGTTCATCCGGAGCTCGCCGTCCATTTTAAAGTTCTCCTGCATCAGCTTTTCCGCAAAGTCCTCCACCGGCTCGGGGAGCACGATCTCGTAGCAGCTGATCTTTGCGTTCTCGTCCAGCGCGGCGAGGCTCGCAAAGGGCATATAGAGCCCCGCACCGCCGTCATACGCCTTTTCGCTGGCCTTGTCGCTCTCGCGCTCGACGACACCGGCGACGACATAGGGCGTGCCGTTCACCTCAACGGTGAGCCCCGCGAGGTCGTAGCCGCCGAAGAGCTTCCACGCGAGCTCCTTGTCGAGCAGCACGCGGTCGGGCGAGGCGTCGTGCTCCGTCAGGTAGCTGCCGCTCAAAAGCGTCAGCGGGTGGAAGAGGAAATAGTCCCCGCCCACGCCGAGCACCTGTGCCTCCGTTCCGGTCTTGTCGGAATTGATGCGCACCTTGCCCTCGCCGCTCCATGCATCGGAAAAGAGCGAGCCGCCCTCCGGCGTTTCCAGCGACGCCTCGGTGAATTTTCCGAGCAGCGTCTGGCGGAAGGTATAGATGTCGTTTTCCGTCTTGCCGCCGTCCTCCGTCAGAAAGGCGGAGAGCTGCTTATACTCCATATCGCCCTCGCCGCCCCAGCGCTCGGCGGCGCGCTGGCTCAGCAGACGCCCGGCAAGGGAGCTCTGCACGCCCATGCAGACGAGCGCGAGCAAGAGCAGCGCGGCGCAGACGATGATCCATTTTTTGGAGGGAATTTTCATGCGGTCCCCCGTCCTTTGCGAGTATTCAAGTATCAGAGATTATCCGGCAGACGCACCATATCGCCGCTTGTGATAGGCTTGCTGCTCGTGGTGATGACGTAATCGTTCTGGTTCAGCGCGCCGGTGACGGCGGAATTGGTGTCGTCGCTCGCGATGACCTCCACGTCCACGCGGGTCGCGGTATAGCGGTTTCCGAGCGGGCTGCTCTTGACCGTCACGACCAGCACGAAGCTGCCGTTGGAGTCCTTGCGGATCGCGCTGTTCGGCACGACGAGGTCATAGTCGGAGCTCTTCTGACCGACGGAGAGCGTCAGGCTCGTGCCGTCGGAAACATCGCCGGTGACGTCGAAGGTGAGCAGCTTGCTGCTCTGGGGGTTCTGCGGGTCGGTCTTGATGGCGGTGAGCTCGGCGTTGATGGTGCTGCCCCAGTAATAGTTCGTCACGGTCGCGGTGTCGCCCACGCGGACGCGGCGCGCCTGCTCGTTCGTGACGGAGAAGCTCATGGTGTAGCCGAGGTCCGGGACCTCGATGACGGCGAGGGTGGAGTTGGCCTCCGCCTTGCGCCCGGCGCTGACGGAGAGGGTCTTCACGACGCCGTTGACCTTGCTCTTGACCTCCAGCTCGCCCTCGTCGTTTGCGAGCTCGTCGAGCTCCGCCTGCTTTTCCTTGATCTCGCGCGCCTGCTCAGCAAGGTCGATCTGCTGGAGCTGGGCGCTCTTGTTGGACTGCGCCAGCGCGTCAAGCGCGTTTTCCAGCGCGGTCTGGCACTCCTCCACGGCGGTGGAAGCGGTCTGCATCTTGGTCAGCTTGTCCTCCGCGTCGGTCTGCGCCTTTGCCGCGGCGTCCGCCTTCGCCTTCTCGACCGTGTACTGCGCGGTCTTGTCGCTCTGGAGATACTCCTCGTAGCTCTCCTCCAGCTCGGCGATCTTGTCCTCGTCGCCCGACAGGGTCGTGTAAGCGGTGTTGTACTGCTCCGCGAGCGGATAGTCGCCGTTGTCCACATAGGAGTGGAACAGGCTCTTCAGGCTCAGTAAGTCATAGTCGCTGGAGGAATAGCTCGGCGGGATGGTGTAGCCCGCGGCGAGCGCGGCAACGGCGGGGAGATAGGTCTCCAGCCGTTCGTCGACGAAGGCGTTGCGCTCCTCAGTGGTCTTGAGCGCCCAGTATGCGGTGCGCTCGTCCTTCGTGAAGTTGTCGCGGATGAGGCGGCGCGTGAGGACCTTCATCTCCTCGTATGCGTCGGAATAGAGCAGCTTGTCAATCTCGTACTGCTCCTTTACCTTGGCGATGGCAGCCTTGCGCTCGTTCGTCTCCTTGTCGGTGACGAAGGGGATCTTGCCGTCGACCATATTCTCCGCCTGCCACTGCTCAAAGGCGCGCTGGGCGGCGGTGTTGGCGTCCTTCGCCGCTTCGAGCGCCTTCTTTGCGTCCGGAATGGCGTTCTCGTCGTCGAGATTATACTTGGCGTAGTTCGCCTGCGCCTCGGCGAGCGCGTTTTTCGCCTTCTCCACCTCGCGGTTTTCCTTGGCAAAGTCGCTGTCGCCGGCGCTGATGAGCGCCTTCTGATAGGCGATCTGGAGCTGGCGGAGGGCTTCGCGCGCCGCCTCCACCTCGCTGCTGTCGCCGGTTTCGAGTGTGAAGAGCACGTCGCCGACGCTTACGTTGTCGCCGGTCTTGACGAACACGGTGTTGACCTTGCGGGTCTGGTCCAGGATCACCTCGTAATTCTCCTTAGCACTGACGGTGCCGGTGCCGCGGACCTTGG
The DNA here is from genome assembly GCA_963605115.1 of Pseudobutyrivibrio sp. Lineage (GTDB taxonomy): Bacteria > Bacillota > Clostridia > Oscillospirales > Oscillospiraceae > SVKR01. The sequence goes on along the minus strand of CAVCTM010000082.1, from coordinate 4,856 downwards.
TGACGATGGAGCCGCCGGTGACGACCTGCGTCGCCGCCTCAGGAAGGGAGCGGTTCATGATCGTGTTGGAAAAGAAGGTCAGCACCAGCATGACAGCCAGAAAAATGATGGCTGCGTTCTTGATCCAGCCTCTTTTTTTCACTTTTTGTTCCATAGCTTTTTACCCCTTTATGCTTCCTGAGTGTGCAATTCCCTCGACGAGATATTCCTCACCGCGGAGGAAGATCAGCAGCGACGGGAACATATAGACCGTAGCCATAGCGAAGGCGAGACCGATCTCGCCGGTGTTGATGGTGGACAGGTAGACGCTGAGCGGCTGCATGTCCGCGTCCCGGAGCAGGACGAGCGGCTGCTCGACCATGTTCCAGTAGTCGATAAAGACCAGGATCGCGATGGAAAACAGCGCCGAGCGGCACTGCGGGAGACAGATCTTCGTGAAGATCTGCCACTCCCCCGCCCCGTCGATCTTCGCCGCCTCGATGAGCGAATACGGGATGCGCCGCATAAACTTCGTGAGCAGAAACACGGAGAAGGGCGCGAACGCACCGGGCAGAATGATCGACCAGCGGGTATCGAGGATGCCGAGCCAGTCGCTGACGAGATAGTTCGGGACCAGCGTGACCTGATAGGGCATCAGCATCAGAATGACGTAGAAAAAGAAAATCAGGCTGCGCACCTTGCCGCGCCAGCGGGTGAAGCTGTATGCGGCGATGGAGGCGATGACGACCTGAAACACGACGATCGGCACCACGAGGATGACGCTGTTCCAGAATTTCACGAGGTATTCCGGCGAGCGGATGAGCCCCGTGACATACTGGCTCATCGTGACCTTGTCCGGGATGAACTTCAGGTTCACGGTCTTGGACACATAGCCGCCGGTGGTGGTCTCGAAGATCATGCCGTAGTTGCTCTTGATCTCGGACTCGGACATAAACGAGTTCGTGATGGTCAGCACCGTCGGCAGCAGGAACAAAATGGCGAAAAACGCGCAGACGAAAAAGAGGATCGCGCGGCCCGCGTAGTGATTTTTTCTCATCCCTCCACGTCCTTTCCGAACCAGTTCTCCAGCGCGAAGAGGAGCGCGATGAGCACCACCATCACGAGCGCCATGATGACCGCCGCGGCGGAAAGGCGCTGATAGTTGAGCGAGTTGAACATGTTGTTCATAAAGTGCTGCAAGGTATAGAGCCCGTCGTATGGATAAGACCCGGCGAGCAGATAGACCTCGCGGAAGATCTTGAACGAGTTGATGAGGGACAAAATCGTCACGAACAGCACCGTCGGCGATAAGTAGCGCAGCTTGATGGCGAAGAACTTATAAGCGCCGGAGGCGCCCTCCACGTCCGCCACCTCGAGCAGCTCGCGCGGAATGTTGGCAAGCCCCGCCATAAACAGGATCATATTGTAGCCGAGGTTTTTCCAGAGGAAAAGCAGAATGACCACAAGCTGGCAGTAGTCGCTGTTGAGCCAGTCCACCGCCTGTCCGCCGAAGAGCGTCACGAGCTGGTTGACGGTGCCGTTATTGTTGAACAGCACCTGCCAGATGAGCACGATGGACGCGACGGGGACCATCATGGGGCTCAGGAAAAACGTCCGGAACTGGCTCTTGAGCGGGATGCGGCACTCCAGCATCAGCGCGAGCACGATGGCGAGAATGACCGCGAGCGGCACGGCGATGACGGAAAACGTCGCCGTGTTCTTCGCCGCTAAGCGGAAGATCGGGTTTTTGATGAGCGTGATGAAATTTTCAAGTCCGGTGAACGCGCCGGCGGGGTCCGTGACGGAATAATAGATCACGACGCCGAAGGGCGCGATGAAGAACAGGCAGACGCCGAGGAAGCTTGGGCTCAGAAAGCACAGGCTCCGCAGAAAGTCCTTCATCTTCACGCTGAATCTCATTTGCCTTTTCGTTTTCATGGAAAAGCCTCTCTCTGCCCCGGCGTCCGGAAAGCTGGGACGCCGGGGCAGTGTCGGTTCTGAATGATGATTTCTCTCGGAGGGTCAGCGGCGCTCGTTGACCTTGATGTTGGCTTTGCTCTGGACGAGCTTCGCAACCTCGTCCACGCTCTTCTGTCCGGCGAAGAACGCGGCGGACTCGGTGGTGATGATGTCCATAATGTCCTCGTCGTAGGAGTAAACGCGGGTGGTGGAGTTGATGACGTCCACGATGGAGTCGGCTTCCTCCTGCGTCAGGGCGTACATCTCAACGGTGATGTTGCCCCAGCCCCAGGTGCCCTGAGACTCCTCGATCTTGTTGCCGTTTTCGTCGAGGACGTAGTTGCCGTTCTCGTCCGTGCGCCAGACCGGGGTCATCGCCTGCTTCAGCTTCGCGTCGAAGGCAGCCCTGTTGGTCGGGAAGGAGTAGGTGTTCTCGGTCTGATACTTCTCGGTGAAGAACTGGCGGACGAACTGCCACGCGGCGTCCTGATTGGCGCTCTTCGCGCTGATGGCGAGACCGTTGTCGTCGATCTGCAGCATATTGCCCACGCCCTCGCTGACCGGGTAGCCGATATAGGTCACGTCGCCGCCGAAGATGGCTGCATACATACGGCTGGACTCAAAGTCGCTCAGATACATGGTCATCAGCATCTGCTGACCGCTCGCGATGCGGTCGGTCTCGTCGGTCCACTCGTAGCCCTCGTAGTCAAAGGTCTCCGGGAACTGGGCGGCGAACTCCAGGATGCTCTTGAAGCTCTCGCTGTCGAACTTGCACTCGCCGGTGCTCCAGTTCACGAGCTCGCCCATTTCGAGGGAAAGCATGACGCGGAGGATGACATCGCGGGTCGTGTCCTCGCTGAAGGGCGTGCAGCCCTCCGGCATCTTGGCGAGCGCGGCGTTGAACTCATCGAGCGTCCAGCCCGGCTCATCGCCGACGACGCTGGGCGCGCCCAGAACGGTCTGGATCGCAAAGCCCGTCGCGGTGCGGTAGAGCTTGCCGTCGGTCTCGATCGCACCGAGCACGCTCTGGAAGAGGTCCTCGCGGCCCAGCTCGCTGTCGCTGTCGATGAAGGTGTAGAGATCGGCGAGGATGCCCTTGCTGGCAAGCTCGTCGAGCGGCAGACCGTTCAGGTCGATGATGTCGGGCACCTTGCCGGACATGATCTCGGTCTTCAGCTTCGTGAGACCGGCGGAATAATCCTCCTCGGTGTTGTACTCGGAGTAATCCTGCACCTCGATGCGGTATTCGCCGCTGCTGCGGTTGAAGTCGATGATGGCGCTGCGGGTGCGGTAATCGAGATACTGGGAGGCATAAGTAACGGTGGTGCGCTGCGGGAGGGAGCTGTAAGGCTTCTTTTCCAGGATGACGAGGTTCGTCTCCGAGCGGCCGGCTCCGGTATCCGCATTGGTGATGTACCAGCGGTTTTCCACGCCGATGATGCGGCCGTCGTCCAGCACGCCGATGTTGCGGGTGCTCATGTAGCGGGTGTCCACGTCGCAGTTGATCCAGTTGAGGACCTTGGCGGACTCGCCGGTCTCGAAATCGAAGCCGTAGAAGTTGGAGCCGTTGGTGTAATAGGCGTCGTAGTCGCCGCCGCCGGCGACCAGATTGTAGTTGCCGGCCATGCCCGCGGAGCGGACGTCCACGAGGGACTTCGTCTCCGCGTCGATCGCCGCCATGACATAGCCGCCGCTGCGGACCGCCGGCGTGCTGCCCGCGGCTGCAATGCCGATGTCGCTGCCGGAGGAGGCGCTGCTGGCGCTGTCGTCGTAGTAGATGACGCGGACCTTGCCGTCCGCGGTGCGGAACATGGAGTTGATCCAGCCGTTTTCAAGCCCCACGAGATAGAGCTCCTCGCCCTCCGGACTCACGACGAGCACGCCGCCGTCGGTCTGAAGATAGAAGTTGCCGTCCCCGCCGACGGTGAGGCTGCTCAGATAGAAGTAGCCCTGCTCCTCGGTGTAGCGGTCGGTGATCTCGGTGAGGTCGAGGCGCTGGGTCTCGTTGCCCTCGGCGTCCATCTTGCGGATGAAGTACATCTCGCGGGTCTCAACGTTGTTCCACCACTCGTCGGTGTACTTCTCCACGCCGTCCGGTCCGTTATAGATCTGGGCATAGACCTGTTCGAGCGTCACGATGCTGCCGTCGTCCATCACGGCGATGTTGGAGGTCCAGACGCTGGTGGAGTCCGGGTCGAAGCCTTCGGGGATCTCCATCGCCTTCATGCCCTCGATCTTCGTCGCGGTGCCGTCGAGCGTGAGCCAGTAGTAGACCTCCTCATAGTTCCAGCCGCTCCCGACATACGGGTCGTCGATCGCAATGACGTCCTCGGTCGGCTCCTCGCCGTCGAGCGGCTGAACGCCGTCCTCGCCGTCGGCAGGCTCGTCGCCGGTCGCGGGCTTATCGACGCGCTCATAGCTGCTGACGAGCAGCTTGTCGCCGACAACGTTCACGGAGTCGAAGCCGTTTTCAAAGCTGTCGTTCAGGGAGATGTAAGACGGAACGTAGGTAAATTCCGGCGTCTCCGTCGGCTGGGTGGGGTCGTCCGTCTGCTTGGGATCGTCATTCTGCTTGCCGCAGCCGGCAAAAAGACCGACCGCAAGGCTGAGCGCGAGCAAAAGCGTCAGAATGCGCTGTACCTTTTTCATTTTCTTATGTCCTCCTGTTTTTTTCAGGCTCAAAAATTTTCCCTGCTGCCCATATTAGACGCAGCAGAAGGAAAAAAGTTTCACCCTTCTGCAAAAAATATTTAAGCAGGTATTTGCATCATTTTACCATCTTTTTCCCCGCCGCCGGATTTTTTCGGGTATCACAAGATATGTTAGCATCTTTTTGCGCCGAAAGCAAGATGTTGCGCAGGAATTTAAAGGCTCCCCTGTGCAAGGGGAGCTGGCGCGCGAAGCGCGACTGAGGGGTT
>CAVCTM010000081.1:0-9018 GCA_963605115.1 Pseudobutyrivibrio sp. | reverse complement strand
CCAATCGAAAGGGTCCCTCCTTAACTGTGCCTTTGCCTTCTTTCCCCGACGCGCCGCAGGCGCTAGTCCTTTAGGGCACAGGGGGAAAGAAGGTCGCGTCCTGCGGACGCGAAACATATTAAATCTTAGCGCCCGTAGGCGCGTTCAAATCAAGCTTTCCCCTCGCCCTTTGGGGCGAGAAACGCCTTTACTCCTCCCCGCCGCTGACGATCGCGTAGTACGCGCTGCTCGTGCGGCGGTAGACGAGCGCATAGAGCAGGGCGAAGGCGGCGAAGCCGATGCCGGTGGTGGCGGCGAAGAGCCCCACGTTTGTGAGCGAGAAGAGCAGGAGCAGCCGGCGGATCATCGGGAAGGCGAAGGCGAGGTGGACCGCGGCGAAGACGAGCGGGAGATAGAACACGGTCAGCAGCTGGGAATCAACGCTGCGGCGGATCTCGCGCCGCGTCATGCCGACCTTGCGCATAATGGAAAAGCGCGCCCGGTCCTCGTAGCCCTCGGAGAGCTGCTTATAATAGATGATGAGCACCGCAGCGAGGGAGAACACGAGGCTCAGCACGATGCCGAGGAAGAACAGTCCGCCGTAGCTGCCGAAGAAGTCGTCGCTGCCGTCGGCGCGGACGTCCGTGCGGAAGTAGATGTAGTCCACGCCGTCGGCTTCGCCGAACCGGGAGATACGGTCGGAAAGCGCCGCGCCGAGCGCGCTCTGCTGCGCGTCGGCGAGGCCGGTGTCGAAGCCGTAAGTCCAGCGCAGGCTCGGCTCCGGGCTGCTGCCCTCAAAGGCGGCGGCGATGCCGGCAAGGTCCGGCACGACGGCGATGATCGCCGCCACGACCTGCACGTCCGTCATGGAGAGCGAGATGTCCGCCTTCCGGCTGTCCGCGACGCGGAGGCTGAGCCCGCTCTCGGCGAAGCGCAGCGTATCGCCGGAATAGGTGCAGCGGTCCGTGCGCAGGGCGGTCTCGCCGGGGGCGAGGGAGATGCTCTCGCCCGTGAGGGCGTTATAGTCCGCCTGCGGGACGAAATAGACGTCGCGCAGATCGCCGTAGCCAAAGCCGCTGTCCACCGCCGCGGCGTTGCAGGTGAGCGTGTCGCCGGAAAGCCGCCCGGTGATGTTGGCGCAGCGCACATCCTGCACATTCTGCATCTCCGCGCCGCTCTGCCCCGCGGTCTCCGCCGCGGCACGGCGGAAGATGTCCGCCGTCGGGGTCATGTCCGCCTCGGCGTCGAAGTAGACGACGAGGTTTTCCTCGCGCGGATAGCGCGTGCGCAGGGAGTCCTCCGCGCCGAAATAGAGGCAGGAGGTGGACGAGATCATCACGAGCACCATCGTGGCGATGACGCAGATGCTGGCAAGCCCCGCGCCGTTGCGCCGCATGCGGTAAGCCATGGACGAGACGGAGACGAAGTGGTTCGGGCGGTAATAATACCGCTTGCTGCGCTGCAAGGCGCGGCAGAGCGCCACGGAGCCGGAGATCATCAGCAGATAGGTGCCGACGATGACGAGAATGACCGCGACGAAAAACCAGAGCATCGCGTCCAGCGGGCTCTCGATGCTGACGGCGAGATAATAAGCCGCGGCGAGGACGGCCGCGCCGAGCACGGCGGCGACCCAGTTCGCGCGCGGCGGCTTTTCGCCGGCGCTCTCGCTTTTCAGCAGGCTCACGGCGCTCGCGCGCTCCACGCGTACGACGGCGGAGAGCCAGATCATCGCGAAAATGACGGCATAGCGCCACGCCGTTTCGCGCAGGGCGAAGAGATCCACGCGCAGGGAAAAGTCCGCCTCCGCGCCGAGCAGCCGCGTCAGTCCAAGCTCCGCGAGCTTGCTCAGCACGATGCCGAGGGCAAGCCCCGCGGCGAGCGCCATCGCGCCGGAGAGCAGGCTCTCCCACGTGAGGATGCGCGCGAGGTCGCGCTTGCCGCAGCCGAGCACGCTGTAAAGCCCGAACTCCCGCTTGCGGCGGCGGATCAGGAAGGCGTTCGTATAAAACAGGAACAGCAGCGAGAACACGAGCACCACCGCCGCGCCGAGCGAGAGGATCGCGCCGAGCGAGCCCGCGCCGCGGATCCGGCGCAGCTGCACCTCGGCGGAGAGCGCGAGCAGGATATAGTGCATGCACACCATCAGAACGCAGGTGAGCAGATAGGGGACGTACATGCGGGAGTTTTTGCGGATGCCGTCGAAGGCGAGGCGGGGATAAAAGCCGAGGTTTTTCATCCGCGATCACCGCCCGTCGCAAGGAGTGTCAGCGTGTCGGAGATCTTCTGGTAAAGCTGCTCGTCCGTGTCGCCGCCGCGGTAGAGCTGGTGGAAGACCTCGCCGTCGCGGATGAAGAGCACGCGCCCGGCGGTGCTCGCCGCGCGGACGGAGTGGGTCACCATCAGGACGGTCTGGCCCCGCGCGTTGATGCGGGCGAAAAGCCGCAGCAGCTCGTCCGAGGCGCGGGAGTCGAGCGCGCCGGTCGGCTCGTCGGCGAGCAGCAGACGCGGCTCCGTGATGAGCGCGCGGGCGACCGCGGCGCGCTGCTTCTGGCCGCCGGAGACCTCGTAGGGGTATTTTTTCAGCAGCTCCGCGATGCCGAGCTCCCGCGCGAGCGGGATGAGCCGGTCGTGCATCTCGCGGTAGCTCCGCCCGGAGAGCACGAGCGGCAGATAGATGTTGTCCTCGATCGTGAACGTGTCCAGCAGGTTGAACTCCTGGAACACGAAGCCGAGGTTTTGCCGCCGGAAGGCGGCGACGTCGCCCTCGCGCATGGCGGAGATGTCCCGCCCGTCCAAGCGCACGCTGCCCGCGGTGGGCTTATCGAGCGCGGCGAGGATATTGAGCAGCGTGGTCTTGCCGCTGCCGCTCTCGCCCATGATGGCGACATACTCGCCCTGCTCCACGGCGAAGCTGACGCTCCGCAGCGCCTCCACCTTCTCCCCACCGAGGCGGCTGGAATAGACCTTCTTCAGATTTTCAACAGTCAAAATAGAACTCATAATGTCTTTGCTCCTTTTCCTTGGTCTATCCCTATCCTATCAAAACCGGGAAACGCAAGCCATAGCAGCGGCTTACATTTCCCGGCGGAGTTCTTACAGTTTTGTTCGGTTTTCGTTTAAAGGCTCCCCTGTGTAAGGGGAGCCAAGAGTGTGTGCGTCAGTTCCTCAGGCTTTGCAGCGGGGCGGGGATCCTTCCGCCGCGGGCTATGAAGGCGGCGGGGGACTCGCCGCGGACGGGCATGACCGGGGCGCTGCCGAGCAGTCCGCCGAACTCCACGCGGTCGCCGACGCGCTTGCCCGGCGCGGGGATGAGGCGCACGGCGGTGGTCTTGCTGTTCGCGACGCCGACCGCCGCCTCGTCCGCGATGATGGCGGAGATCGTCTCCGCGCTCGTGTCGCCGGGGACGGCGATCATGTCGAGCCCGACGGAGCAGACCGTCGTCATCGCCTCCAGCTTTTCGAGCGAGAGCGTGCCGCGCTCGGCGGCGGCGATCATGCCCTCGTCCTCGCTGACGGGGATGAACGCGCCGGAGAGCCCGCCGACATGCCCCGACGCCATCACGCCGCCCTTTTTCACCGCGTCGTTGAGCAGCGCGAGCGCCGCCGTCGTGCCGTGGGTGCCGCAGACTTCGAGCCCCATCTCCTCTAAAATGCGCGCCACGCTGTCCCCCACCGCGGGAGTCGGCGCGAGGGAGAGGTCCACGACGCCGAAGGGCACGCCGAGCCGCGCGCTCGCCTCCTGCGCCACGAGCTGGCCCATGCGCGTGATGCGGAAGGCGGTCTTTTTGATCGTCTCCGCCACGACGTCGAAGCTCTCGCCGGGGACCGCCTTCAGCGCCGCGTGGACGACGCCGGGACCGGAGACGCCGACGTTGATGACGCACTCCGGCTCGCCGACACCGTGGAACGCGCCCGCCATGAACGGGTTATCCTCCACCGCGTTCGCGAACACGACGAGCTTGGCGCAGCCGAGCCCGTCCCGGTCCGCGGTGCGCGCGGCGGTCTCCTTGACGATGCGCCCCATCCGCGCCACGGCGTCCATATTGATGCCCGCCTTCGTCGTCGCGACGTTGACGCTGGAGCAGACGAGCTCCGTCGCCGCGAGCGCCTCCGGGATGGAGGCGATGAGCCGCTCGTCGCCGACGGTGCAGCCCTTGTGGACGAGGGCGCTGTAGCCCCCGATGAAGTTCACGCCGCATGCCCGCGCCGCGGCGTCCATCGCGCGGGCGATGCGCGCATAGTCGGCGCTCTCGCAGCTCTCGGCGACCATGGCGATGGGCGTGACGGAGATGCGCTTATTGACGATGGGGATGCCGTATTCGCTCTCGATCGCCTCGCCGGTCGCGACGAGGCGTTCGGCGCGGCGGCAGATCTTGTCATAGACGCGGCGCGCGCACTCGTCGATGTCCGGGTGGGCGCAGCCGCGCAGGGAGATGCCCATCGTGACGGTGCGGATATCCAGATGCTGATGGTCGATCATGTCCAGCGTCTGGAGGATGTCGGACTGGTTGAGCATGGAAAAAAGCCCCCTCCCCTCAGATGCGGTGCATCGCGGTGAAGGTGTCCTCCCGCTGGATGCGGATGCTGAGCCCCTCGCGCGCGCCATGGTCGGAGAGAGCGGCGCGGATGTCCTCGAACGAAGCCGACGCGCCGGCGGTGTCCACCAGCAGCGTCATGGTGAACATGCCGCCCATGATGGTCTGGCTGAGGTCCAGAATGTTGATGTTCAGCTCCGCCAAAAGCGCGCTGACGCCCGCGATGATGCCGACCCGGTCGGGTCCGACGACGTTCATGATCGCTCGCATAGAAATGTTCCTCCGGTATGTGTAAATATCTGATACAGTGGAAATAATAAACCATCTCCCCGGAATTTGCAAGCCGCCGCCCGGAAAAATTCATGCTTGAAATCGGGCGGGTTTTGGGGCATAATAGCAGATGCCGGGAAAATCTGATCGAACAAGGAAGACTCCGATGAAGAAACTGACCGCTATGATATTGACCGCGCTGCTCCTCCTGTCCCTCTGCGCCTGCAACGGCGGCAAGCGCGCCTCCACAGGCTCGGACCTCACATGGGAGGAGGTCGAGCGCATCGCCGACCGCGAGCTCGCGGAGGAGGGGAAAAGCGTCAACTGACGGAAATGCAGAGCCGGGTTCCCCTCTCCCGCCGCGCCTTATAACGACGGGTTTAACGCCCCCTGCGTATTTTTCCTTTTGGAGGTAACTCGTAATGTTTGAAAACGCCGGACAAAAGATCAAAATACTGGCGAAGGTCTGCTTCTGGGTATTTACCATTCTCTTCGTCATTCTGGCATTCACGGTCGGGAAATCCCGCTGGGGGATCATCCCTGCGATCTTCTGGCCGCTCCTGCTCGGCGGTCCGCTGCTCTCTTATATCAGTTCCCTGTTTCTCTCCGGCTTCGGCGAGCTCGTCGAGAGCTCCGAGGAGACGAAAAAGAACTCCGCGCGCGCCGGAAAATACTGCGAGAAGCTCTATAATATGCTGAGGGATGAAACCGAGCCGAAAGACCCCGGCGAGGTCAAGGCAGGAAGCTTCCCAGCCGCGGGTCCCCTGCGCATACCGGAAGAGCCCGCCCATGCTGCCCCCAGCGCCCCCGCCGCACCGCCCGCCATGCCCAAAAATCTGGACGCCGGCGGTTGGAAGGAGCCCTCTGAATAAGATCAAAGCCCCCGCCGGTTTTGGCGGGGGCTTTGCCTTATTCTCTCGTCTCGGCAAGCAGCGCGGCGCAGCCTTCCGCGACATCGCGCCATGTGGCTTCAAAGTCGCCGGTGTACCATGGGTCGGAAACGTCGCCGGGGCGGGCGGTGTGGTCCAAGAGGCGCGATATTTTCCCCTCCGGGTCGCCGCCGCAGATGCTTCGCATGTCGCGAAGATTCTCATCGTCCATACCGACGAGCAGGTCAAACGCCGTGTAGTCCGCGCACGTGAGCTGGCGCGCGGCGTGGCCTGCGCAGGAGATGCCGTGCGCGGCGAGCATGCGCCGCGCCGGGGGATAGACCGGATTGCCGATCTCCTCCCGCGTCGCCGCCGCGGAAGCGATGAAATACTGCGCCTCCAGCCCCGCCTTTTTCACCAGATCCTTCATCACAAACTCCGCCATCGGACTCCGGCAGATATTGCCGTGGCAAACGAATAAGATTTTTGTCATTGTCGGTTCTCCTTTCCATGCTTTACGATGGGATCAGTATATCACAAAGGCGGGCAAAAAGTCCCCGCCTTTCGTCTTTTTCCCATTTTGCCGACAAATCCCCCTCAAAAAGCGGTGGGATTTGTCAAAGTTTACGCTTGACTTTTGCGATTTAAAGCCATATAATGCGAACCATCAGAGGAAACGCCGGGGACGGCGGGAAAGGAGCATGGAGCCCAATGAAAAAGCTGCGCAGCGCCGAGATGTTTTATTACGCCTATCCGGTCCGCTTTTTTGCGGGCTTTGCTTACCGTGCCGAAAAACCCGGTCCGTCCGTTTGTCAATAAGAATTTCCTTTGACACTTCAAGTCAGTAAGAAGCAGGGAGTTTTTGTTCCGCGGACAAAGACCCCCTGATTTTTATTTTGTCAACAAAAATTCCGCACATAAAGGAGAACAATCAAAATGAAAAAGAAACTGATCGCACTGCTGCTGGTCGCTGTTCTGGCGCTCGGTCTTGCCGCCTGCGGCGGCAAGACGGACACGCCCGTGAGCGGCTCGGACGTCAAGCCCTCCGCCGCTCCCGCCGACACCGGCACGGAGACCAAGACCTACACCGTCGGCGTCTGCCAGCTCGTGCAGCACGCCGCGCTCGACGCCGCGACGCAGGGCTTTGTCGACGCGCTGACCGACGCGCTGGGCGACGCCGTTACCATCAAGGTCCAGAACGCCTCCGGCGACTCCGTGAACTGCGGCACCATCGTCAATGGCTTCCTCTCCGAGGGCGTCGACCTCATCATGGCGAACGCGACCCCGGCGCTGACCGCCGCCGTCTCCGCGACGGACTCCGTTCCCATCCTCGGCACCTCCGTCACGGCTTACTCCGTCGCGCTGGACCTCGATGACTTCAGCGGCACCGTCGGCGGCAACGTTTCCGGCACCTCCGACCTCGCCGACCTGAGCAAGCAGGCGCAGATGATCCTCGACTGGTTCCCGGAGGCGAAGAAGGTCGGTCTGCTGTTCTGCTCCGCCGAGGCCAACTCCCGCTACCAGATCGAGGAGGTCGCAAAGTATCTGAACGACGCCGGCGTTGAGACCGAGGAATTCGCCTTCACCGACAGCAACGACGTCTCCTCCGTCAGCCAGAAGGCTGCCGACGCCAGCGACGTCATCTACATCCCGACCGACAACACCGCCGCCGCGAACACCGAGGCGATCGCGAACGTCGTCATCCCCGCCAAGGTCCCCGTCATCGCGGGCGAGGAGGGTATCTGCTCCGGCTGCGGCGTCGCGACGCTCTCCATCAGCTACTACGACCTCGGCGTCACCACCGGCGAAATGGCGGCGAAGATCCTGACCGGCGAGGCAAACATCTCCGAAATGCCCGTCGAGTTCACGGATGCCACCCCGAAGTATAACGCCAGCATCTGCGAGCAGCTCGGCATCACCCCGCTCGACGGCTACACCGCGATCGAGGGCTGACGCGTAAGAAGCGTTTTTCCCGGATGGGCTCATGCGCTATGGGTCCATCCGGAAGCGGCGATTTTAAAGGCTCCCGAAGTGTAAGGGGAGCTGTCAGCCGAAGGCTGACTGAGGGGTTGTAAGCTTCCGTCAACAACCAAGCTTCCGGTGATATTTTGTAGGGAACATCCGAGCCCGGCGTTTTCGTGGGCTTACAACCCCTCAGTCGCGCTTCGCGCGCCAGCTCCCCTTGCACAGGGGAGCCTTTAAAGTCCCGAACTTTTTTGAGAGAGGACTGAACCCACCATGAGCTTCATCACAGCACTGCTGAACTCGCTGCCCGGCGCTGCCGCGCAGGGGCTGATCTGGGGCCTGATGGCCATCGGCGTTTACATCACCTTCCGCATCCTCGACATCGCGGACCTGACGGTGGACGGCTCGTTCGCGACGGGCGGCGCCGTCGCCGTTATGCTCATCCGCGCCGGGGTGGACCCGTGGCTCGCGCTGCTCGGCGCCTTTGCCGCCGGCATGCTCGCCGGTCTCGTCACCGGGCTCTTCACCACCCGCTGCGGCATTCCGGCGATCCTCGCCGGCATCCTGACCCAGCTCGCGCTCTACTCCGTCAACCTGCGCATCTTAGGCGGCAAGGCAAATCAGGCGGTCGGCGTTGACAAATACCCCCTGCTCGTCTCCCAGCGCTTTGTCCGGGACCTGACGCTCAAAAACCCGCTGCCGCTGCTGCTCATCTTCCTCGCGGTGGTCATCGCGCTGCTCTACTGGTTCTTCGGCACGGAGCGCGGCTGCGCGCTGCGCGCGACGGGCGCGAACCCGGCGATGGCGCGGGCGCAGGGCATCAGCACCAAGGGCTGCGTCGTGCTCGGTCTGATGCTCTCCAACGGGCTCGTCGCCCTCTCCGGCGCGCTGCTCGCCCAGTTTCAGGGCGCGGCGGACGTCAACATGGGCCGCGGCGCGATCGTCATCGGGCTCGCCGCCGTCATCATCGGCGAGGTCGTGTTCGGCAAGCTCTTCCGCAACTTCGCGCTGAAGCTCGCCGCCGTCGCCATCGGCGCGGTGATCTATTACTTCGTGCTCCAGCTCGTGCTCCAGCTCGGTCTGAACACGAACGATCTGAAGCTCCTGACGGCGCTCATCGTGGCGCTGTTCCTCTCCGTTCCGCACTGGAAGAGCCGGCTGCACCACACCAAGCAGAAAAAGGAGGCGGCGCCCCATGCTTGAGATCAAGGACGTTTACAAAACCTTCAACCCCGGCACCGTGAACGCGAAAACGGCGCTGAACGGGCTGAACCTGACGCTGCGCGAGGGCGATTTCGTCACCGTCATCGGCGGCAACGGCGCGGGCAAGAGCACGATGCTCAATGCCGTCGCCGGCGTGTTTGCGGTCGACTCCGGCAGCATCACGATCGACGGCGAGG
>CAVCTM010000080.1:0-9098 GCA_963605115.1 Pseudobutyrivibrio sp. | reverse complement strand
CCCCGACAAGGGCGACGTCAACGCCCCGGTCTGGGACGGCCGCAGCATCGACGTCAGCTGGTATGATCCGGACGCGACGGAGCTCTACATCTCCACCCCGGCGCAGCTCGCGGGTCTTGCGGCGATCGTGAACGGGCTGTATAATAAGGAGATCGACACCTTCAAGGGCGACACGAGCTATATCGTCGCGCACAAGGTCGAGAGCGAGGACAGCGGTCCGAACGGCAACAACAAGTCCACCTCCACCTATTACTACGGCAGCGATAACTTCGCCGGCAAGACCGTTTACCTCACGGCGGACATCGACATGGGCGAGGACAACAACTACATGCCCATCGGCGGTCAGTACCTCATGACCCCGAACGACAGCACCACCCGCATCGATGCCTCCTTCTGCGGCGTGTTCGACGGGCAGGGTCACTCCGTGACGATCTACTGCGACCGCCACTGCTCCACCGGCAACTACGGCGACGGACAGTCCGTTGGTCTCATCGGACGCCTCGGCGTGCATGACAACGAGAGAAACACCATTCCCAACACCGGCGCGACGGTGCGCGACGTCGCGGTTTACGGCAGCGTCAAAGCCAACCGCTCCGTCGGCGGCGTCGTCGGCAAGACGGGACAGGGCGAGGATAAGCTCATCGAGCGCTGCGCCAATTTCGCGACCGTCACCGGCACCGACTCCAAGGGCGTCGGCGGTATCTGCGGCGCGGCATGGAACAGCGTCACCATCCGTGACTGCTACAATGCCGGCAATGTTGAGACGACCTACCGGACCGGCATGACCGGCGGCATCGCCGGCAGCAGCGAGGCGACGGTGATCAACTGCTACAACATCGGAAAGATCACCGCGCCCGCAGGCAACACCACGGCAGCCATCGCCTCCGCGAACGGCGGCGACACCTACGAAAAATGCTGCTGGCTCCGCGGCAGCGCCGACGTTGGCGTTTACAACAAGACCCTTGACTCTGTCATGGAGAAGAGCTCCGCAGAGCTGAAGAGCGCCGAAATGCTCGAACTGCTCGGCTCCGCCTTCGCCGCGGACACGGACGGCGTCAACAGCGGCTACCCGGTCCTCTACTGGCAGAGCACCGGTGGCTCTGAGCCCGATCCGGAGCCCGTGAAGCCTGTCGAGACTGACCTCCCGTTCACCGATGTCACTGACCACTGGGCGCTCGACGCGATCCGCTATGCCTACGAGAACAAGCTCTTCAACGGCGTTTCCGACACCGAGTTTGCGCCGAATACCGCGATGACCCGCGGGATGCTCGTGACGGTGCTGTACCGTCTTGAAGGCGAGCCGGAGACGGCTGCGTCTGCCGACTTCACCGACGTTGACGCGGAGCAGTGGTACGCCAAGGCTGTCGCGTGGGCGGCGGAGAACGAGATCGTCAAGGGCTACGGCAGCACGTTCGGTCCGAACGACCTCGTGACCCGCGAGCAGATGGCGACGATCCTGCTGCGCTACGCGACGTGGAAACAGTATGACACCACCGCGGACAAGTCCCTGAGCGATTACGCGGACTACGCCGAGATCAGCGGCTGGGCGACGGCTGCGCTCGAATGGGCGAACGCCGAGGGCCTCATCCTCGGCAGAACCGAGACGACGATCGTCCCGCAGGGCGACGCCACCCGCGCCGAGGTCGCGACGATCCTGATGCGCTTCATCGAGAAGTTCGCGGAGAAATAACAGCAAAAGGAGCAATCACCTTTGGAGCGTTCCACCCTCATTTTAAACGGCTCGCCCCGTCCGGGCGGCGACACCGCGGCGCTCATCGCCGCCCTGCGCCGCCGCCTGCGCGGTCCGGTCCGGGAGCTCTCGGCGTTCCGCGCCCGCATTGCGCCCTGCGCGGACTGCCGCCGGTGCTGGACGACCGGAAAATGCGCCGTGCGCGACGATATGGACCGGCTGTATGCCGACGATTTCGACAACGTCGTCCTCGCCGCGCCGGTCTGGTTCGGAACCTTTCCCGGTCCGGTGCTGAGCCTGATGAGCCGATTGCAGCCTTGGCACGCGGCGACGTATTTTCTGAAAGAGCCGCTGCCGCTGCGCCCGAAGCGCGCCGCGCTGCTTCTGACGGCGGGCGGCAAGGGAAATGAGGACGGCGCGCGCCGCCACGCCATCGCGCTATTCAAAATGCTGAACGCCTCCGGCTGGGAGGACCACACGGTCCTCTCACGCCGGACGGACACGCTCCCTGCCCGTGAGGACGCCGCCGCGCTCGCCGCGGCGGGCGCCCTTGCGGACTGGCTGAACGGAGAGGAGGGGAGCAGAGCTTGAAAAAACGGATATTCGCACTGCTCACGGCGCTGATGCTGCTGCTTGCCCTCCCCGCCGCGGCGGAGGACGAGGACGCCTTCAACGGCTACGCCGCCGACACGCTGACCATCAAGGTCGGCTACTTCGGCGGACCGTATTACGAAAAGGCGGTGTTCACGCTCGACGAGCTCTGGGCGATGGATGTCGTTTACGCCGACTATACGTTTATCGACAATATGCCGGACGTCGTTATCGACCACGTTGCGGGCGTCCGGCTTTCCGACCTGATGGCTGCCGCCGGGATCGACCTCGGCAGCATCCGCACCTTTTATTTCTGGACGCGCGACAAGCAGTCCGACTATTACACGAGCTACACGAAGGAAGCGCTCATCGACACGCCGCGCTACTGCTTCTATTCGCTCCCGGACAACTGGGACGACGAGGAGGGCGTCGGCAACGAGCTCGCCACGAGCTACGGCGAGCTCGTCGATACACTCATCGCCCTCGCCGACGACTGGAACCGCCGCATCGCGGGCGCGACCTTCGGCAGCGACTTTTCCAACCTGAACACCAACACGCGCTTCCGCCTCATTTTCGGTCAGACGAACGGCTGGGAGCGCACCGCGTCGCGCAGCGCCAAGTGGATCCACGAGATCGTCGTGGAGCTCGGCGGCGCGCCGACGATCACGGTGGACGAGAGCGTCCTCGAAGGCGAGATCGGCAGTGTGCTCCGCACCCAGCCGAGCGTCAGTGCGGACGAGACCGTGCTCGCGAACGAGACCGTTCACTGGTCGAGCAGCGACAAATCCGTCGCGACCGTGGACGAGGAGGGCAACATCACCCTCGTCGGCGAGGGCACGGCGGTCATCACGGCGGAATTCGCCGGCGTGACTACCACGATCGAGGTCACAGGCATCGCTGGAACGCCGGCAGGTCCCGTGGACCCCATCGGCGGCGGGGGAGAAGGTCCTGCCGACCCGCCCGCGGAGCAGCCCACCGCACCGCCGGAGCCGAGCGCGCCGCCCGCGCCGAGCGAGGTGCCCGTGGAGGTGACGCCCGTGGAACCGGAGCCGCAGCCCGACCCGGACCCGATCGAGCCGCCGCAGGAGCAGATCCGCGAGCCGGAGGTCTGGGCGCCGCCCAACACCGGCGGCGTTCAGAACTGGCGCGTTTATGAAATGAGCGAGACCGCGACGGAGCTCGGCAACATCGAGACTCCCGGCGCGCTCCGTGCCGTGGGGCTTT
Organism: Pseudobutyrivibrio sp.; assembly: GCA_963605115.1. Lineage (GTDB taxonomy): Bacteria > Bacillota > Clostridia > Oscillospirales > Oscillospiraceae > SVKR01. The sequence goes on along the minus strand of CAVCTM010000080.1, from coordinate 5,593 downwards.
CCGCCCTTGCGCTGCTCCTGCTGAGCGGCGGGGGCTTCGCCGCGGTATTTTATCTTGAGCTTGGGAGAAGAAAGAAATGAACACGACTGCCTTAAACAACGCGCTCCGCGCGCTCGCATCGGCGATGGAAACGCCGGTGATCATCATTTTGTTCGTGCTGATCGGCGTCTCGCTCGTGATGCTTGGCACGCTCATCGCAGAGGTTTTCACGGAGCGGCGGCACCTCAGCCGCCAGCTGCCGTCGCTGCTGAGCGCGCTGCAATCGGGCGAAAAGCCCGAAGACGCCATCCGCGCGGCAAAGCTGCTCCCGCGCCAGACGCGGCTGCTGCTGACGCTCTGCGAAAAGCGCGATCTCTCCCCGCTCAAGCGCGAGGCGCTCGCGGGCGATCTGCTGGAGGCGGAAAAGGCGCACTACGCCCTGCGCGTGCGCATCACGGACCTTGTGATGAAGCTCGGACCCATGTTCGGTCTGCTCGGCACGCTCATTCCGCTCGGTCCCGGCATCATCGCCCTCGGCCGCGGCGATACCTACACGCTCTCGGCGAGCCTGCTGACCGCGTTCGACACGACCATCGCCGGACTCATCGCCGCCGCGCTCGCGACGCTGCTCTCCGCCATCCGCCGCCGCTGGTACGCGCGCTATATGAGCCAGCTCTCCGCCGCGGCGGAAAGCCTGCTTGAGACGCTGGAGGCGGGGGCATGAGACGGCGCAGAACAGGGCGCTTCGGCGCCGTTTCCTCCTTCGACGGGGAGGACGTGAACCCGATGGACGGCGTGGCGAACCTCGCGGACGTGATGCTCGTGTTCGCCTGCGGGCTGATGCTCGCGCTCATCACTTACTGGAACGTGGACGTCTCCGGCGTCACCGGCAGCATCGACCCGGTCGAGCAGGGGCAGGAGATCACGGAGGACGTCGGCGGCTTCGGCGAGCAGAAGAACGACGAGGACAGCGGCAATGATACCCGGTTCGAGGAGGTCGGCAAGGTCTACCGCGACCCGACGACCGGAAAGCTCTATATGGTGACGGAAAATGAAGGCTAAGCTCACCGCGCTCGCCGCGGCGCTGCTGGTGCTGCTGTGCGCCTGCGGCAGAAAGACGGCGGACATCTCCGCCTATGCGGAGACGCCCATCGCCGTCGCGGGTCTGACGGAGGCGGAGTTCACCGTCACCCCAGCCGAGCTCGCGGCGCTCGACTGCGTTTCGCGCACCGCCACGGGCGCGACGGCGAAGGCGGGCACCGTGAACGCCTACGGACCGCTGCTGAACACCTTCCTCGCGCAGTACGGCTGCACCGCGGCGGATTTTTACAAGATCCGCTTTCTCTGCGCCGACGGCTACAAGGTCGTGCTCCGCGGCGAATACCTGACGGATTATGAGATCGTGCTCGCCGTCTCCGCCGGGAGCGAGCCGCTCGCGGACGCCCAGCGCCCGCTCCGCGTCCTCATTCCGGAGGCGGAGAGCAGCAAGTGGGCGTATTCCGTTGTCCGCATCGAGTTTGAGAGGGAAAAGGCATGAAACGGCTGCTTACGCTCCTGCTCGCGCTCTCGCTTTTGCTCTGCGGCTGCGCCGCCGGCGCGCCGGAGGCGGCGGGGGAGACGCGCGAGTTTACCGATTCCGCGGGCCGCAGCGTGACGCTCCCGGCGGAGATCGGCTCCGTCGTCCCCTCCGGCTCCTATGCCCAGATCATTCTGACAACGCTCTGCCCGGAAAAGCTCGCGAGCCTCTCCGCTGCGCTGACGCGCACCCAGAAGCGCTATCTGGACGACCGGCTGGACGGCCTGCCCGTCACGGGCCAGTTTTACGGCGGCGGCAGCACCGTGAACTATGAGGCGATCATCGCCCTCGCGCCGGATGTCATCATCGACATCGGCGAGGCGAAGGAGTCCGTCGCTGCCGATATGGACGAGCTTCAGCAGAAGACCGGCATCCCGGTCATCTTTGTCGAGGCGGGCATTGACACGATGGCGGACGCCTACGAAACGCTGGGAGGGCTCCTTGGCGCAGAGGAGCAGGGGAGCGCATGCGCGGACTATATCCGCGGCGTCCTCGGCGACGCGGCGGAGAAGACCGCCGCCATCCCGGAAAAGCGCCGCGTGCTCTATTCGCAGGGCGAATACGGCACGGAGGTCATGGGCGCCGGCAGTCTCCACGCCGAGGTGCTCGATCATGCCGGGGCGGAAAATGTCGCGGCGCTCTCCGCCATCGCCTCCAAGGGCGGCACGGAGGTCAGTCTGGAGCAGATCCTGCTCTGGGACCCGGAGGTCGTTATCCTGGCGCCGGAGAGCAATTTTGACGAGATCTTTGACGATCCCGCGTGGGCGGGCGTCCGCGCCGTGCAGACGGGTGCGGTCTACGAAGCCCCGATGGGACCCTATAACTGGATGGACCGCCCGCCCTCCGTCCAGCGCATCCTCGCCGTCCGCTGGCTGGGCAATCTGCTCTATCCGGACATTTTCGATTACGATATGGTCGCCGAGACGCAGGCATTTTACCGCCTGTTCTGGCACTACGATCTCAGCGAGACCGAGGCGCGGGAGCTGCTGCAAAACTCCACGCTGAAAAAATGATTGCATCTTTTCAAATCTTCCGGTACAATAGAGAACGAAAAACGGCGCTGCTGAAAGGCAGCGCCGTTACCCTGCTTAGAGATAAAAGGAGAAACTGCAAAGCGAATGACAACGCGAAAAAAACTCTGGCCCGTCCTTGTGGAGGGCATTCTGGCAAATTTCCTGCTCGGCGCCATGTTCACATGGTCGGTCTACCGCGCGCCGCTGCTGGCGCTCTTCCCGGCTTGGACGGAGGGCATGCTCTCCATCGTGTTCGGCTGCCACAATGTGTTCGTCTGCCTCGGCATCCTGATCGGCGGGCGGCTCGCCCAGCGCATCCCGATGCGCCGGCTCTTTTTTGCCCTCGCCTGCATGATGGGCATCGGCTTCGGCAGCTACGCGCTGCTGCCGCTCGGCAACCCCACGCTGAGCTACCTGATGGTGCTCGTGCTGTTCGGTATGCTCTCGTCCTTCGGCGTCGGCATGGGCATCAACCTCGTCCAGTCGGCGACGCTGCCGTGGTTCCCGGACCACGCGGGGCTCGTCTCCGGCGCACTGTTTATGTCCCTCGGCGTCAGCTCCTTCGTGCTCGCGGCGGTGAGCCAGCGCATTCTGCCGCTGCTCGGCGCGCTGAACAGCCTCGCCGTCATCGGCGCAGGGCTCTTTATCATCGCGATGGGCATCCTCTGCGACCGCAAGTCCCTCTGCCTGCCCGCAAACGGCGAGCTGAAGGTCCTCACGAACGAGGGCGGCATCCGCACCGGCGAGATGGCGAGAAAGCTCTCGTTCTGGCTGCTGCTCATCTGGAACGGCTGCCTGCGCGCCATCGGCTTTATCCTGCTTGACCACGCGGCGGGCGTCGCCGTCGCCTTCGCTGCCACGGCGCTTGCGGGCATGCTCATTTCTCCGGCAAACGCCGGCGGCAGTCTGCTGCTCGGCGCGCTGCTCGACAAGACCGGGCTGCGCCGCAACATCCTGACGATCTGCCTGCTGATGCTCGCGGGCGTCGCGCTGCTCATCGCCGGTGCGCTGGCAAACTCCGCCGTGCTCATCATCCTCGGACTCGTCCTCGGCGGCGTGTCTTACGGCGGCAGCTCCAGCGCCTATTCCGCCGCCATCAAGCGCGTTTACGGCGGAAAATACTATTCCGCGAATTACGGCTTTGCCAACCTCTCCATGGGACTCGGCGCGCTCATCTCCGCCTTCTCCGGCATCGTCCTCGACGCCCACGGCGGCGACTATATGAGCATCTTCGTCATGAGCGCCATCCTCCTCGTACCCATCCTGATCTGCGGCGGCGGGCTGATGAAGGTCAAGCTTCCGCGGTATTAAAAACTGAAACAGCGCCCCATCGGGGCGCTGTTTTTCGTGAACGCGCTTTTGTGAATCACGTGCTCCGCAGCTCAGGAAAATAGTGCAGTCCGCGCGAGTATGACCTTCCGAACGAGGACGAGATGCGCGTCAGCCGCGTGTCGATCCTGCGCACTGCGCCGGACGCGCTTTTTTTCCTCGACGGGACTTTTTGTTCTCGTCAATATTCCCGTCACGCTCTCCGGCAACTATTCCACCGGACGGCTGGGGCAGGAACTTGCGAACACCTTCCCGACCGGCAAGGTGCTCTATTACCACGGCAGTATTCTGCTGCTGAATTTGCTGGACAAAAAGACCGCGGCGGAGCAGATCGCGGAGATGAAGCGCCTGCTGCGGGAATTTCTGCCGGAATACGGTCTGCGCTGCGGCATCAGCGCCCGCTTTACGCATCTCAAGCGGCTGCGCAGTGCCTACCAGCAGACAGTGCGCGTGCTGGAGATCATGCAGCGCGAGAAAAAGGAGTGCCCGCTCGCGGCAAGCTGCATTGCGGACTGCTGCTTCCATCTGGATGCGGCGGTGTATTCCGTATCAAGCGCATTGAGGAGATGATCAGTCTTGATCTGAACGACCCGTCCTGCCGCCTGCGGCTCCAGATCGCCTATCTGCAATGCAACATCCTCAAGGGATCTGATTTTTCCTGACAAATAACCGAAAAATGACCCGGAGCCTGTTCCGAATGTCGGCACAGGCTCCGGGCTTTGCTATGGGGTGTGTGCTCTTGTCAACCGATGGTATGGTAAAAGGGGGAGAAAGATGTCAGATATCTGAGGTGCGGAGCGCCTCATGCACCAGCACGGCGAGCCCGGAGACTGTCTGGCAGCGAACGGCGCGTTTTTTGTCCAGCGTGATGCCGAGCCCGTTCTGGATGGCGGTCAGCAGCAGCGCCTTCTTCACGATCGCGGAGGTCGCGCCGTCGCAGCTTTTGGCGTTGTCCACCTGCTCGGCAAGCTCCCGCGCGATCCCGGCGGTTTTTGCAAGGCTCAGCTCCGTGATCTCCGCGATGGAGTCGGAGTCCGTTTCGGCGGGGTCGAGCTGAAATTTGCAGAGGATGGAGCGGCGCAGATGCGCTTCCAGCTCCGGCGGCGCCAGGTCCGCGCCGCCGCGCAGGGCGGTCAGCTCCTCGGCGGCTGCGGCGCGGTTCCGACGCAGCAGTTCCTTTCCGGCGTCGTCCATCGTGCGCGTCTTACTTCGCGACGACGGCCTCGATGCCGAGCACGTCTGCGAGGTCGATGAGGGCTTGCCTGTTGTAGTCGCCGTAGACCATCGTCACAGGGTTGCCGACGAGACACTGCTTGCGGAAGAAGTCCTCCTGGTCCGCCACGCGGAAGAAAACAGCCGTGGTGCAGTTGCCGCGGCGGAAGCCGCCGCCGCAGACGATTTCGCCCTGACCGATGAACAGCTTGCTTCCGTCGGGGGAGAAGCGGCAGCAGGTGATCTTCTGACCCTTGTCCGGATCAAAGTCATACTTGAGGGTGACGCCGAACTGATTCTCCAGACCGAAGGGGCGGATATGGAGACCTTTGAGTCGAGCCGTCAGAAGGGCGTGGGCTATATCTTAAAGCGCGTTCGCTGCTTTGCGGCGGATGCGCTGGAGCGGGGAGGGGACTGCTGTGCCTGATTTCACCGCATTGCGGCGGGATTTTCCGATCCTGTCGCAGGAGATCGGCGGGCGGCG
>CAVCTM010000079.1:0-9135 GCA_963605115.1 Pseudobutyrivibrio sp. | reverse complement strand
GAATACATGGAGTACACAGGCTGCACGGTCAATTTCAAGACCTATACCAACTCCATCTGGGACAAGAAGCAGCGGGAGAATCCAATGGAGAATCGCAAAATTTTCTATAACACACACCCGGCAATCATCTCTCTGGAAGTCTTTGATAAGGTGCAGGAGATCAGGCAGCAGCGGCACCGCAGAACGGCAACGGGCAAGAGCAATATGTTCTCCGGCTTGGTGTTCTGCAACGACTGCAAGCAGAAGCTCTACTACTCTACCACCAGCTATTTTGAAAAGCGGCAGGACTTCTTCATCTGCTCCACCCATCGTGCCAACAAGGACAAGTGCAGCGGACATTATATCCGTGCCGTTGTGCTGGAACAAATCGTCTGGAAGCACATTCAGGAGGTCATATCGGTAGTCACTCGCTACGAGGCTTATTTCCGTTCCGAGATGGAGCAAAGGCTCCGTATGCAGAGCGAGGAATCGCTGCGGCTGTCTCAGAAGCGGTTGGCACAGGCTGAGAAGCGAATCGGAGAGCTTGACCGTCTTTTCATCCGCATTTACGAGGACAATGTAGCCGGTCGGCTGGACGATGAACGCTTCGCCATGATGAGCAGGAACTACACCGAGGAACAGAAAGACCTCAAAGCCGAGGTCAAAGGTCTGCAACAGCAAATCCATGAACAGGAACAACAGGCAGAGAATATAGAGCAGTTTGTTCAGCGGGTAAAGAGGAACAGCACCCTCACGGAGCTGACCCCCTATGCCCTCAGAGAGCTTGTCAAGGCGGTCTATGTAGATGCACCTGACAAGTCCAGCGGCAAGCGCAGACAGAAGGTACATATCGAGTACGACCTTGTGGGCTACATTCCCGTGGATGAGCTGCTAAAAGCGGAACAGGCATGACCGAGATCATGCCCGTTCCAAGAATTTTGATTTTACTGTCTTACCAGCAGAGAGCTTCGGGCGTCCTTCTTTTTTGAGAAATTCCGAAAGGCGGTCTCGTGGAGATCGGCTCTCATACCCATGCGCTCCATGCCCAGAATCCGACCTACGGCACCTACGGCGTTCAGCGCTGGGAAGGGGAGAGCCAGGACGATTACGCCGCGCGCGTCTCTGCCGACCTGCAAATGAGCGCCGACAAACTCAGCGCCGAGCTCGGACACGCGCCGGTCTACCTCGCTCCCCCCCCCACGGCGCGACGGACGCATGGGCGGACAAGCTCGTCCGCGGGCTCTTTGCCGTCACGACCACGACGAAGCCGGAGCTCGCGGACGCCGCCGACGGGCTTTACGACCTGCCGCGCTTCAATATGAACGAGAAGAACAGACCGTGGATGTTCCTCGAATGAGGCTTTCCCGCTTTTTTGCAAAATTGCCGGAAATGCGCACATTTTTCCCGGCTTATGCTTGATTTTTCCGCCATAGGGGTTTATAATACTCGCGGCGAACAAGAAAAATTTACCCGGAAATCCGGGCAGTTGGAGGTTTTTTATCATGAAAGAAGTCTATCTGGTAAACTGCTGCCGCACCGCGGTCGGCTCCTTCGGCGGCTCCCTCAAGGATGTCCCCGCCGTGGATCTCGGCGCGACCGTCGTCAAGGAAGCGCTGAACCGCGCCGGCGTGAAGCCTGAGCAGGTCGATGAGCTGATGTTCGGCTGCATCCTGACCGCGGCGCAGGGCCAGAACCCCGCCCGTCAGGTCGGCATCAAGGCCGGTCTGCCGTTCAGCGTTCCCGCTTACACCGTCGGCATGGTCTGCGGCTCCGGCATGAAGAGCGTCATCGAGGCCGCCCGTGCTATCAAGGCTGAGGACGCCGACATCGTCGTCTGCGGCGGTACCGAGAATATGTCTGCCGCTCCCTACGCTCTGCCCGCCGAGCGCTGGGGCGCCCGCATGGGCGACAAGAAGGTCGTTGACACCATGATCCGCGACGGCCTTTGGGACGCTTACAACAACTACCACATGGGCACCACCGCCGAGAACATCTGCGACGTCTGGGGCATCACCCGCGAGGAGCTCGACGAGTTCGGTCTGAACTCCCAGCTCAAGACCGAGGCCGCTCAGAAGGCCGGCAAGTTCGACGCGGAGATCGTTCCCGTCATGATCAAGAAGAAGAAGGAAATGGTCGAGTTCAAGGTCGACGAGTTCCCGCGCGCCGGCTCCACCGCCGAGGGCATGGCGAAGCTGAAGGGCGCATTCCCCTGCGGTCCTGAGGGCGTCGAGGACGAGATCGTCCACACCTTCCAGCCGAGCGAGGTCCACGAGGCAGACGCCCGCAAGCACACCCCGCGCGTCACCGCCGGTAACGCTTCCGGCATCAACGACGGCGCTGCCGCCATCGTTCTCGCCTCCGGCGAGGCGGTCAAGAAGTACGGTCTGAAGCCGATGGCCAAGCTCGTCAGCTGGGGTCACGGCGGCGTCGACCCGAAGATCATGGGCGTCGGTCCCGTTCCCGCCTCCCGTCAGGCGATGGAGAAGGCCGGCATGAAGATCGAGGATATGGATCTTGTCGAGGCGAACGAGGCGTTCGCCGCCCAGTCCATCGCGGTCGCCCGTGAGCTGCACTTCGATATGAGCAAGGTCAACGTCAACGGCGGCGCGATCTCCATCGGTCACCCGGTCGGCGCTTCCGGCGCGCGCATCATCGTCACCCTCATCCACGAGATGGCGAAGCGCGACGACGCCAAGCACGGTCTCGCCACCCTCTGCATCGGCGGCGGCATGGGCGTTGCCACGATCTGGGAAAAGTGCTGAACTGACAAATAAACACCGCCCGGCGGCGCGAGAGATCGCCTTCCGCCGGGTGAGCGCAAATGTAGGAGGAAATTGAAAATGCCTAAGTTTGTATCCATCGAAGAGGCCGTGAAGCTCATCCCCGATGGCGCCACCGTCATGTTCGGCGGCTTCATGGGCTGCGGCAACGCGCACAAGTTCATTGACGCTCTGAGCAAGAGCGGCGTGAAGGATCTGACCATGATCGCCAACGACGCCTCCATGCCCGGCGGTCCGATGGGCGAGGACTACTACGGCGTCGCCAAGCTGGTCCACAATCATCAGATCAAGAAGATCATCGCCACCCACGTCGGTCTGAACCCCGAAGTCGCCACCCAGAACATGGTGGACGGCACCCTCGAGGTCGTTCTGGTCCCGCAGGGCTCCCTCGCCGAGATGATCCGCGCCGACGGCGCCGGTCTCGGCGGTGTCCTGACCCCGACCGGCGTCGGCACCATCGTCGAGGAGAACCCCCTCTGCCTCGGCAAGCAGACCATCAACGGCCGCGACTATCTGCTGATGGCTCCCGTCCATGCCGATTTCGCCGTGATCGGCGGCACCAAGATCGACAAGGCGGGCAACATCTGGTACAAGGGCGACACCAGCAACTTCAACATCGTGATGGCGACCGCCGCCGACACCGTTATCGCCGAGGCGGAGGAGATCGTCGAGCACATCACTCCTGAGGATGTCCGCACCTCCGGCGTGTTCGTGGACTATGTTGTCGAGGGAGGAAAATACTAATGGAAAAGTCTGAGATCAAAGGATTCATCGCCAAGCGCGTTGCAAAAGAGCTGAAGGACGGCGACGTCGTCAACCTCGGTATCGGTCTGCCGACGCTGGTCCCCAACTATCTGCCGGAGGGCATCCATGTCACCCTGCAGAGCGAGAACGGCATCATCGGCACCGGTCATGTGACCGACGAGAACCGTGACCCCATCCACGTTGTGGATGCCGGCGGCTCTCCCTCCGCGGTCAGCGAGGTCGGCTGCTTCATCGACTCCGCGACCTCCTTCGGTCTGATCCGAGGCGGCCACGTGGACGCCACCATCCTCGGCGGTCTTGAGGTCGATGAGGAAGGCTCCCTCGCCAACTGGATCATCCCCGGCAAGAAGATGCCCGGCATGGGCGGCGCGATGGACCTGCTGGTCGGCGCGAAGAACGTCATCGTTGCGATGGAGCACACCGCGAAGGGCAATCCCAAGATCCTGAAGAAGTGCCGCCTGCCCTACACGGCGGTCCACTGCATCACCAAGATCATCACCGAGATGGGCGTTATGGAGTGCACGGACAAGGGTCTTGTCCTGACCGAGTATAACCCCGAATTCACCGTCGAGCAGATTCAGGCAGCTACCGAGGCGACCCTGATCATCAGCCCGGAGCTGAAGAGCATGATTTGACTCAAAAAAAGAGACCGGCTATGCCGGTCTCTTTTTTTGAGTTAGCTAAAGAACGCCTGCGAGCCGCGGCTTTAAAGGCTCCCCTGTGCAAGGGGAGCTGGCGCGGCGTAGCCGCGACTGAGGGGTTGTAAGCTTACGAAAACGCTGAGCTTGGATATCTCAGAGGCTTACAACCCTCCAGTCAGCCTTCGGCTGACAGCCTCTGCTGTGCACGCCCCAGTGTGCGCACTGGGGTGCCTTACACAGGGAGGCCTTTAAATTGTGTGGCTTCGCTGCAAAGTTTGTGAAAAAAGACGGAGCCCTGCCGAAAAATGTCGTTGACAGGGCGGGAAAAATCAGGTATGATATTCGCGTCTCAATTGGGAGTATCATCAGAGTCTTCCGAAGCAAGATAATTTGACCGCCGGTTTTGCGAAAGACCGGCCAAGGCCATACGGACAGCCGGGTCGAATGCCGCATGCGCCGCGATGAAAACGCGCGGCTCGGCAACTTGTTGTTGCCTTATTGATTGAGTTAAAAGCTCAGTTTCAAAAGTTGGTTACTTATAAACCGATGCCGCTTGGCATAAAACTTGTGAAATGGTCAATAAGAGTACACGGACTCTAAAACCCATTGGGATACGCACGCTTTCTATGCAGCCACGCGGCAGCAGGGGAAAGGGTGTGCCTTTGCCCGAAGATTTTTGCAAGTGATATGCCGGAACCGGCGTATCACTTTTTATTTTTTCCGGAGGGAGCGCGCAGAGTATGAAAAAGATCGTAGAGCTTCGCGGCGTCAGCAAGTCCTTTGACGGGGAGACCGTTCTGGACCATATCGACCTCGACATTTATGACAACGAGTTTTTGACCCTGCTGGGTCCCTCCGGCTGCGGAAAAACGACCACACTGCGGCTCATCGGCGGCTTTGAGCAGCCGGACGAGGGCGATATCGTGTTTATGGGCGAGCGCATCAACGACGTGCCGCCGCATAAGCGCAGCGTCAACACCGTGTTCCAGAAATATGCCCTCTTTCCGCACCTGAACGTGTTTGAAAACGTCGCCTTTCCGCTTCGCGAGCGCAAGGTGCCGCGCGCGGAGATCGAACGGCAGGTGGAGGAGATGCTCGCGCTCGTGAAGCTCTCCGCCCTCGCCGCGCGCCGCGTCGCCGGGCTCTCCGGCGGTCAGCAGCAGCGCGTCGCCATCGCCCGCGCGCTCATCGCAAAGCCCAAGGTGCTGCTGCTCGACGAGCCCCTCGCCGCGCTGGACCTGAAGCTGCGCAAGGACATGCAGCAGGAGCTCAAAAAGATCCAGAAGGCGACGGGGATCACCTTCGTTTTCGTCACCCACGATCAGGAGGAGGCGCTCACGATGAGCGACACCGTCGTGGTCATGAGCGAGGGACGCATCCAGCAGATCGGCACGCCCATCGACGTGTATAACGAGCCGAAAAACGCCTTCGTCGCCGACTTCATCGGCGAGAGCAACATCCTCGACGGCGTGTTTCTGGAGGACTACAAGGTCCGCTTCTCCGGCCACACCTTCGACTGCGTGGACGCCGGCTTTGCAAAGCGCGAGGCGGTGGACGTCGTTGTCCGTCCGGAGGACGTGGACATCGTGCCCGAAGAGCGCGGTCACCTCCGCGGCGTCGTCACCTCCGTGACCTTTATGGGCGTCCACTACGAGGTGATCGTCGACATCGGCGGCTTCAAGTGGATGCTCCAGACGACCGATTTCGTGGACGTGGACGAGCATATCGGGCTCTTTATCGAGCCGGACGCCATCCACATTATGAAGAAATCCGAGTACTCCGGGCTTTACGGTGACTATTCGTCCTTCTCCAACGAGCTCGACGAGCTCGCCGAGCCTGAGGAAGACGAGGTGGAGGAATGACGTCTGCCGCCAGCAGGACCCGCCGCGCCGGACGGCTCCAGCGCGCGCTGCTGGGTCCTTATTCCGCGTGGGCGGCGCTCTTCGTCGTCGTCCCGCTCGCGTTCGTGGCGTATTACGCCTTCACGGACAACAGCTTCGCCTTCACGACGGAGAACATCACCCGCTTTTTCACCGCGAAGAGCAGCGTCACCGCCGCGGACGGCACGGAGACGGAGGTCTTCACCTATCTGCTCATCTTTTTCCGCTCGCTGAAGCTCGCCGTCATCTCCACCGCCGTCTGTCTGCTGCTGGGCTACCCGATCGCCTATATTATGGCGCGCGCGAAGGAGCGCACGCAGAAGATCATGATGACGCTCATCATGCTGCCTATGTGGATGAACTTCCTCATCCGCACCTATGCGTGGATGACCATTTTGCAGGACACCGGCATCCTGAACAGCCTGCTCTCCGCGCTCGGTCTCGGCAGGGTCCACGTCATCGGCACGGAGGCTGCCGTCGTCATCGGTATGGTCTATGACTATCTGCCCTATATGATCCTGCCGATCTACTCCATCATGGCGAAGATGGACACCCGGCTGCTGGAGGCGGCGCGCGACCTCGGCTGCAACGGCTTTTCCGTGCTCCGACGCGTCATCTTCCCGCTGTCGCTCCCCGGCGTCATCTCCGGGATCACGATGGTGCTCATCCCGTCCATCAGCACGTTTTATATCTCCCAGAAGCTCGGCAGCGGCAAATTCTTCCTCATCGGCGACGCTATTGAGGGACAATATGTCGCGAACAATCTGCATTTCGCCGCGGCGATGGCGTTTATCCTGATGGTCATTCTGCTGCTCTGCATGGCGGTCATGAAGTATGCCGCCAACCGCAAGACTTACGGAGGAGGTGCCCGGAAATGAAAACAGCCTCCAAGATCTATACCGCGATCATTTTCATCTTCCTCTTCGCGCCGATCGCGATACTGCTCGTCTTCTCCTTCAACGAGGCGAAGAGCCTTTCCGTGTTCTCCGGCTTCTCACTCAAGTGGTATCAGGAGCTGTTCCGCGACTCCAACACGCTCGCGAGCGTGAAAAACACGCTCATCCTCGCCGCTGCCGCGATGGTGGTCTCCACCGTGATGGGAACGGCGGCGTCCATGGGCATTTACCGCCTGCGCAGCCGCTGGTACCGCCGCGTGATGGACACCGTGACGGACATCCCGATGACGAATCCGGACATCATCACCGGCATTTCCCTGATGCTGATGTTCGTTTTCGCCGGGCGTCTCCTCGGTCTGCGGGACAGCCTCAGCTTCTGGACCATGCTCATCGCCCACGTCACCTTCTGCCTGCCTTACGTCATATTGCAGGTGCTGCCGAAGCTCCAGCAGATGGACCCGGCGCTGCCCGAAGCGGCGCAGGACCTCGGCTGCACGCCCGTGCGCGCGTTTTTCAAGGTCACGATCCCGGAGATCAGCTCCGGCATCGTCACGGGTGCGATCATGGCGTTCACGATGAGCCTTGACGACTTCGTTATCAGCTATTTCACCTCCGGCACCGGCTTCCAGACCCTGCCGATCCGGATCTACAACATGACAAAAAAGACGGTCACGCCCAAGATGTACGCCCTCGCGACGATCATCTTCTTCGTGATCCTCGCCCTGCTCCTGCTGACGAACCTCTCCGACAACGAGGAGAGCCGTGCGCTGCGGGCGGAACGGAAAAAACGCAGAACATTGCAGAAAAACGGAGGAAAAAAGCATTGAACAGGAAAAGATTGACCGCCCTGCTCCTGACGGCGGCGCTCGTGCTCGCCGCGGCGCTCACCCTGACCGGCTGCGGCGGGTCCAAGGCGAAGACGCTGAACGTCTATAACTGGGGCGAATACATCTCCGACGGCAGCGAGGGCAGCTTCGACACCGTGCGCGAGTTTGAAAAGTGGTACGAGAAGACCTACGGCGAGAAGGTCAAGGTCAATTACACCACCTTCGCGAGCAACGAGGACATGTACGCCAAGCTTTCCAGCGGCGCGGTCAGCTATGATATCGTCATCCCCTCGGACTATATGATCGCCCGCATGCTGGAGGAGGATATGCTCCTGCCGCTTGATTTTGAGAACATCCCGAACTATGCCTCCATCGACGGGAGCTTCAAGGGGCTCTACTATGACCCGGAGGACCGCTATACCGTGCCCTACACTTACGGCGTCGTCGGCGTGATCTATAATGCCGCCGAGGTGGACGAGGCGGACGCCGGCTCATGGGACCTGATGTGGAACGAGAAGTATTCCGGACGCATCCTCCAGTTCAACAACGCGCGCGATGCCTTCGGCACCGCGATGTACCGCGCGGGGCTGGATGTCAACACGACGGACCATGCCGTGTGGGACGCGGCGGCGGACGCCCTGATGGAGCAGCGCCCCCTGCGCTACGGGCTCGTGATGGACGAGATCTATAACATGATGGAGTCCGGTGAGGCAGCCATCGGCGCTTATTACGCCGGCGACTACTTCACCATGCTCGACGCGCAGGCGGACGGCGTGGACCTCCGCTTCTATTACCCCGACCCGACAAACTATTTCGTGGACGCGATGTGCATTCCGAGCTGTTGCCAGAACAAGGAGCTCGCCGAGATCTTCATCAACTATATGCTGAGCGAGGAGCCCGCCGTCGCGAACGCGGAATACACCTATTACGCCTCCCCGAACGCCGCGGTTTATAATTCCGGGACCTATATCGAAGATATGGGTGAGGAGGCGATGGAGGTGCTCTATCCCGGCATCGAAAACTTTGCCGAGCTCTATAACGCATATGCTTACCGCAATCTCGATCAGGCGACGCTGGACTATGTGAATACGCTTTGGGAGAAGATCAAGATCAACTGAAAATATTTCGTGTCCCAAGGACGCGGGGGGTAAAATACTGAATGCGCCTTTGGCGCAAATTGAATAGGTTTCGCGCTGCCGCGCGACTTACTTTGCCCCTCGCGGGGAAAGTAAGCAAAGGCGCAGTTAAGGAGGGACCCTTTCGATTGGGTCCCTCCTTAACAATCCTCCCCCGCAACGACCAAGTGGGTCTTCGACCCCCTTGGAACCCCTCCCGCATCTTAGGTCCAGCGTTTTAACTGTGGGAGC
>CAVCTM010000078.1:0-9289 GCA_963605115.1 Pseudobutyrivibrio sp. | reverse complement strand
TCCTTGCAGAATAGCAAGCAAATCCGGTGAGTACCCACACCGGAGCTTGCCATTCTGGCAAGCAATGCTCGTGTTTATACACCCGTGCAATCTTGTTGGGGAAATGCCCCAAACCCCTGAACGATTTCAGAGAAATCGGCTGCGCACCGTTGGTGCTGATTTTAATAGCTCTGGGTTTTATATCTGTGTTTCAATGCTCTTTCAATCATAGCAAGGTCTTCGACACCAAACTCTTTTTTTGTCATTTGAACAGAGGATAAAAACTCCTTGTTCTTTCGTAACGACTTAGCAAGCAGCTTTTTGTCTTTATCATCAAGAGTAATCTTATACAGTAAGTTTGCCATAGAAATGACCATATTCTTGTGAGCTTTAAAGTAGTGTCTAAATATTTCTGTTTCGGATGCACACAGTTTGTCAAAATCCTGTTCAGAGAATTTAGGCTGAAGTCCTAAAATGGGATTTACGAGCAGCATAGTGGATGCTTCCATAAGATTGACATACGCACCCAACTTATATTGTTGTTCTTCGGTCATCTGTCTGTAATCTGTCCCAAAAGTTTCAATCTCTTTAATAGCAGTTTCCAGTTTCCCGGTTTCATCATCGATTCTCTTGATGCGCTCACTCAATTCTACAATCGCAAGCTCATAGGATTTGACATCCCTGTTACTTATGCGGGTGTACACATTCTCCAATCTTTCCTTATCACCTTTGGTTTTGAAAAACATAAGACCGCTTGCAATAATAGACAGACCTGCGATTGTCCAGCCGACAGGACCGGCAAGTGCCAGAAAAGCACTTCCGGCTGCCATACCACCGCCACCAGCAACCAATGCACCGCCGCCTAACCAGGCTAAGGCTGCATTGGTAGCAGCCGCACCACTTAAAGCGGAAATAGCCGTTCCTGTAGATGCAACACCGAATGTTGTTGCAATGCCCATAGCAGCAGTTGGACCAAGTGTAACAACAGCAACACCTGCACCGACACCAGTTGCACCTTGTCCGGCAGCCTTAACCTCTGCTTTTTTGTATTCCAGTTCGATATTTTCAGCTTGTTGTTTCCATTTAACACGGATGGCTTTGAGCTTTTCGTATGTTAGTCTATTTTCTTCTGGCACATTCCGAATGCAATCAAATGAAGCCTGAATCCCTGCCAAGGCAGCGTAAAGGTCACTTGTATGAATACCAAGTTCATTTATTTTTTGATTTGTCTTCTTCGCGGCAGCCTCGGCTTTCTGCTGTGCCAATTGAAGTTTTGACAGCTTTTTAGCCATATCATTTTCCTCCAAAATATCTGTCAATGTCCGCTTTGCTTTTCAACACCCAGTTGGAGGGAACATTACGTAATTCTGCTAATTGTGCAGATTTCCCGAATGCCTCAATATACGCACCACTCTTTTTGAAATCGGCAATGAAGGTCAGCAGGCGGGCATCATCATATTTCACGGACAAGATCTTTAGCCCCTCTATATAATTCTCAACAATGGTGATTTCCTTAGCTGCAAAATCAGACGTTCTCTTTGCGTGACCATAAGAAATGGCACGTTTTGTTTCCCCATACAAAGAAATAGCAAACCGACCGACACCAACTACATTGAGCCGCAGAACAAATTCAACCACATTGAAAGTTCCGCCACCGCCCACGAACGCTCTGCCAACAGCCTCTCCTGCATCAATCAGGCAGAAAGTGCCATGTGCGACAGTCAGCATTCGTTTTACTGTAGGATTCGAGAACGGCTCACATTTCTTCCACATCAGTTTGAAAGAACGCTCTGCTTTAGGTGTCTCTGTGAAATATCTATACAAGCGTCTGACAGCATAGATAAGGCGCACAAGTAGTTCATTCAAAAACACAGGGATTGCTTGTGCTGTCTGAAAGCGAGTGTCATAGCCCTTCTCAAATATCTCCAATGCCAATTCATTTGTGGTCTTATCCGTATCGGCAACGCTCAGCCCCAATTTTGCTTTTATTGCGATAATGTCGTTCGTCCATGTCCAGAGGGGTGACGGAATACCCATACCACGATTTCCGGCTTTGGCACTGGAATTGGAACCAGACACATCTGACATGAGGTGTCCGAACCAGTTTACAAAACCACAGAATAATTTGCTTGGAATGTTAGCACCCTGTAACTCCCATTTATCATCCGCTTGCTGTAATGAAATAAGCTGTCCATCCGATATAAAATGGGATGTGTTAGAAAACTGATCCAATATTGAAAAAAACAGTCCCAGCAAACTAGGGTTATGAGCAAGTGACTTGAAATGATGATTCTTGGCATTCATATCAAAGACTGCACGCCCGGCATCACCAAGACCCGTCTGATCATAAGGAACTTTGAACTCCTTTTCCAAGAACCGAAGTGCTGAATCAGGACTGTCAAATTCTTTCTTATCTGGGTGACATAGCTTTGCGAAATCCATTGTCCTGTCGGCGAACCATTGATCGGTAATGTCTCCCATAGGAGATTCGCCGGGTTTTCCTACAAGGAAAATATCGATAATACCACATAGGGCGCCGGAACTTGCAGCCAAAATATAATCCAATTTATCGCACTGCGGTTTAAGTTCCTTGATGGACTCAACCGTTTCGTTCAATACGGCTAGTTCTGCGTCTGCTTGCGCCAAAGCGTCATCAATAGAGGTAGCAAAGCCAAAACTGTCATCATCTATACTCAAATTGAGAATTATATCCGAGTATTTATTGGTGCTACTCATCATCCCACCTCATTTGCATTCAGCTTTTACAGCATCGCAGATATCGCCGATGTTGCAATCTAAATATTCGCATATACGCAAAAGCACTGATAGTGCCACATCTTCATTTCTTCGCATTTTTGTCATTGTTCCTGTGGCGATGTTCAAATCTTTTCTCAACGTAGCAGGAGAAATATTCTTTTCAATGAGCAATATCCACAGCTTTTTGTAGCTAATTTCCATACGCACACTCCTGTCTATAATACGCCTTAATATATTATAGAGCAAAACCGTCAATAAGTCAAGAAGTTTTACAAAATTTACTATTATTATTCGCAATTTCTTGCGAAGCTAGTGTTTGAGATGTGGAAAGTGCCTTTTTACTTCTACAAAATCGGCTATTGCGATTTCGGTGATGAAGTTCACCGCAGAACAAAAAGTTTTCATAAAATAGTGCTTCTCTAATTCGTGTACCCGACGTGCTGAATGATGGCTTTTTTAACGATTTCAAACCAATTCACACGAATGGATGAAGTCGGATACACCCATCTTTGAACAACGGCTCACAGGGCAGATAATAAGCGATTTTCAACCCTTAAACGCGCAAAAACAGACGACACCCAACCGAAGTTGAATGTCGTCTGCTTGTTTCCAATCCCGCTTGGCAGATGCCGATTTTGTAGTTTTCTCAAATTACTGTCTTATCGGCACACGCCCGAAGGCGTCCTTCTTTTTTGCGTTAAATTACAGCTCCGCAAACTGGATGAACACGGGGTTGTTTGCCGGGACCTCGGTGATCGGGGTCAGCTGGCCGTCGGCGCCGATGGCGTAGCTGCGGACCACGTTGTCCGGGCGGACAGGGACCAGCAGGAAGGAACCGTCCGGGCTGATCTTCATGTCACGGACAGCGTCCTTCGGGTCGGCGGGGCACTTGCCGACACCGATGGAGAGGATGCGGGTCAGCTTGCCGTCAGCCGCGATGGAGTAGCCAACGAGGGTATCCTCGCCGCGGTTATTGACGTAGACATACTTGCCGTCCGGCGTGACCTGAACGGTAGCCAGCTCGTTGCGGCCGGAGAAGCCCGGCTGAACGGTGGACTGACGGTCGGCGACGGAGAGGATGCCGTTCTCGGAGTCGAAGTTGAAGCTCCAGATCTCGGAGGAGAACTCGCACGTCATGAACATATGACCGTTGTTGTCGAAGATGCAGTGACGCGGACCGGTGCGGAGCGGAGCCTGGAACAGGGACGCCAGAACCAGCTTCTCGCCGCCGAGACGGTAAACGTAGATCTTCTCAGAGGCCTTCTCGCAGGCGACAAGGAACTTGCCGGACGGATCGACCTTGACGATGTGGGCGTGAGCGGAAGCCTGAGAGTGGCCGCCCGCCTGGGGAGAGGTGTTCGGATCCATGCCGGCGCCGGTCAGGACCATGCAGTCGCAGCAGGGCTCGATGGAGCCGTCCTCGTTCAGCGGATACTGGGCGATGGTGGAGTCGTCATAGACGAACTGGTTGACCCAGTGACCGTCGGTGGTCTCAATGACCTTGACAACGTGGTCGAACTTGCCGTGGCTGGCGGTGAAGAGATACTTCTCATCCGGGCCAACGCAGACGGAGGCGCAGGAGCAGCCCATGGTGAGCTGCTTGTTGATCAGCTTCAGCGCGCCGGTGGCGGGGTCGACCTTGAACGCCATAACGGTGGTCGGGACCTTCTCGTTGCGGCCGGCGTCCTTGCGCTCGTCGACGGCGTAGAGGACCTGCTTGCCCTTGGCGTAGTCAAGGAATCCGGCGTAGCCCGGCTCGGCAACGCCATTGTTCAGCGCGGTGATGGTCTTGCCGCCTGCGCCGATCTCGAAAACTTCGATACCGCCGGAACCGCTGCCGACGTATGCGATCAGTTTGCTCATTGCAGTAAATCTCCTATCTAAATTTTTTTCTGAGGTCACATGACACAAGGGTTTTGCACGCACGGTACAAAACCCTTGCGTCTTGAATCAAGTCAAGATGCCTTGTTCCGGGCTGATCTTACTTCTTCAGCTCGACCAGCGTGTTCGGGTTCACGGGGATACCCGGACGGCCGGGGTACTTCTTCATAATCTCCTGCAGGCGCGGATCGTCCTGGCAGCAGAGCCAACCATCTTTGTAGACGTAGTTCTCGCCGACCTTGAGGGTGCAGTGACGGATATCGCCGGTGATGTGCGGATAGAAGTTGTAGCCCGGATGACCGCCGGCGGAGCCGAGGTGCCAGTGGACGTTGGAGCAGTCCATATGCTCGATCGTGCGGCGATAGATGTCGTTCGGGCACTGATAGTAGTTGACGTGCGCGTTCGGGTGGATGCCGAAGTGGAAGGTATCGAACAGCCAGATCTTGTCGCCGACCTTCTCCTCCATCTCCTTCAGGAAGGCATAGAGCTTCTTAGCCTCGACGCCGCCCTCGATGCCGACCATCTTGCTCTCCTCGACGGTGATCTTGATGGGCTCATCCCAGTACGGGCTGATGTCGATGTACTTGCTCCACCAGGGCAGCATCTCCTTGAAGTAGAGAACGCCGTTGACGTGGGTGCAGTTGATCGGGGGATGGACCCACTCAGGAACCGGCAGATAGTGGCTGGATTCCTCACGCCAGGAGTCGTAGGGCATGCCCGGAACGCCGACACCGTTCTCGTCCTCGCGCTTGAGCGGGCTGACGGTGAAGCCGGTGAGGTTGGTGCCGTTCGGATCGGTCATGGTGAACGCGGTCGGCTTGTCCAGAGCCATGAACGGCTCGGAGCTGATGTGACGGAGCATGATGGTCAGCTCGTACGGAGTACGCGCCCAGTCGGTCATCATCAGGTCAGCAGTGACCGGGAAGACACGGACCATCCAGGTACCGGCATCGTAATCCAGACCCTTCGGCTGCTTGTCCGGGCGGCGCGGGAAGTCGATCTTGGCCTGCTCGGTCATGCGGGCGGGGTCGTTCAGGTGAGAGCACTCGATGTGACCGCGGAAATCAGCGATCTCCTCGACGGGCATCTGCCACGGGGTGTTGACGATAATGTCGGCGCCTTCGATGGCCTTCTTGACCACCGGGGGATAACGCCACTCGTGCTTCAGCTGGGGATCATCGACCCACAGGATGGAGCAGCGATGGCCACGGGAGGTGAAGGCAGTGGACATCCAGCTGATCGCTTCTTCGTCGATCAGGTTGTCGCCGCCGTACAGACCGTCCTTGTGGACCAGGATCAGAACTTCCTTCTTCGTTCCCTTGACAGCGCGGCCGACGCAGTTATCGACCATATCGGACAGAAATTCCCATGCCTGTTCGGGGATACCAACTTGAGGTGCCATTTGATTTTTCCTCCTTTAAAATTGTTTCTTGCAGTTTTCCAACATAAACAGTTTTCCAACTGATCATTGGACCAAGAAAAAAGCAGTGAGCCCATCAGCCGGTTTTACGCCGTTTCAGCAACTCACTGCGCTCTATATTATATAAATAGAGATCCGATTTGTCAATCGTTTTTTGCAGCTTTTCCGGCAAAAACGCGGGCTTTCTCTGAAAAAACCGCCGGGGCAAAGTCCCGGCGGCTTCTTGTTGTGCGGTTTTTTCGCAGCGATCCGATCTCAGACCGGCAGCTTGAACAGACGGATGGCGTTGTCGCTCATGATGAGCTTGCGCTGCTCGTCGGTGATGTCGATGCTCTTCATGAACTCGACACCCTGCGCCTGCCAGTTGTAGAACACCGGGAAGGAGGAGCCGAACAGCAGGTGATCGGCGCCGCAGACCTTGACGGCGCACTCGACCTGATCCTTGCCCCAGGAAGCGGGGTGGGTCGTGTCGAAGTAGAGGTTGTTCTTGAGGTAGCCAAGGATCTTGTCGCCCTCGGTGGCGTCGAGACGCTGCATGGCTTCCTTCTTCTTGCCCATCTTCGGGGTGAGCAGGTTGTAGTTCGCGAACCAGTTGCCGCCGAACATGGTGTGGATGAACTTCAGACCGGGCATCTCGTCGAACATGTGGCTGAACAGCTCGCGGCCGACGGCGGTTGCCTGGTCGATGACGCGGCCGAGCTCGCGGCGGAGGTTGGTGTACTCATAGAGAGACTCCCAGCGCACGGGCAGCGGGGTGTGGTGGACGACCACGGGGATGTCGAGCTTCTCGATGGTCTTCAGATAGGGACGGAACACCTCGTCGTCGAGGTAGAGCTGACCGTAGTGGCAGGCGACCTGAACGCCGACCATGCCGAGCTCCTTGACGCAGCGCTCAAGCTCGTAGATGTTCTCCTTGCCGCCCCAGGGGGGAACGCAGGCGTTGGCGAACAGGCGGCCATTGGAGCGCTTGCACATATCGGCAGCGTTGTCGTTGACGATCTTGCAGGTGTCGAGGCGGAGCCACTCCTGCCACACGGGGACGCGGAGCAGACCGATGTCGACGCCGTTCTCATCCATCGCGTTGATCTTGGACTCAAGGTTGTAGTCACCCTCGACGTAGTTCAGGTTCTGGTAGCCCTTCGGCTTCTCGAGAATGAGCTGGCGCTTGCCGCCCTCGGTCATACCCATGGAAGCGATCTCGCCGAAGCCGCGCGGGGCGGTGGTCAGAAAGCCGTTCAGGACTTCCTCATTGGTGAACAGATCTTCCGGAAGGTGATGCATGTTAACATCAATAATCATGTCTTTTTCTCCTTTTTGAATTATTCCAGACGCCGGAAACCGACCGTCTGCTTTTTACGCTTATATTTTCGCACCGCGGCGCGGAAAAATCAAGCGCCAAAAACAAGAGCCGGTTTCTAAAATGGAAACCGGCTCTTTATCTGATTAAAGAAGTCGTTCCAGCTCGTAGTTCGTCTCGACGAAGCGGCGGAACTCGTGGAAATCCTTGTGGTTGTTCTCCTCGTGGAACAAAAAGAGGAAGGAGACCTCGCGCGGGCAGTCGCGCACGGGGAGGAACTTGACGCCGGGGTACTCGGTTTTGAGCATATCCCATTTGGGAAACACGCCGCCGCCCGCGGCGACGATCTCAAGCACCATGCTCTGGCGCTTGGAGTCGATGTAGCGCTTGTGGATCTGGTCGAAGCTGCGGCCGATGAGATGGGTCAGGCTGAGGACGCTCTCCGGAAACTGCTTGGCGTCCAGATCGAGGAGGAAGGTCTCCCCCGCGAGGTCGCGGAGGGATATGCTGTCCTGCTTCGCGAGCGGATGTTCGCTGCGGATGGCGATCTGCATCTCGGACTGCCCCTGCCCCATATAGATGCGCAGCCGGTCCGTCGCCATACGGCGCACGACCTCGATCACGGAGTTGGGGTTGTCGCGGTTGAGCAGGAAGAACGAGCAGTCAAGCGCCAGCGTGTCGATCCCGTGGACGATCTCGCGCAGGTGCATGTAGTTGTTCTGGATGGTAATGTCGGGAAATTTAAGCGTAAAGTCGGCGAGGATGCGGTCGATGACGCTGCCGGACATGATCTCGATGCAGCCGATGCGGATGCCCTGCGTCTGACCCGTCATCTCCTGCGCGAGCCGTTCGAGAAAGCGGGTCGTGTCCGTCGTCTGAAGAATATAGGGCATGAGGCGCTCGCCCTCCGCCGTCAGGAGCTTGTTGTTTTTATAGGTTTTCCGGTTGAAAAGCCGCACGCCGAGCTCACTCTCCACATGCTGCACATGCTTGGAGATCGCCGAGATGGAAAACGCCGTCTGATACGCCGCCTCCGCAAAGCTGCGGTACTGATACACCGCCACGACCGATTCCAGCTCTTTCACGCTGACATTCATCTGCGCTCGCCCTCCCTTTCGTTTTTTTTCCATTTTATCAACTTCGGGGGAAAAATGCAAGAGGGGTGTGGGACGAGTTGTCAGACATCGCTGCGGGTCAGGCGAAAAATTCCGTCATCCTCCTGCCGCGCCGTAAAGGATGTGTCAATATATATTTCCTCCGCGCGCAGCAGCGCCGCCCGGAGGACAACGGCATACTTCTGCGCAAGCGGAAGCTTTTCCAGCGGGTCGATCACGGAATCGATCGCCGCGCAAAGCTCAGAATACATTCTTTTGTAATCCGGCATGAAAAACCACCTCATTCATGTATGTTGACCAGTATCGCGGTCAATATTTTCTCCAATCATAGCATAAACTTGACACAGTTGCAACCAATACCGGTCAAAAAAAGCGGAACGAGGGAGAATAAATGGAACAAAAGATCCGCCGGGATCGCTGCATGGGCGACAATCTTCGCCGCCTGCGTGCAGCAGCCGGTCTGTCTCAGGAACGGCTCTGCGCCGAACTTCAGCGCCGCGGCTGCGATATCGGCAGGACGACTTACGCAAAATACGAGGCTGGCGAGCTGAATATCCGTGCAAGCGTTCTCATCGAGCTGCGGAAGATCTACGCCTGCGGCTACGATGATTTTTTCGCGGGATTGGACGCGGAGGATGAGGCGTAATCGCACTGCGGCAGGAGAGGAATTTTTGCGCCGTGCGGCGCGAGGATGGGCAATTTGAATGCGCCTTGCGGCGCAGATTGAATAGGTTTCGCGTCCGGGGGACGCGACCTTCTTTCCCCCTGTGGGGAAAGAAGGCAAAGGCACAGTTAAGGAGGGACCCTTTCGATTGGGTCCCTCCTTAACAATCCTCCTCC
>CAVCTM010000077.1:0-9755 GCA_963605115.1 Pseudobutyrivibrio sp. | reverse complement strand
TTTGGCTTCAAATCAGATAGCGCTTTTTGTTATCGCAATAATTCAAATAATGTTGCCATTTTGTTGCCACGGCGGGCACTCATAGCGAAAAAGCCTTGGTATTACTGGACTTTTTCCGGGATGCAATCATTCCCACTCGATGGTCCCGGTGGGCTTCGGGGTCAGGTCCCAGAGGACGCGGTTCACGCCTTTTACTTCGTGGGTGATGCGGTCGACGATGTGCTGCATCATCCTGAAGTCGAGCTCGGCGATCTCGGCGGTCACGGCGTCGACGGTGTTGACGGCGCGGATGACGACGGGCCAGTCGTAGGTGCGCAGACCGTCGGTGATGCCGGTGGACTTGAAGTCCGGCACGATGGTGAAATACTGCCAGACCTTGCCCTCAAGACCGTTTTTCGCGAACTCCTCGCGCAGAATGGCGTCCGACTCGCGGACAGCCTCCAGTCGGTCGCGCGTGATCGCACCGACGCAGCGGACGCCGAGACCGGGACCGGGGAAGGGCTGGCGGTAGACCATGCTGTCCGGCAGACCGAGCGCCTTGCCGACGACGCGGACCTCGTCTTTATAGAGGAACTTGACCGGCTCGACGAGCTCGAACTTCAGATCCTCCGGCAGACCGCCGACGTTGTGGTGGCTCTTGACGGGACCGGACTCCAGAATGTCGGGATAGATCGTGCCCTGCGCGAGAAACTCGATGCCGTCGAGCTTCTTGGCTTCCTCGGCGAACACGTCGATGAACTCCTTGCCGATGATCTTGCGCTTGGTCTCCGGGTCGGCGACGCCGGCGAGCTTATCGAGAAAGCGGTCCACGGCGTCGACGTAAATGAGGTTCGCGCCGAGCTCCTCGCGGAACACGCGGACGACCTGCTCCGGCTCGCCCTTGCGGAGCAGCCCGTGGTTGACGTGGACGCAGGTGAGCTGGGTGCCGACGGCTTTGATGAGCAGCGCCGCGACGACGGAGCTGTCCACGCCGCCGGAGAGCGCGAGCAGGACCTTTTTATCGCCGATCTGGGCGCGAAGAGCGTCGAGCTGCTCGGCGATGAACGCCTCCGCCTGCTCCGGCGTCGTGATGCGCGCAAGGGACGCGGGACGGACATTGGATGACATAGGCTTGGTTCCTCCATATTTCTTTATAGTTCAACGGGAACATTATAACCGCGAAGGGGGAGATGCGCAAGAGTTTTTCACGCGAACGTATCCGGCATGCGGAGCTTGTGTCCGGCGCGGGCGTGGAAGCGCTCGATCGCGGCGCGCTCGGCGTCCGTGACCTCGCCGCCGAGGAGCACGGCGTCGATGGCGCGGTAGGTGACGCCCATCTCCTGCTCGTCGGTCTGCCCCTCAAAGAGCCCGGCGGAGGGGGCTTTGTCGAGGATGCAGCGCGGCGCGTCCAGATAACGGAGGAACTCGTAGATCTCCGTCACGGTCAGGTCGGAGATGACGTTGAAGTCATACGCCCCGTCGCCCCATTTGGTGAAGTAGCCCATATACGCCTCGCTGCGGTTGCCCGTGCCGGCGACGAGGCGGTTCTCGCTCGCGCCGACGGCGTAGAGCGTCGTCATGCGAAGGCGCGGCGCGATGTTCGCGAGCGCGGCGTCCGTCAGCTTTGTGACCCCCGCGAGCCGCTCGGTCTCCGCGGCGCGGACGGCGGTGAGGTCGATGGTGCGTGTCTCGATGCCGTAGCGCCCGGCGACGGTGAGCGCGTCGTCGCGGTCGATGCCGAAGTTGCGGCTGGAGGCGCAGGGCATGATGAGCCCCACGGTATTGTCGCAGGCGGCTTTGCACAAAATGCCGACGAGGGTGCAGTCCTTGCCGCCGGAGTTGCCGTAAATAATGCCGTCGGCGTGCGCCTCGTCGATCTTGCGGCGGATGAAGGCGACGCGGTTTTCAAATTCGGTTTTGTAGTCTCGCATGGGGGCACCGGTCCTTTCCGAAATTTTTCCCGATTTTACCACTATGTTTTCCCGCATGCAAGACCTTCGGGCGCATTTTTTTGAAAAACTCCCACATCGCGGCGCGAATAACCGATTGATTCACGGGAAAATGCGTGGTATAATGCAAAGACAGAGAAGAAGACCCGATAAAAAATCATTCAGGAGGTAAAATAGATATTATGGCTAAGAAGAAAAGCGTGCTCGGAACACTGGTGAAGCTCGGCATCGCCGCAGGCGCTGCCGCCGCCGTTTACATGAAGCGCGAGGAGCTCCGCGCCTTCGCCGAGGAGGTCATCGCCGCGGTCAAGTCGCCGGAGGTCCCCGTGGAGGAAGCGGAGAACGACTGCTGCGCCGAGCCGGAGATGGTCATCGACCAGACGGCGGAGACGCCGGAGACGGACACACAGGAGGGCTGACCGGTCGCCGTGACTATCCTGCTGCCCTTTCTCATCCTGAGCGCGGCGGGCGCCTGCGCCTGCTGCATCGCCATCGGCTACCGCGGACTGGCGTTTGCCGGGATGCTGCTCGTGCTTTTCGTCGCGGGCTTTTTCGCGCTGCTGCTGGCGATGCTCGTCTGCATCGCGATCATCTCGATCTTTATCGACATCACGAAGCCCCAGCGCCGGAGGGACACGTTTTTCCAGTGGCTCACCGGCTATGTGATGGGGCTCGTGACCGCGCTCTCGCGCATCCGGCTGCATGTCTCTGGGCTGGAAAAGATCCCGGAGGGCCGCTGGCTGCTCGTCTGCAACCACCGCAGCAACTATGACCCCATCGTCGCCGGCTGGGTGCTCCGCCGCCGCGGGATCGCCTTCATCTCCAAGCCGGAGAATCTGAAGATCCCCGTCGTCGGTCCGGTGATCCACAAGGCGTGCTACCTCTCCATCGACCGCGAGGACGACCGCGCCGCCATCCGCACCATTCAGGAATCGGCGGACCTGATCCGCCGCAACGTCGTCTCCTTCGGCATTTTCCCGGAGGGGACGCGCAGCAAGAGCGAAGAGATGCTCCCGTTCCGCAACGGCGCGTTCAAGATCGCGCAGAAGGCGCATGTCCCCATCGTCGTCGCCGCCATCCGCGGCACGGAGAAGGTGAAGGACAACTTCCCGTGGCGCGCCACGGACGTTTATTTTGAGATCTGCGAGGTCATCGGCGCGGAGGAAGCCGCGGCGATGAAAACTACGGAAATCGGAGAAAAAGTCAGAACATGCATAACCTCCGCAAACTCCTGACAAAAGAACAGATGTTCACCATACCGAACTTCATGAGCCTGTTCCGGCTGGCGCTCGTGCCGTTCATCCTGTGGATCTATCTCCGCGGGGAATACGGCATCGCGGCGGCGCTCGTGCTGCTCAGCGCGCTGACCGATATTTTCGACGGCATCATCGCGCGCAAGTTCAACATGGTGAGCGACCTCGGCAAGGTGCTCGACCCGCTCTGCGACAAGGTGATGCACATCGCGCTGCTCATCTGCCTCGTCTCGCGCTACCGCTTCGTGTGGGTGGTGCTGGGTCTGCTTATCGTGAAGGAGCTCGCCGTCGCGGGACTCGGCGCGCTTTCCGTCAAGCGGGGCAAGCCCGTCGCCGGCGCAAAGTGGTACGGCAAGCTCAGCACCGTCGTGTTCGAGGTCGTGATGGTCGCGCTCATGCTCTTTCCCGCGATCCCGGCGCGCGCCGCGTTCTGGATGCTGATCGCCGCGTGCGCGGCGATGGCGTTTGCGATGGTGATGTATATCATTTTCTTCATCGGTTGGATCAGCCACGGTCCCGAAGCGGACACCTGAGAAAAAATTGCTATGAAAAAGTTTTTATCCCTGTTTCTGGCGCTCGCGCTGATCATGGCGCTGGGCGCTGCGCCGGCCTCCGCCGCCTTCGTCAGCGGTACGGAGGCCGTTTCCGCGCTGGAGACGCTCGGTCTTGTGCGGGGCACCGGCGCGGGCTTTGAGCCGGAGCGCCCCGCCACGCGCGCGGAGGCTGCCGTGATGCTCCTGCGTCTGCTGGGACTGGAGGACGAGGCGGAGGAAAGCGGGCTCGTCTGCCCGTTTTACGACGCGGGCTGGGCGGCGAGCTATCTCGCCTTCGCCGCCGACCGCTCTCTCGTGCAGGGCAGGACGCGCTGGTATTTCGGGCGGGACGACGCCGTCACCGCGCGGGAGACCGCCGTGCTGCTGCTCCGCGCCCTCGGCTACATAGACGGCGAGGACTTCACATGGGAGACCGCGCTCGCCTTTTCCGACAGCGTCGGGCTCACCCACGGGGAATACACCGCGGCGGGGGAGTTCCTGCGCGAGGACCTCGCGCTGCTCTGCTGCACGGCGCTCTCGCTGCCGCCGAAGAGCGGCGGGGAGACGCTCATCGAGTCGCTCTATCTCCGCGGAAAGGTGAGCGGCGCGGCGCTGAAGGCAACGCGCTTCGCCGGTGCGGTCAACGCGGGCAAAACGCCCCTGACCGCGGCGGAGGTTTACGCCCGCAGCGCCTCCGCCGTGCTCTTCGTGGAGGTCTATGACTCCGCCGAGGCGCTGGAGGCGGACGAGCGCTATGCCACCGGCAGCGCCTTTTTCGTCACGGGCGACGGCGTTGCCCTCATGACCTACCACGAGCTCGACGGCGCCTATGCCGCCCGCGTCACGACCGCGGAGGGCAAACGCTACAGTGTCACCGGCGTGCTTTTTTACGATCCCTTCCGCGACGTCGCCGCCGTGCGCGTCAGCCGCGAGAGTCTGGACGGGGAGAGCGTGCGGTTTTTCCCCTATCTGGACCTCGGCGACCCGGACGCCGTTGCGCCCGGCGACACGCTTTACACGGTGAGCAGCCCCCGGCGGCTGACCGGCTCGGTGAGCGACGGTGTCGCCGCCGCGCTCCGCCGCGTGGTGGACGACCCGGCATACCCCTGCATCCAGACGACCGCGCCCATCTCCGGCGGCAGCAGCGGCGGTCCGCTCTTCGACCGCTTCGGCGCGGTGGTCGGCATCATTTACGCAAGCTACACGGACGGGCAGAACCTCAACCTCGCCGCCCCGATCGACTGTCTGGACGGCGTCGCCTTCACCGGCGAGGGCACGCCGCTCCCGGAGGTGCTGGAGACCGAGAACGCCAAAAAAGCGGCGGCAGCGCTCACGACCGACGAGACGGAGCTCACCCTCCGCGCCGGCGAAAAGCGGGAGCTCATCATCCGCAACGACTGTCCCGGACAGGCGAACATGTCCTTCACCATCGGCGATACAGACGTCATCTCCTGCGCGTGG
Source organism: Pseudobutyrivibrio sp. (assembly GCA_963605115.1). Classification (GTDB taxonomy): domain Bacteria; phylum Bacillota; class Clostridia; order Oscillospirales; family Oscillospiraceae; genus SVKR01. The sequence continues at coordinate 4,580 of CAVCTM010000077.1, read as the reverse complement.
GGCGAGGTCGTCACGAAGCAGTCCTGCCGCCTGACCGTCACCGGTGAGGGCGAGGGCGAGAGCGAGCTCACCATCCGCTTCGCCGGCGGCGACGGCAACGACGACGCCGAGCTCGTCATCACCGTTACGGTCCTGCCCGGCGAGGACAGTGAGGAGATCGGAGAATAAGTCCGCCCCGGAGGGACACGCGCGGCGCGTCCCTCCGGCTTTTTTGGAAATCCGTCAGTTTCGCCAAAGAAATCGGGAAAAATTTCGTGGAAAAGGGCAGAAAAGTCTCTTTCAATTTCGCGGACGCACTGTTATAATAGTAGTCGTATAAGTATGCCGCCATGTGTGGGAGGCGGCATCCGAGAAAAATTGAAAAAGAAATAAAGAGAGGTCAAATGCGCCATGATTTCACACGGTAAAGAGCTCAAGGTCTTCGCAGGCAACTCCAACCTGCCCCTCGCGCAGGGGATCTGCCAGAGCCTGAGCAAAACGCTGGGCAACTCCGAGTGCAAGCACTTCGCGGACGGCGAGTGCTCCATTTCCGTCTATGAGCCGGTCCGCGGCGCGGACGTGTTCATTGTCCAGTCCACCTGCAAGCCCGTGAACGACAACCTGATGGAGCTGCTCGTGATGATCGACGCGATGCGCCGCGCGAGCGCCGGCCGCATCACCGCCGTCATCCCTTACTTCGGCTATGCCCGTCAGGACCGCAAGGCCAAGAGCCGCGACCCCATCTCCGCGAAGCTCGTCGCGAACATGATCACGGCCGCCGGTGCGGACCGCGTGCTGACCATGGACCTGCACGCCGCCCAGATCCAGGGCTTTTTCGACATTCCCGTCGATAACCTCATGGGCGCCCACCTCTTTTCCAACTACTTCCTGAGCCGCTTCGGTAAGGGCAACGACTCCGTGATGGTCGTCTCTCCGGACGTCGGCTCCGTCGCCCGTGTGCGCACCTTTGCGCACAAGATGGAGATGAGCTTGGCGATCGTCGACAAGCGCCGCGAAAAGGCGAACCAGTCCGAGGTCATGAACATCATCGGCAATGTCGAGGGCAAGGACATCATCCTGCTCGACGATATGGTCGACACCGCCGGCTCCCTCTGCGGCGCGGCGAAGGCGCTCGTGGAGATCGGCGGCGCGAAGGATGTTTACGCCTGCGCGACCCACGGCGTGCTCTCCGGTCCCGCCATCGAGCGCATCGAGAACAGCTGCATCAAGGAGCTGCTCTTCCTCGACACCATCCCCTACCCGAAGGACGCCCCGAAGTGCGACAAGATCCGCTATCTCCCCGTCGCCCCGATGTTCGCCGAGGCGATCGAGCGCATCTACGAAGAGGTCTCCATTTCCTCTCTCTTCGACTAAAACAGAGACACCCATTTCCGAAAGGACCTTTTGCTCTCAAAAGGTCCTTTCTTTGTAAACGCAAGGAGCAAAAAGCTATGCTGGCAATTTTCAAAAAGCCCTCCGGTCCCGTGGGCTGGATCGTCGTGTTCCTCGGCAATCCGGGGACGAAATATGACAAAACGCGCCACAACGCCGGGTTTATGACCGCGGACAAGTGCGAAAGGGCGACCGGCGCGCGCATCACGCGCGTCCGCTTCCGCGCACTGACGGACCAGACCCGCGTCGGGGAGGAGACCGTGCTGCTGATGAAGCCCCAGACCTATATGAACCTCAGCGGCGAGGCGGTCGGCGAGGCGGCGAAGTTCTACAAGGTCCCGCCGGAGCGTGTCCTCGTCGTCTCAGACGACGTTTCGCTTCCGACCGGCAAACTGCGCATCCGCGCCAAGGGCTCCGCCGGGGGGCATAACGGGCTGAAAAGCATCATCCAGCACCTCGGAACGGACGCCTTTCCCCGCGTGAAGATCGGCGTCGGCGCGCCGCCGCACCCGGACTATGACATGGCGGACTGGGTGCTGGGGCGCTTCACCGGCAAGGACGCTCAGGACATGGACGCCGCCTGCGCCCGCGCATGGGAGGCGGTCGAGGCGGTCATCACGCAGGGGACCGAGAAGGCAATGAGCCAATACAACTGAAAAATTTTACGTTCCCGACCCCAAAAAAGGATTGTAAAAATCCGCGCCATCGCATATAGTGGAGACAGAAATTTTTGCCCACGCAGCAAAAGGAGCACGCCAATGAAAAAAGAGTGCATCGCCATGCTTCTCGCCGGGGGACAGGGCTCCCGGCTTTACGCCCTGACGAGGGACAACGCAAAGCCCGGTCTCTCCTTCGGCGGAAAATACCGCATCATCGACTTTCCGCTCTCCAACTGCGCCAACTCCGGCATCGACACCGTCGGCGTCCTGACCCAGTACAAGCCCTTACAGCTCAACAGCTACATCGGACCCGGCACGGCGTGGGACCTCGACAGCTCGGAGGGCGGGACCTTCATCCTGCCGCCTTACCAGACCGCGGGGGACCGCGGCCAGTGGTTCCGCGGCACGGCGGACGCCATTTATCAGAACATGGACTTTGTGGACAGCTTCGACCCGGAGTATGTTCTGATCCTCTCCGGCGACCATATCTACAAGATGGACTACGCGGACATGCTCGCCACCCATAAGCGAAACCGTGCTGACTGCACCATCGCCGTGCTGCGCGTTCCGATGGCGGACGCGAGCCGCTTCGGGATCATGACGCTGGACGATACCGGCGCGATCTGCCGCTTCACGGAAAAGCCGAAGCAGCCGGACAGCGACCTTGCCAGCATGGGCATTTACATCTTCACCTGGAAGACCCTGCGGCGCTATCTCGTCGCGGACGCGGCGGACCCGGCGTCCGAAAACGACTTCGGCAAGAACATCATCCCGGAGATGCTCGCCGCCGGCGAGCGGCTGTTTCCCTATCATTTCGAGGGCTACTGGCGCGACGTCGGCACCATCGGCAGCTTCTGGGACGCGAATATGGACCTGCTCTCGCCGAGCCTGCTGGACCTCTATGACCGCAGCTGGCCCATCCGCGCCAACTCCCCGCGCTCCGTGCCGCAGTATGTCGGTCCGGAGGCGCAGATCGCCCACAGCATCGTGACCGAGGGCTGCGAAATTTTCGGCAGGGTGGAAAACTCCGTGCTCTCCAACGGCGTGACCGTCGAGGCGGGCGCCTCGGTGCGCTACAGCATCCTGATGCCCGGCGTGACCGTGCGCGCGGGCGCGACCGTGGAATACGCCATTCTGGGCGAGGGGGCGGAGATCGGCGAAAACGCCGCCGTCGGCTCCGTGCCGGACGGCAGCGAGAGCTGGAGCGTCGCGACCTGCGGTCCCGACTGCGTGATCCCCGCGGGAAAAACGGTCCCCGCGGGCAGCATGGTCTATACCGGAGAGGAGGCGCAGGCATGAAAAACGTCTACGGCATCGTTTACGCTTACCACGCCTTTCCCGCCCTCGGCGAGCTCGGACGCGAGCGCACCGGCGCGTCGCTGCCCTTCTGCGGCCGCTACCGGCTCATCGACTTTGCGATGTCCGGGCTGATGCACGCCGGCGTTTTCAACGTGGGCGTCATCATGCAGCGCGGCTATCTCTCGCTGATGGAGCACCTCGGCGGCGGGCGGCCGTGGAACATGTCGCGCACGGACGGCGGGCTGCATCTTCTGCCGCCTTACGGTCTCTGGGACGCCGGAAAGGGCGTTTACGGCGGATGCATGGAGGCGCTGGACGCCGTGAGCACCCACCTGCACGAGATCCGCGAGGAATACGTTCTCCTGACCCGCGGCGACCTCTGCGCCAACGTGGACATGCGCGCCGTGATCGAGACCCACCTCGCCTCCGGCGCGGACATCACCGCCGTCTGCACGGAGCGGACGCTCCCCGGCGTTCACCACAGCTTTGTCCTCGGACCGGACGGCAGCGCCGCGGAGCTGCTCTGCCGCCAGAGCGAGGGCGGCGGGCTGGGCTCGCTGGAGACTTACGTCATGCGCCGCGAAAAGCTGCTCGAAATGGTCGAGTGGTGCCATGTCCACGGCAAGCTCCACTTCCACCGCGACGCGCTGCGCCGCGCGATGGAGCAGGGCTGGCGCGTCGGCGTTTCCCTTCACGACGGCTACGCGCGCCACATCACGAGCGTGCAGGATTTTTACGAGGCGAATATGGACATGCTCTGCGCGGAAAACCGCGCCCAGCTCTTCCCGGCGGAGCGCTATGTCGCCACCCGCGCCCGCAGCGACGTCAGCACCTATTACGGCGACGGCGCGCGCGTGCGCGCCTCCCTCGTGGCGGACGGCTGCCGTATCGAGGGCGAGGTGGACGAGTGCGTCGTGTTCCCCGGTGTCCGCATCGGCGCGGGCAGCGCGCTGCGCCGCTGCGTCGTGCTCAACGACTGCGTGATCGGCGAGGGCAGCACCCTCCGCTGCGTCGTGGCGGACAAGAACGTCACCGTCTCGCAGGGGCTCTATCTCTCCGGAAACGAAAAGCTCCCGCTCGTGATCCCGAAGGGGAGCAAGATATAAAAAACTCAAATGAGAGACCTCCAAAGGCGGTCTCTCATTTGAGTTTTTATAGACTGCCAAAGAACTCCTGCGAGCTGCGATTTTAAAGGCGGCAGGAAGTCAAGCAAGTGCAACCCCTGCGAGTTCGGCTGGGGAGATCCAGTCG
>CAVCTM010000076.1:0-9959 GCA_963605115.1 Pseudobutyrivibrio sp. | reverse complement strand
AACCCTCCAGTCAGCCTTCGGCTGACAGCCTCCCTTGCACAGGGAGACCTTTAAAGGGTGCCGCTTCGCGGCACACTCTTCCAGTTAGGAGGTCCCAAAAACTATGGACGATCGTTTTCTCCGGGAGGAGATGCTGCTGGGCACGGTGGCGATGGAGCGGCTGCGGGGGGCGCATGTCGCGGTGGTCGGGCTCGGCGGGGTCGGGTCCTGGTGCGCAGAGGGGCTCGCGCGCGCGGGCGTCGGCGCGCTGACGCTGCTCGACGAGGACACCGTTTCGCGCACGAACATCAACCGCCAGCTCGTCGCGCTCACGTCCACGCTCGGCATGCCGAAGGCGGACACCGCCGCCGCGCGCGTGCGTGATATCTCACCGGACTGCCGCGTGACGCCGCTCGCCGCGCGCTACGACAGCGACCACCGCGAGGCGCTTTTCTTTCAGGACTATGACTATATCGTGGACGCCATCGACCTCGTCGCCTGCAAGGTGGACCTCATCTGCACGGCGCGGGAGCGGGGCATCCCCATCGTCTCCGCGCTCGGCACGGGCAACAAGCGCGACGCGCAGCTGCTGCGCCTCACGGACATCTCCAGGACGGAAGGCTGCCCCCTTGCGCGCGTCGTCCGGCGCGAGCTGCGCGCGCGGGGCGTAGCGCATCACCCGGTGGTCTTCTCTCCGGAGCCCGCAGCCCCGGCGGAGCAGCGTGAGACCCCGCCCCCCGGACGCCGCAGCGTCCCCGGCTCCCTCGTCTGGGTCCCCGCCGCGGCGGGGCTGCTGCTGTGCCAATATGTGATCACCGAGCTCATCAAGTGAAGGACAAAGCTCCGTTCCCTCCTCCGGAGGAGGGAACGGAGCTTTATTTTATTGTTAAGCCTATGACGGGCTCGATAAAAAAATCACGAGAATTTGTTCGGAAAAACGTTATTTTTTTAATTATTCCCGGACTTATTTACAAAAAAAGTTAGGCGTATTATAATAACAGAAAACTACGCCCTCCGGCGGGGCGGAACTTTTAATCTGTTGAGCTTAAAAAGGAGAAACGCGCTGCATGGCACATCTGAGCAAGGCTTCCGCCGACAAGATCGGCGCGATCTGCGACCGGTTCCGCGACGAACCGACGCCGCTGATCATGATCCTCAGCGAGATCCAAAAGGAGTTCGGCTATATTCCCCTTGAGGTGCAGGAGCTCGTGAGCGAGCGCACGGGGATCTCCGTCGCGGAGATCTACGGCGTCGTGACGTTTTATTCCTTCTTCTCCCTCGAACCGAAGGGCAAATACGTCATCGGCTGCTGCCTCGGCACGGCGTGCTATGTCAAGGGCGCGCAGCAGCTTCTGGACCAGCTTTGCGAGATCCTCGGCGTTCAGCCGGGCGGCACGACGGAGGACGGGCTCTTTACCGTCGATTCCCTGCGCTGCATCGGCGCCTGCGCCGCGGCGCCCGCCGTCACCATCAACGGAAAGATCTATGCCCGCGTCAAGGTCAGCGATCTTGCGAATATCATCGCGGAATACCGCGGAAAGGAGGCGGCGAACTGATGTACCGTTCCTGCGAGGAGCTGCGGCGCGATATCGACCGCTACACGGCGGAGCTCACCGCCAAATTCGACGGGCGCGACGGAAAGCGCTATGTCATGCTCTGCGGCGGCACCGGCTGCATTGCCGGCGGAACGCCGCAGCTGAAGGAAAAATTCGAGGAATATCTGGAGGAATACGGTCTCACGGACTCCGTTGAGCTCCGCACCGTCGGCTGCTTCGGGCTCTGCTCTCAGGGACCCTTCGTCCGCATTTTTCCGGAGGACGTCCTCTACCGGCTCGTAAAGCCGGGCGACATCGAGGAGATCGTGCTGAAGGACCTGCTGGGTCACCGCGTCGTGCAGCGGCTCGTGTATCAGGACCCGCGGACGGGCGAGAAGCTCCCCCGGATGGAGGACATCGCCTTTTACCGCAAGCAAAAGCGCATCGCGCTCCACGGCTGCGGCGTCATCGACCCGACGCGCATCGAGGAGGCGCTCGGCTGCGGCGGCTATCAGGGGCTGATGAACGCCCTTTCCATGACGCCGGCGGAGGTCGTGAAGCGCATCACGGACTCCGGACTGCGCGGACGCGGCGGCGGCGGCTTCCCCACCGGGCGGAAGTGGCAGTTCGCCTTCGACCAGCCCGCGGGACAGAAATACGTTGTCTGCAACGGCGACGAGGGCGACCCCGGCGCATTTATGGACCGCTCCATTTTAGAGGATAACCCGCTCGCCGTCATCGAGGGCATGGCGATCGCGGGCTACGCCATCGGCGCGAGCGAGGGCTATTTTTACATCCGCGCGGAGTATCCCATGGCGGTCGCCCACGTTACGGCGGCGATCGAAAAGGCGGAGGAGCTCGGCTTGCTCGGCGACAACATCCTCGGCAGCGGCTTTTCCTTCCGCGCCCATATCCGCCTCGGCGCGGGCGCCTTCGTCTGCGGCGAGGAGACGGCGCTGCTGAACTCCATCATGGGCCAGCGCGGTTCCCCGCGCCCCCGTCCGCCCTTCCCGGCGGTGGAGGGACTCTGGGGCAGACCGACGGTTGTGAACAACGTCGAAACGCTTGCGACCGTGCCTTACATCCTGCGCGAAGGCGTCGAGGCGTTCACGCAGTACGGCACCGAAAAGAGCCGCGGCACCAAGGTCTTCTGCCTCGGCGGTAAGGTCAACAACGTCGGCCTCGTGGAGATTCCCATGGGCGTCACGCTGCGCGAGCTCATCTTCGACATCGGCGGCGGCATGCAGCATGGCAAGACCTTCAAAGCCATCCAGACCGGCGGACCCAGCGGCGGCTGCCTCACCCCCGACTTTCTCGACACGCCCATCGACTTTGACAGCATGCTCGCGGCGGGGTCCATGATGGGCTCCGGCGGCGCGATCGTCATGGACGAGGACAACTGCATGGTGGACGTCGCGAAGTTTTACATGGGCTTCATCTGCGACGAGAGCTGCGGCAAATGTACCCCCTGCCGCATCGGTACGCGCCGCATGCTGGAGATTCTGAACCGCATTACCGCCGGGACCGGCAGCCTGAAGGACTTTGAGGAGCTCGCCGACATCAGCGAGGCGTGCCGCGAAAACAGCCTCTGCGCCCTCGGACAGACGGCGGCGAATCCCATCAACTCCACCATCCGCCATTTCCGCGACGAATACCTCGCCCACATTGTGGACAAAAAGTGTCCCGCCGGGGTATGCAAGGACCTTATCAGCTATGTGATCGACCCGGAGAAGTGCGAAAAGTGCTCGCTCTGCGCGCGCAAATGCCCGGTCGAGGCGATCAGCGGCGTTCCGGGAAAGACGCCGTTCGAGATCGACGCGGGCAAGTGCGTCCGCTGCGGCATGTGCTTCGCCGCCTGCCGCTTCGGTGCGGTCAGCAAGGTCTGAGAAAGGGGGCAGCGTGATATGTGTAAAGTGAATATCAAGATCGAGGGCAAGGACTATCAGGTCGAGGAGGGCATGACCATCCTCGAAGCCGCGCGCTATTGCAGCTATGAGATCCCGTCCCTCTGCTCGTTCAATCATGGCGAGTGCAGCCCCGGCTCCTGCCGCGTCTGCCTCGTGGAGGTCAAGGGCGCGCGCGGGCTCGTCGCCTCCTGCGTCTATCCCGTCAGCGAGGGGATGGAGGTCATCATCTCCTCCCCGCGCGCGGTCGCGGCGCGCCGCGCGAGCGTGGAGCTGCTGCTCAGCAACCATTCCCAGAACTGCCAGCAGTGCGACAAAAACGGCCGCTGCGAGCTGCTCTGGGCAGCCAAGATCACCGGCGCGCGCGAGGGCCGCTTCGTCGGCGGCAAGACCGAGCCGGTCTATGACGACGTTTCGCCCTCCATCGTGCGCGACACGAGCAAGTGCATCCTCTGCGGCCGCTGCATCGCCCGCTGCCGCAACGCCCATGGCGGCGGCGTCCTCGGCTTCTCCGGCCGCGGCTTTTCCACCAGAGTCGGTCCCGCGGGCGGGCTTTCGCTCGCCGATTCGCCCTGCCTGATGTGCGGCCAGTGCGTCAGCGTCTGTCCCACCGGTGCGCTGATGCCGAAGTCCGAGGTCGACAAGGTCGACTTCGCCATGGCGTCCGGCAAGCATGTCGTGGTCCAGACCGCGCCCGCCGTCCGCGCCGCGCTCGGCGAGGAGTTCGGGCTGCCCATCGGCACGCCCGTCACGGGCAAGATGGTCGCGGCGCTCAAGCGTCTCGGCTTCGCCCGCGTCTATGACACGGATTTCGCCGCGGACCTCACCATTATGGAGGAGGCGACGGAGCTTTTGGAGCGCATCAAAACCGGCGGCACGCTCCCGATGATCACGAGCTGCTCCCCCGGCTGGGTCAGCTACGCGGAGACGTGGTATCCCGATCTGCTGGGCAACATCTCCACCTGCAAGTCCCCCCACGAGATGCAGGGCGCGGTGCTCAAGAGCGTTTACGCGAAGGAAAAGGGTATCGACCCGAAGGACATTTTCGTCGTGTCCATCATGCCCTGCACCGCCAAAAAAGCGGAGAAGGAGCGCCCCCAGCTCCGCAGCGACGCCAGGTATCCGGACGTGGACGCCGTGCTGACCGTGCGCGAGCTCAGCCGCATGATCCGGCGCAGCGGCATCGTGTTCAACCGCCTGCCGGACGAGGAATTTGACCGCGACCTGATGGGCGACGCCTCCGGCGCGGGCGTCATCTTCGGCGTCACCGGCGGCGTCATGGAGGCGGCGCTGCGCACGGCTTACTTCGTGCTGGAGGGCAAGGAGCACGAGCCCGTGGAGTTCACCGCCGTCCGCGGCTTCGAGGGCGTCCGCGAGGCGGGCTTCACCCTCGGCGGGCAGGAGCTGCGCGTCGCCGTCGCGAGCGGGATGAAAAACGCGAAGCGCCTTCTCGATGAGATCCGCGCCGGCGAGAGCCCCTACCACTTCATCGAGATCATGTGCTGTCCCGGCGGCTGCATCAACGGCGGCGGCATGCCCATCGTGCGCCACGTCTTTCTCCCGAAGGAGGAGATCGACATTCTGGACACCTACCGTGCCAAGCGCGCCGCCGCGCTCTACGCCGAGGACGAGCGCCAGACCGTCCGCCAGTCCCACAACAACGCGCAGGTCCGCGAGCTCTACGAAAAGCACCTCGCCGCCCCCGGCAGCGAAAAAGCCCACCACCTGCTCCACACGACCTACGTCCCCCGCAAGCCCTTCCGCACCGGGGAATAAAAAAAGCGAGAGACCGCCGAAGGCGGTCTCTCGCATCAATTGAAATAGCCTCGCTTAAGTTCGCCGGCGCACCGGCGAATAAAGTTCAATCATTTTTGGCGGCGGCGTGCGACGCGCCGCGAAGCGGCGCTAGTCCTTTAGGGTACGTCGCCAAAAATACTCTGCGCGGAGGGAACGTGCAAAGCCCCTGCCGAACGGCAGGGGCTTTGTGCGCTGAGCGGAGTGAATCCTTCTCAAAAGAGAGACTGCCGAAGGCAGTCTCTCTTTTGAATTTTATCAATACGCCACGCCCCAGATGATATCCGTCTGGCATTCCTTGCCGCAGCAGACGCATTTTCCGGTGGTGCCGGACTGCTGGAGCGGCATGCAGCGGGAGGAGACGCCGGCGAGCTCTTTCATTTTCAGCTCGCAGGCGAGGTCGCCGCACCACTTGGTCTTGGCAAAGCCGCCGCGGGAGGCGACCATGTCGCGGACGCTCTCTACGCTGGCCAGCTCAAAGGTGTTTTCCTCCAGATTGCGCTTTGCGGCGGCGAACATGCTGTCGTGGATGGTGTCCAGCAGCTGCGCGGCGGACTGCGTAAGGCTCTCCAGCGCGACGGGGGTCTTTTCGCCGTTGTCGCGGCGGACGGCGCAGCACTTGCCCTCCTCAAGGTCGCGCGGACCGATCTCGATGCGGAGGGGAACGCCGCGCATCTCGTACTCGGCGCACTTCCAGCCCATGGACTGGTCGGAATCGTCGAGCTTCGCGCGGATGCCGGCGTCGGTGAGGCGGGCGAGAATATCGCGCGCAGCGTCCGCAACGGCGGGGTTCCTGTGGGCGGCGATGGGGATGACGACCGCCTGCACGGGCGCGATGCGCGGGGGCAGAACGAGTCCGGAGTTGTCGCCGTGGGTCATGATGATCGCGCCGACGAGACGGGTCGTGACCGCCCAGGAGGTCTGGAACGGGTATTGCAGCTTGTTGTCGCGCCCGGCGAAGGTGACGTCGTAGGCGCGGGAGAACTTGTCGCCGAAATAGTGGCTCGTGCCGCTCTGGAGCGCCTTGCGGTCCTTCATCATCGACTCGATGGTATAGGTCCGCTCCGCGCCGGCAAATTTTTCCTTGTCGGTCTTCATACCGGGCACGACCGGCATGGCGAGCACGTCCTCGCAGAAGCGGGTGTAAAGGTTCAGAATGCCCTCCGTCTCCGCGATCGCTTCCTCGGAGGTCTCGTGGATGGTGTGACCCTCATGCCACCAGAACTCGCGGCTGCGCAGGAAGGGGCGGGTGGTCTTTTCCCAGCGGACGACGGAGCACCACTGGTTGTAGAGCATCGGCAGCTGGCGATAGGTCTGGAGCACATTGTGCCAGTGGTCGCAGAACATCGTCTCGCTCGTCGGGCGCAGGGCGAGGCGCTCCTCCAGCTCCTCGCTGCCGCCCATCGTCACCCACGCGCACTCCGGCGCGAAGCCCTCTACGAGCTCGCCCTCCTTTTTCAGCAGGCTCTCCGGAATGAGGATCGGCATCGCCACGTTCTGGTGGCCGGTCTTTTTCAGCTCTTTGTCGATCCAGTTCATGATGTTTTCCCAGATGGCATAGCCATAGGGACGCAGGACGGTGAAGCCCTTGACGCTGGAATACTCCACGAGCTCCGCCTTGCGGCAGATGTCCGTGTACCACTGGGCGAAGTCCACCTCCATGTCGGTGATCTGTTCGACCTTTTTGTCTTTTGCCATAATATTAAACTCCTTTCGACAGAGGGAACCGTTCCCCCGCCGTGATTTTTCAGGCATATAAGACAGGGGCAAAGCCCCTGTCTTATATAAGAACACTTCATTTTATCCGGATTCCCGCCGCTTGTCAAGCGCGTTTGGCGAGGCGGCGGCGGATGACGGGGGCGGCGAGGAGCGTCAGGGCGATCTTCGCCGCGTCGCCCGGCAGATAGGGCACGACCGCCATCATCATCGCGGCGGAGAACGTCAGCGACATCTGCTTCGCGAGCCAGAGCGAGCCGAGCGCGTAGCAGGCGGCGGAGCCGAGAACATAGCCGGGGAGGGCCATAAGCGGCTTTTTGTCCGCCCAGCGGTCCACGAAAAGCCCGATGATGAGCGCCATCGGCAGATAGCCGACGAGGTAGCCGCCCGTCGGTCCCAGCAGCTTCTGCGCGCCGCCGGTAAACCCGGCGAACACCGGCACACCGACAAAGCCGATGAGCAGATAGACCGCCGTGCAGAGCAGCCCGCGCTTTGCGCCGAGCAGGTAAACGGCGAAGAAAATGGCGAGGTTCGCGAACGCGATGGGCGCGGGGCTGAAGGGCAGGGGGATGGAAAGCGGACCGAGAACGCAGATGAGCGCGGTCAGCGCGCCGATCTCGGCGAGGGTGCGGAGGGGAAAATTTTTCATTGGGGCTCCTTTGGAATTGACAGAGTGCGCGCCGCTCCGGTAAAATGGGCGGCGAAGGGATGTGGGTTTGCTTGAAAACGGAGGAAATTCCGATTTTGTACGATGACGCGGCGCTCGCCGTGTGCGTAAAGCCCGCGGGGGTGCTGAGCGAGTCGCCGGGAATGCCGGAGCGCCTTGCGGCGCAGCGCGGCGGGGAATTTTTCTGCGTCCACCGGCTCGACCGCGACGTCGGCGGCGTGATGGTCTATGCCCGCACAGCAGCAGCCGCCGCCGCGCTCTCCGCCGCGGTCGCGGCGCGGCGGGTGGAGAAGACTTACTTCGCCGTCTGCTGCGGAGTGCCGGAGCAAAGCGCCGGAACGCTGCGCGACCTGCTCTACCACGACCGCGCGCGGAACAAGACCTATGTCGTGCAGCGGCAGCGCCGCGGGGTGAAGGAGGCGGTGCTGGACTATACCGTCCTCGCTGCGGCGGAGACGGACACCGGTCCGCTCACGCTGCTGCGCATCGCGCTCGGCACCGGGCGCAGCCACCAGATCCGCGTGCAATTTGCCTCCCGCCGCCTCCCCCTCGCGGGGGACGCGAAATACGGCAGCCCCGTCCGCACCGGCGGCATCGCCCTCTGGTCCGAAGCCCTGCGCTTTGCCCACCCGGAAACGGGCGGGACGCTGGCGTTCGAGGCAAAGCCCCAAGGCGGCGTGTGGGAGCTGTTCGGAATATGATAATTGTGCCGCTCCGCGGCAGCAGTCTTTTCAAAACGCGATGTGCATAAAAAGCGCCACGCAGCAGAGGATCACCGCGAGCGGCACATAGACATAGCGCCCGACGCAGTACCAGAACGTGCCGCGCGGCTTCCCGGCGCCGGTGTTGACGGCGTCCAGCAGCTCACGGCGGCGCATGACGAAAAACCACGAGATCGCGCCGAGCGTTGCGCCGATGGGGATGATATAGATCGAGACGAGGTCCATCCACGGACCCCACTTGCTGATCGGCTCCATAAAAAGTCCGACGCCGAGGCAGAGCACGCAGAGAATGGCGAGCACCGTTTTCCGCCCCAGCCGCGGGAAGCGGTGGAGCAGCGACTCCGCGACCGCCTCAAACATATTTTGCAGCGAGCTGACGCCCGCGAAGATCATTGCGGCGTAGAGAATGACGGCGAAGAGCCTGCCGAGCGGGATGTCCTGCAAAATGGTCGGCAGCGTCACGAACAGCAGGCTCGGACCCGCGCCGACGTCCAGTCCGTAGGCAAAGCACGCCGGAATGATGACGAGCGCGGCGACGAGCGCGGCGATCGTGTCGAAAAGCGCGGTGCGCCGCCCCATGCGGACTACGTCCTCCTCCGGGGAGAGATAAGCGCCGTAAACGATCATGCCGCTGCCCGTGACGGACAGGGAGAAAAACGCCTGCCCCATCGCCCAGAGCCAGATCATGGGGTCCTTTAACGCCTCCCAGCGCGGGGTGAACATGAACACATAACCCGCCGCCGCGCCGGGCAGAAACGCCACGCGCACGGCGAGCACAAGGAAGCTCAGGAAGAAAAGCGGCATCATGACCTTGTTCGTCTTCTCGATGCTGTGCGCGCCGAGCAGCAGCGTCAGCAGCGTGCCGACCACGACGATGACGTGGTAGGGCACGACGGACAGGTCCGCGGAGGAAAATGCGCCGAACCAGACGGCGGCGTCCGCGCTCAGCAGCGTGCCCAGCACGGAATCGACGAGCGCCTTGAGCACATAGGCGATGATGACGGCGTAACCGAGCGCAATGCAGAGTGAGCCCGCGAGCGGCAGCCAGCCGAGCGCGCCGCCGACCCTGCCCGCCGCCTTCCCGCGCGTCGCCCACGCGCCGCGGTAAGCGCCGAGCGTACCCGTTCCGGCGCGGCGGCCCACGGCGAACTCCGCCGGGAGCCCGACATAGCTGAAGATGCAGACGAACAGCAGATAGACCAGCAGAAAAGCCCCGCCGCCGTTGCTGCCCAGCTTGTTCGGGAAGCCCCAGACGTTTGCCATGCCGACCGCGGAGCCCACGGAGGCGAGGATAAAGCCCCAGCGCGAGCCGAAATGCTTGGTGTTTTTGCTCATAAAGTGTCCCTCTCACGCCCGGCAGAAAGCAGCCGGGCTCTCTCTCTTTTCTCTCGCGCGCCGAAACCGCGGCGCGCTTTGCCATTTTAAAGTTTTGCGGTAAAAAAGTCAAGGGAAACCTTCAAGAAAAACGGTAGGTCCCGGCGCGGCTGTGCCTGGAGGGGGGGAGCTCACATCTCCCACAGCGTCTTCTCCGCGACGACCTCGGTGACGATCGCTAAAAACCTCGCGTTGGTCGGGGCTTTGTCGAAAGCGTCGAAGGCGTCGCCGAAGTATGCTTTTCGCCGCGCGGCGTTGCGGGGGATCC
>CAVCTM010000075.1:0-10121 GCA_963605115.1 Pseudobutyrivibrio sp. | reverse complement strand
ACCGCGCCTTTGCTTACTTTTCCGCGACGCGCCGAAGGCGCTAGTCCTTTAGGGCGAGGGGCAAAGTAAGTCGCGTCCCGCGGACGCGAAACATATTAAATTTTAGCGCCGCAAGGCGCGTTCATTTTTGAATATCAAATCTTTTTCTTGACAACGCCCCGCGGCGGGCGTATGTTTGAAGGCAAGAGAAAGAGAGAGGCGGGCACACGCTATGCTGGACACGGTTGTTGAGATCATTCTGGAGTACCTGATCCCGATCTGCGAGCTGATGGGCATCGCGGTCGTCGCGGTGTCAACGGTCACAGCATTTGTGAAATATATCCGCAGCCTCGCCCTCCACGGACAGGAGGACATCAAGTTCCAGCTCGCATCCGGACTGGCGCTCAGTCTGGAATTCAAAATGGCGGCGGAGATCCTGAAGACCGTCCTCGTCCGCGACCTCACCGAGCTCATCGTCCTCGGCGCAGTCATAGCCCTCCGCGCCCTGCTCTCCGTGCTCATCCACTTTGAAATGAAGCAGGGGCATTGAAGGGAGAAACCGCAAGTACCGAAAGCCAGACCTATACGAAAGAGCCTCCCGCCGTCGGCGGGAGGTTCTTCACGTCTTGTTCGAGCAATTCAAACCGCAGACCTTGTATAGCCTTTTCGCTAATTGGCTTATTGCAAACTGGAAAGGGAAGTGATATAATAGCTGCAAGAGCAAATTCCGTCGGTTATAAACGGAGAAAATTGAATCGGGAGGAATGAAGTTTATGGAAATCGACATGGAAAAGAATTACTGGCGCTACCGTCCGGGGTATCTTGATGAGGGGCATGCCAGTGGTCCTGCGGGTTGCTTTTCGGGCTGGAGAGAGGACCGCAAAAACGGCGAAATGCACCTTATGTTGGAAGGCGTGGGCGATGTTAGCGATAAGGCAAAGTATCCAACCAAAGAAGATCTTCTGGAGTATTTTCGGAAGATTAGACCTAATGACTCGGACTGTTCAACAAAAGTGACCAATGTTTGGGATCTTTGCAATACAATGAAGACTGGGGAGATCGTTTTTGCCGTTGGGGACAATAAAACTGTGCTTGGCGTTGGAATTGTAGAACCCGATTACTATTATGTGGAGGAGTCTCCAAGGTATCATCGAAGAAAAGTAAACTGGCTTTCTGACGAAGAATATGGTGCAGAGCATGGACTGACGAGGGGGTCTTTCAGTCGTTTTGATTTGAAAAATGAAAAAAGCGTTATGACTCTAAAGAAGCTCCTCAATCATTATGCCTCTGTCTTTGGAGAAAAGCCCGCCACCGATAGTCCGGAGGAGACCGCAAAGGCAGCGGAAGACGCCCCAAATAAGGACGAAGCATTCATTGGGAGACGTGTTGAACACAAGAATTGGGGAATCGGTACGATTCTCTCTATTTCAGGGGGCGGCGCAGACATCCAATTTCAAGATGGAGTTAAGCGAATGATATTTCCAATTGCGCCGAACAGCAAAATTATTCGCTGGGTCGAATGACGCTTTAGCAGCTAATAATAGATGAATCAAAACAGCCCCCGCCGGTCATACGCCGACGGGGGCTTTGTCATATAGGCAAACTTTACGCTTCTCCGCGCAGCTTTTCCGCCCATGCAGCGAGGCGGTCGAGCTTTACGCTGCATTTCCCGGCGGTCTCGTCCTTCACGAGGAGGTAGACCTTGATCTTCGGCTCGGTGCCGGAGGGACGGATGATGAAGCTGCTGCCGTCGGCAAGCTCGAAATAGAGCACGTTGCTGCCGCGGATAGGCGTTTCGCCGACGACGCCGAGACCGGGGACGGTCAGCGCGCCGCTGGCATAGTCGCGCACCATGGCGACGGGCACGCCGCCGATCTCCGCGGGGTACTTACCGCGCAGGGATTCCATCAGTGCCTGCATCTTCCGCAGACCGTCGAGCCCCGGCATGACGAGGTTCAGCGTCCGCTCGCCGTAGTGACCGTATTTTTCGTAGAGCGCGTCCATCGCGTCGAGCAGCGTCATGCCAAGTCCGTGGTAATACGCCGCCATTTCCGCGACCATCATGGAGGCGCTGACGGCGTCCTTGTCGCGGACGAAATCGCCCATCATATAGCCGTAGCTCTCCTCAAAGGAGAAGATATAGTTCCAGCTCCCGGCTGCCTCCCACTCGCCGATGCGCTCGGCGATGAACTTGAAGCCGGTGAAGGTGTCCTCCGGGTGAACGCCGTTTCGCAGCGCGACCTCGCGGAACATCTCCGTGCTGACGATGGTCTTGATCGCGCCGGGCTTTTCCGGCATCGTGCCGGTGCGGGTGCGCGCGCCGATGATATAGTCGAGCAGCAGCACGCCCATCTGATTGCCGGTGATGGGGACGAACTCGTCCCCGCGGCGGGCGAGGACGCCGAGCCGGTCGGAGTCCGGGTCCGTGCCGATGATGAGGTCGCTGCCGACGCGCTTCGCGAGGTCGATCGCGAGGTAAAAGCCCTCCGGGTTCTCCGGGTTCGGGGACGCGACGGTCGGGAACGTGCCGTCGAGCACCATCTGCTCCGGCACGGGCGTGACGTGCTTCACACCGAGGCGGCGCAGCGCCTCCGGCACGAGATAGTGTCCCGCGCCGTGGAACGGGGTATAGACGATCTGGAGCTCGTCCGCGGCGCGCGCGACCGCGGCGCGGTCGATGGCGAGGGAGAGCACGCGCTCCAAATACGCCTCGTCCGTCTCGCTGCCGATGCGCTCGATGCGCCCGTCGGCGAGCGCTTCGTCAAAGTCCGCGGCGGTGAAGCCGGTGAAGATGTCCAGCTTCTCCATCTCCGCGGCGATGGCGGCGGCGTGCTCCGGCGGGAGCTGGGCGCCGTCCGACCAGTAGACCTTGTAGCCGTTATATTCCTTGGGATTGTGGCTCGCCGTGATGTTGAGACCCGCCGCCGCACCGTAATAGCGGACGGCGAAGCTGAGCTCCGGCGTGGGGCGCAGCGCGTCGAAAAGGCGCACATGGATGCCGTTGCCCGCCATGACGCGCGCGGCTTCGCGGGCAAAAAGCTCGCTGTTCACGCGGCAGTCGAAGCAGATGACGACGCCCTTTTCGCGCGCATTTTCCCCGCCCTCGGCGAGGATGACGTTCGCGAACGCCTGCGTCGTGTGGCGGATGATGTGGATGTTCATGTGGTGCAGTCCCATCTTCATCGTGCCGCGCAGACCGCCGGTGCCGAACTCCAGCGGGGCGAAAAAGCGGCTCTCGATCTCCGCATCGTCGTGGCGGATGTCGTGCAGCTCCTTCCACTCGCTCTCGCTGAGGGACGGGCAGTCCAGCCATTTTTCGTATTCAGCTCTCCAATTCGTCATCGCTCTTTGCCTCCATCAGTGCTTTCGCCTCCTCATAAAGCGGCTCCGGGACCAGAATGCTGCTGCCCGTCCCGCTCATGCCGAGCAGGACCTTGCCGAAATCGCCGTCCCCCGGATGGATGACCAGCGCGGGGATGCCGTAAGCTTCCAGCATGTTCACGAGGATCTTGTCCTCCATATCCACGCTGAGGCAGTGGGTCAGGAATTTCGGCGCGGCATACTCTCCCGCGTCGTCCCGCGGCCACTTTTTCAGCAGCGCGCCGGGCAGTGAGCTCCACGCAAATGCTTTTTCCATACTTTTAAACTCTATCCTCTCTCGATCTCATTTATGATAGCGCGTTCCCGCCGAAATGGAGAGCGCGCGGTAAATTTGCTCGGCGAGCATCACCCGGAAGAGGTGATGCGGGAATGTCATGCGCGAGACGCTCAGCCGCACTTCGGCGCGCGCCTTGACGCGCTCGCTGAGCCCGAACGAGCCGCCGACGACAAAGCAGATGCGGCTGCGCCCGGCGCTCTGCCAGCGGTCGAGCTGGGCGGCGAGCTCCTCGCTGCTCATCCCCCTGCCCTCCACGCACATGGCGACGACCGCCGCGCCGGAGGGGATGGCTTTCTCGATGTCCGCCGCCTCGCGGTCGAGCGCCGCGGCGATCTCCCGCGAGCCGGGGGCGTCTCCGAGGCGCTGCTCGGCAAGCTCCGTACACTCGAAGCGGCAGAACGCGCCGAGGCGTTTGCGGTATTCCTCAAACGCCTCAGCGAAAAATTTTTCCTTCAGCTTTCCGACGCAGACGAGCTTTACCGTGAGCACGCTTCCGCCCTCCCGAATTCGACCGTGAAGCGCCCGTCCGCCGGCGCGGTGAAAAGCCGGGCGTCCCGACCCGCAAGGGCGTCCGCCACGGCGCGGTAAGCGCGGTCCGGCGTGTTGTTCTCGCGGCTGAGATGGCCCAGCACGATATACTGCGTCCCGCGGTCGGCAAGATAGGCGGCGAGCTCGCCGCAGCGCTCGTTGGAAAGGTGGCCATGGTCGGACAGGATGCGCCGCTTCAGCGCCGGGGGGTAAGGTCCTGCGCGGAGCATATCGACATCGTGATTGGCCTCGATGAGCACGGCGTCCGCCCCGGCGAGACCGGCGCGGATCTCGTCCGTGACGCAGCCCAAATCGGTCGCGAGACCGAAAACACCGTCGCCCTCGATGCGCCAGCCGACGCTCTCGGCGGTGTCGTGGGGCGTGGCGAAGGGCGTTATGCGCAGCGTGCCGATATCAAACGCCTCGCCGGGCGCGACGGGGTGCATGCGTGCTTCGACCCCCGCGCTGGCGGCGCACAGACGGCGCAGCACGGTCCGGGGGGCGAAAAAGGGAACGAGACTATGGCGGAGCATGGTGGCGATCCCGCTGATGTGGTCGGAATGTTCATGGGTGACGAGCACGGCGGTGAGGTCCGCTGTCGTCAGTCCGGATACGGCGAGCGCGTCCCGGATGCGGCGAAAGGAAATGCCGGCATCCAGCAGAAGGCGGGTCTCGCCGCACTGGAGCAGGACGCAGTTTCCGCTGCTGCCGCTCGCAAAGGTGGTCAGGCGCATCATCCGGCGGCGGCGCCTCGCTCGTCGGGTTCGTCCGGTTCGGAAACGGCGTGAATGTCCGCCCCAAGGCGGCGCAGCTTGCCGACGATGTCCTGATAGCCGCGCTCGATATACACCACGTCCTCCACGGTCGTGGTGCCCTCGGCACAGAGTCCGGCGATGACCATCGCGGCGCCCGCGCGCAGGTCGCAGGCGGCGACGGGCGCGCCCGTGAGCTGCGGAATGCCCTCGATGATGGCGGTCTTGCCGTCCACCTGGATCTCCGCGCCCATCTTGCGCAGCTCGTTGACGTATTTATAGCGGTTGTCCCAGACGTCCTCGGTCACAACGCTGGTGCCGTCCGCCAGACAGAGCACGGTGCTCATCTGGGGCTGCATGTCGGTCGGGAAGCCGGGGTAGGGGAGGGTCTTCACATTTGTGCGGTGCAGCTTTCCGCTGCGGCGGACGGTGACGGTATCGTCTCCGTTTTCGACCTCGACGCCGATCTCGCGCAGCTTCGCGGAGATGCACTCCAAGTGCCGCGGGATGACGCCGAGCAGCGTCACCTCGCCGCCCGCGGCGGCGACGGCTGCCATGTAGGTCCCCGCCTCGATCTGGTCGGGGATGAGGCTGTAGCTCCCGCCGTGGAGCGAGTCCACGCCGCGGATCTTGATGACGTCGGTGCCCGCGCCGCGGACGTCCGCGCCCATGGAGTTTAAGAAGTTTGCAAGGTCGACGATATGCGGCTCGCGCGCGGCGTTTTCGATGACGGTCAGCCCCTTCGCCATCGTCGCGGCGAGCATGACGTTGATCGTCGCGCCGACGGAGACGCGGTCGAGATAAATGCGGCTGCCGCGGAGCCTGCCGTCCCGCGCTCTGGCGCGGATGAGGCCCTTCGCGATCTCCATCTCCGCGCCGAGGGCTTTCATGCCCTTGATGTGCTGGTCGATGGGGCGCACGCCGAAGTTGCAGCCGCCGGGCATGGTCGTGACCGCCTCACCGAAGCGACCGAGCATCGCGCCGATGAGGTAATACGAGGCGCGGATCTGGCGCGTGAGGGCAAAGATCTCGTCGCTGAGGCGCACGTTCGTGCAGTCCACATCCACGGTGTCGCGGCTGACAAGGCGCACCTTCGCGCCCATGAGCTGGAGGATCTGGAGCTGCTTGTCCGTGTCGCTGATCTGGGGCAGGTTCTCGATCCGGCATACGCCGTTCACCATGAGCGCCGCCGGGATGATGGCGACCGCGGCGTTTTTCGCGCCGGAGATCTCCACCTCGCCATGCAGCTGCCTGCCGCCATGAATGATGTATTTATCCAAAATGAAAAGCCTCCCAAAACGGAATAGTTACGGCTCTCTTTTTCCGAAAAGCAATGGGGCGAACGCGCGCCCGATACCATATCTTAGGCATTTTAGCATACCTTCATACAAATTGCAAGGTTTTATCCCAATTCGGGCGGTTCCGGGGGGTTTGCGCGGCGTTTTATGCGCCGAGGGTCTCCGTCTGACCCGTGCGGGCGTTCAAGTAGTGCTCGCCGGTGTCCGTTGCGATGCGCCAGACGGGGGTGAGCGTGCTCTCGCCGGAGACGGTGACGCGCATGAGATAGCCGGGCGTCAGGCTTTCGAGCCGGGAGCAGATGATGCCCTCGCTGGCGACGAGCTCCAGAAAGCGCAGGAGCGCGGAGAGGGAATCCATCCCCGCCTCGCCCTCGGCGGTCTCGCGGTCGAAGACCAGCGTGCCGAACACAGTGTAAAAGCTCTCGCCGCTGAAGCTGATCTCCAGTGCGGCGTTCCAGACGGCGCAGCCGTTCCACGCGCAGCAGGCGAGCAGCGTTTCGCCGTCTTCGGCAAGGCGCATGCTCGCCTCGTCGAGCTCGATGCCCGCGCGGGCAAACAGGCGCTGCGCCGCCTTTTTCGCGCCGCCGCGGGCGCGGACGGCTCCCGTCGAGAAGAGCATGTCAAATTCGCCCGTGCCGCGCATGACCGCCTGTCCGTCCGCGGCGCGGTAATAATAGATGCTGCCGCCCTGATCCTCGGCGCTGACCGCGCCGAGCAGCGCACGCATGCGCTCGCGCTCGGCGTCTAAATCGCGCACGACGGAGCACTCCCGCGGCGCGCTTTGCAGCAGATCGGCTCCGGGGCTGACCTCGATGCCGTTTTCGCGCAGCAGCGCGGCGATGGAGTCGGCGGTGTCGCGGTCGCTGCGGCGCTCCTGCGCGCCGTCCGTCAGCACGACGAGCAGCAGCGAAACGTTCAGCAGCAGCAATATCAGAATAATGATCCGTTCGAGCTTTTTACTGTTCATCCTTCCTGCACCCAGCCGCAGCCCGCGCCTTCCCCGCTTTCGCGATAGACCAGCACCGGCGCGGCGTTCCCCTCCGCGGCGGCGATGGCTGCCGCCTGAAGCATCGGGAGCACAAGCTCCGTGTCCGTTTCTGCCGTGCAGCGCCGCAGCGTGAGCTGCGCGCGCGTGAGGCAGCCGCCGGTCAGCTCGATCTCCGCCGCCGCGCCCGCGGCGAGGCGGACATCCAGCCCGTTCACATTCAGCTCCAGCGTGACCGTAAAGCGGTCGCGCCCTTCGTCATACGCCGCGCCCGTGACGCGCAGTACGGCATCGCCGCAGGTCTGACCCACGGTCGCCGCGGTGAGGCGGCAGGCGTACTGCACCGCGCCGGCGAGGTCCTCCGCCGCGCGCTCGCCCCGCTCCCCGGAGCGGAAGGTGACGACGCCCGCCGTGTCCCAGCGGAGGGTCTTTTCACCCTCGATGAACACGAGCGTACCGTCGCTCTCCGGATAGCTCGCCGCGACATACGGGTTCATCCCCAGCGCCGCGAGCACCGCCTCGGCGTCCGCGTCCGCGGTCTCCACGGAGAGCGCCGCGATCTCCGGCATTTCGCTTAAGATCACGGTGCTCGGCTCCAAGCGCGCGTAAAGCGCGTCGTCCCCGGCGAAGATCGCCTTGGCTGCGTGGAAATCCGCGATGCGGCTGCGCAGCGCCTCCGCCTGTGCAGCGGTGTCGCAGCGGTAATAAGCGCCCGTGTCGGTGCGGAACGCGAGCACGACGCGGTCGTCGCGCAGGGCGAGATAGATGCGCTCGGCGCGCTCGCTCTGCGCCGCAGAGCTCATGCGCGTGCCCAGCAGCCCGGAGAGCACGCCGAGCGGCAGGGCGCTGCCCATCTCAAAGAGCACGCAGCTCCCGGAAAGCCCCTCCTGAAACTCCGTCCGCCGCAGACTGAGCGGTGTTCCGGCGGAGCCGAGCGCCTCGCCCAGCAGAGCGGAAAAGCGCTGGAAGGCGCGCTCCGTCGTCTCCGCGTCGTAGGCGCTGGCGCTCAGCGTCCCGTCCGACTGGCGCACGGCAACGGTGCGCGGGCGCACGGCGGAATAGAACGCCGCGGGCGTTTCCGTGTCCGCGCCGCTCGCCGTCTCCGACGCGGCGGCGTCGCCGCGGATGAGGTCCTTCAGACCGGTATAATAGCCCGTCCGCGCCAGCAGCAGCGCCGCGGAGACGAGCAGCAGCGCGATCATGATCTTGCGCCCGACGGCGCCGGCGAGCTCCCGGCGGCGGCTCTTGTCACTCATTCTCCGGCCCTCCCACCGGCAGCGTCACGGTGAAGGTCGTGCCCCTGCCCTTCTGACTCTCGACGGTGATCGTCCCCTGATGGCGCTCCACGATCTCGTAGGCGATGGAGAGTCCGAGTCCCGTGCCGCCGGACTCGCGCGAGCGCGCCTTGTCCACGCGGTAAAAGCGCTCGAACACATGCCCGACGTCCTCCTTCGGGATGCCGACGCCGTTGTCGCGCACGGAGCACCAGACCCGGTCGCCCGTGAGCCCCGCGGTCATGCGGATGCGCCCGCCGTCCGGCGTATATTTGATGGCGTTGCTGACGAGGTTCGTCAGCACCTGCTCGATGCGCAGCCGGTCGCCGCGGATCGGCGGGATCGCGCCCTTGAACTCCAGCGTAAAGTTGTGCCCGCGGCTCTGCGCCTCCAGAAGCTGGGCGTTATAGACGTCCGTCACGGACTTTTCAAACGAGAACTCCTCGAAATCGAAGGCGATGGAGCCCGCGTCGAACTTGCTCAGCATCAGCAGGTCCTGCACGATCTTCGTCATGCGGTCGCTCTCGCCGACGATGACGTCCAGAAAATGCTTTTCCATCTCCGGGTCCATGCCGCCGCCGGCGTCGGCGAGCGTCTCGGCATAGCTGCGGATGCTCGTCACCGGCGTGCGCAGTTCGTGCGACACGTTCGCGACAAACTCGCGCCGCATCTGCTCGGCGTTTTTGAGGTCCTCGATGTTGCTTTCAAGCTGACCCGCCATGTCGTTGAAGGTGCGCGTCAGCGTGCCGATCTCGTCCTTAGCGGGGTTTTCCACCGTCTCGGAAAAATCGCCCGCGGCGACCTTCTCGGCGGCGTGGGTCAGCTCCTGAATGGGCGTGACCATCGTCTTTGCGAGCAGCAGGCTCAGCAGCACGGAGATGACGAGACCGATCGCCATCGCCTCGATGATGATGCTGAAAAGCCGGGCGTTCAGGCTCGTAACGGTGTCCTTGTTGTCGATGATGTAGACGATATAGCTGCCGCTCTCGCCCCGGATGGGGAGGGCGACGTCCATAAAGTCGTCCCCGGCGTTGGAGGCGTAGCCCTCGCTGCCGCCGAGCGCGGTCAGGATGTTGCGCGTCACGGCGAGCTCGCGCCCCGCGGCGGGGTCGGACCCGGCAAGGCATTCGCTCGTCTCACCGTCGAGAATGTAATAGTTGCGGTTGCCGGAGTCGATGCCGAGGTTGCCGGCGTTCGCCCAGAGGATCTCCGCGAGCCGGTCCGCCGCGTCCGGCGCGTCCGCCGCCGCGCGCAGGTCCTGCGCAAGATCCGCCTTGCCGAACACCTCCTGCATGCGGCTATAGAACTCGCTGATATAAAAGTTGCGGACGCCCTGCATCAAAAATGCGCCCACGACCGCCATCAGCGCGAGGATCAGCACCAGTATGATCGCAACGAGCTTTGTATAGATGCTCTTTGTCATCCCGATAATCCCTTCAGCTTCGCAGAATTGCGGCGCGCACGCCGCCAAAAAGTCTTTTGATTACGCCAGTTTTAATGGCCTCCCTGTGCAAGGGAGGCTGTCAGCGCGAAGCGCTGACTGGAGGGTTGTAAGCTTCCGGAAACGCCAAGCTTGGATTTTTCGTGAGCTTACAACCCCTCAGTCGCGGCTGCGCCGCGCCAGCTCCCCTTGCACAGGGGAGCCTT
>CAVCTM010000074.1:0-10218 GCA_963605115.1 Pseudobutyrivibrio sp. | reverse complement strand
TCCCCTTACACAGGGGAGCCTTTAAAGGGTGCCGCTTCGCGGCAACAATTTTAAAACCGAGCAAGCCCCGACTTTAGGGGGAATCCAAGGGGGTCATCAGACCCTCTTGGTCGTTCGGGAAAAGGATTGTTAAGAGAAAACCCATTCGAAAGGGTTTTCCCTTAACCGCGCCTTTGCCTTCTTTCCCCACAGGGGGGAAAGAAGGTCGCGTCCCGCGGACGCGAAACTTGTTTAATCTGCGCCGCAAGGCGCGTTCATCTTTACCCCCCTGCCCCCCGCGAAGTCCCACAGCATCGCCCCAGCGCCGCTGCGATTGCCTCCCAATCGACCTCGCCCATGACAACAAAGCTCTCGCTCTCCGCGTCGCGGAAGCCCTTTACGCTGACTGCGCCGTCGCGCAGGGTGACATAGCGATAGCCCTCCGGGGCGGTCAGGACTATCTCCAGCCAGCGCCCGCCGTCATCCGCGAAGGAGCCGAAGGCGGTCAGGCGGCGGAGGCGCACCGTGCCGAGCGCCTCGCGCAGTGCAGCCTCGTCGTAATGCTCCGCGACCTGAAACTGGGTATCGAGCCAGCTCCCGTAAACGTCGCCGATCTCCCTTCCCTCCGTCAGCACCAGCGCGTCATAGCTCCCCTCGCGGTCGGCGACGGCAACGGTGCCGAAGAGCATCGTGACGGCAAACATCACCGCCATCAGCAGCAGCGTGCCGCGCCATTTTTTTGCCCCGGCGAGCACGGCGCGCAGCCGGTAGCGCAGCGACTCCGCCGAGGCGGAGAGGCAGGTCGTGAAGCCTCCCGCCTCGCCCGCCGTGCGCAGCAGGAGCTCGGCGTAGCCGCGCCGCCCCGCGGCGTCCAGCGACTCGGCAACGCTCTCGTCGCAGGAGAGCTCAAGGTCCTCCGACGCCCTGCCCGCCGCAAGCCAGAGCAGCGGATCGAACCAGCCGAGCGCGCGCAGAAACGCGAGGAACACCTTGGTGTCCACGTCGCAGCGCTGCAAATGGCGGATCTCGTGGCGGAAAATGAGCGTGAGCTCGCCGTCCGTATAGTCCCGCGCGGGCAGCACCGTGGCGCGCGTGCGGTCCGAGCGTCCGAGCGAAAAGGGCGCGGCGACGTCCGGCGAGCGCAGCAGCGCCGTCTTTCTCCGGTAATCGGCGCGGGTCAGCTCCGTCTGCCATACCATGAGGACGCGCGTATCCGCCACCGGCGCGGCAGAGCGCAGCACGCGGCGGCGAAAGCGCAGATGACGCAGCCAGAACGCGCCGTAAACGCAGACAAAGCCCGCCGCCCAGACGATAAAGAAAACGCGCAGCGCGCCCTCCGGGATATAGAGCGTCCAGCGCGGCACGGGCGCGCCGTTCAGCAGAAACCACGGCGCATAAAAGAGAAACACAGGCAGCACCCAGAGCGTCGCGCAGCTCCGCGCGGAAAAGCGGCGGCGCAGCAGCGCGGCGTAAACCGTCAGCAGCAGCAATATCGCGAGCGCGTAGCCGGAAAAGAGGCGCAGCCCGCGGCGCGGTCCCTCGGCGACCGCGAGCACGACGAGCGCCACGAGCATCCCGGCGGGCAGGATCGTTGCGGGAAGCCAGACGAGCGTCTCCTTCCCGCGCTCGCGTGCAAGCAGCGTATCGTTTTCCGCGCCATGCTCCCAGCGCCACGCGCGGCGGTAAGCGAAGCCGACCCCGGCGGCGAGCAGCAGGGCGTAAAACGCGCGCGTCAGCATGATTTTCCCTCCAGCGCGTCCAGCTCCGCGCGCAGCTCGGCGAGCTCCGCGGCGGAGATGCCGCCGTCCACAAGCGCGGCGGCGAGTGCGCTCACGGAGCCTCCGAAGCGGCTTTTCAGAAAGCTGCGGCTCTCCGCGGCGAGATAATCGCGCCGGGAGATACGCGGCGTGTAGTAATTCGTGCGCCCGCGGCGCTCCACGGCGAGGAAGCCCTTTTCGCAAAGGCGCGAGAGCACCGTCAGCACCGTGCTCGCCGCGCGCGGGGCAAGCTCTCCCTCGATCTCCGACCGCGCCACCGGCGGCGTATGCGCCCAGACGATCTGCATGACCTCCAGCTCCCCGTCCGGCAAATGGCGAAAGTTTTCCATGGCGTTTTCTCCTTCTACAGTTGTAGTGATTCTTATTCTACAACTGTAGTGGATGCTTGTCAAGGGGCAAAAGGACCACCCCTCGCCTTTCGGCGCGGGGTGGTCATGGTCTGTCATGAAGGATTCTCTCAGTCCTCGTCATAATTCAGCGCCTCGATGCCCGCCTTGGGGACGGGCTTGCTGTCGCCGTGGCGGACGCAGCACATGGTCACGAAGGCGAGGGCGACAAAGACGAAGGCATAAGGGAACAGCACGGTCATGCCGAGCTTGTCCATCAGAAGACCGGAGAGCATCGGCGTTGCGACCTGCGCCGCCATGGACGCGGTGTAATAAAAGCCGGTATATTTTCCGACGTCCGCGCCGGAGCTCATCTCCACGACCATCGGGAAGGAGTTGACGTTGATGGTCGCCCAGGCAATGCCCGCGAGGGCGAAGAGACAGTTCATGACGAGCGTCGGGCTGTCATCGCGCATAAAGCAGGCTCCGCCGAAGGCGGCGGCGAGCATGATAACGCCGGCGAGGATGGTCTTCTTGCGCCCGACCTTGCTCGCGATGATGCCGACGGGCAGATAAGAGATGATCGCCGCCGCCTGCGCGATGATGAGCGTCAGGTTATAGTCCTTGTGAAGAATGTTGCTCGCGTAGACGCTGTATTTGCTCGTGACGGCGTTATAGCCGAAGAACCAGAGCACGATGGAGGCGAGGATAAAGAGCAGCGAGCGCTTTTCCGCGGCGGAGAGACGGCGGCGTTCGCCCGTTTCCGCCTCCGGCGCATCCTCCGTGATGCCGTAAGCGGCGCTCTGCTCCTGCATCTCGCGCACGAACTTTTTCTCGCGCACGGTCAGCATAAAGATCAGCAGCGCGAGCAGCATGATGCCCGCGATGACGCCGAAATAGAGCTCGTAGCTCATCAGCGAGTTGCGCACGGCGCTCGTGGCGAAGACCATACCGAGAATGAGCACCAGAATGCCGCCGAACGAGCCCATCAGGTTGATGACCGCGTTGGCCTTGCTGCGCAGCGGCTTCGGCGTCACGTCCGGCATGAGCGCCACGGCGGGCGAGCGGAACGTCGCCATGCTGACGAGCACGATGAGCAGCAGTCCGACGAAGAAGATGAGCGTCGCGGGGCTCTCCGCCGTGGTCTGCCATGCATAAGCCTGCCGCGCGGGGACGACATAGTTCGTGTAGTCCGGGTTCGTGACGGTTTTGCCGCCGCTCTCGATCTGGCAGCGGATGGCGGAAAACTCCTCCGCCGTGAAGGTCTCGCGCAGGGTGAAGCGCTCGCCGTCCGGCGTGATGAGCGCGCGGTCCGCCTCCGCCTCATAGAGCATCGTGAGCGCCGCGGGATCGTCGATCTTCGCGGCGTCGCCAAGGTGTCCGAGCTGGGCGTTGTCGGCGACGGAGAGCCCGACGAAGGCGGCTGCGGCGACGATCGTGCCGATCAGGATAAAGGGCGTGCGCCGCCCCATCGGTCCGCGGTGGCGGTCCGAGATCGCGCCGAAGAGCGGGAGCATAAAGAGCGCCAGAATATTGTCGAGCGCCATAATGACGCCGGACCACGTCTGGCTCATGCCGAATTTGTTCGTCAGGATGAGCGGGATGGTGTTGTCATACGCCTGCCAGAACGCGCAGATGAGGAAAAACGCGAAGCCGACGCAGATGGTGCGCTTGTAATTGAGCTTCATGGGCAAAAAGCCACCTCTTTCTTTCCGGTTATCCCCATAATAACGGAACCCGCGGCAAATGACAACAAAAATAACGATAACTTTCCCATGATTTTAAAATATCAAATAGGAAATTGATTTCGCGGACAGAATATGTTAGAATAATGCGTTAGCATAGTACACCAAAAAATCTCAAACAGGAGGTTTAACGAATATGAAGCACAAGAAGAAAAGCTGCGCCGTTTTGAAATACGCGCTGCCGGCGCTCGGCGCTGCGGCGGCTGCCGCGGGCGTGACGGCGTTCCTCGTCGCGCCGGGCAAGGCGAGCGGGGAGAAAAAAGCCCCGTTTTTCGGCGCGAACATCGCCCACCGCGGGCTGCACCGCGCGGACCGCAGCGTTCCGGAAAACTCCCTCGCCGCCTTCCGCGACGCGGTGGAGAACGGCTACGCCGTCGAGCTGGACGTCCACCTCACGGCGGACGACCGCGTCGTCGTGTTCCATGACGACAGCCTGCGCCGCGTCTGCGGCGTGGAGCAGGATGTGGAGGCGCTCACGTGGCGCGAGCTGCGCGACCTGCGGCTCGACGGCACGGGCGAGCATATCCCGCTGCTGAGCGACGTTCTGGCGGAGGTCCGCGGCCGCGTCCCCATCGTCGTGGAGCTGAAAACCAGCCCGCGGCGCCGTGAGCTCTGCGAGCGGACGTGGGAGCTGCTGCGCGCTTATAACGGCGACTACTGCGTCGAGAGCTTCGACCCGCGCATCGTCCGCTGGTGGCGCTTCAACGCCCCCGGCGTGCTCCGCGGCCAGCTCAGCTGCACGCGCGAGCAGTTCGGCGAGAGCGCCACGCCCGTGCAGGCGTTTTTCCTGAGCCGTCTGCTCTGCAACTTCCTCGGCAGGCCCCAGTTCATCGCCTACGGGCTGGACGGCAGGAAGCCCCTGCTCGTCCGCCTCGTCGAAAAAATGGGCGCGATGCGCTTTTGCTGGACGAGCCACGACTGGAAAAACGAGGTCAGCAACGACGCGGTGATCTTTGAGTTCTATCGCCCCCGCCAGCGTTTCAAATAATTCACTATAACAGGAGACAACTTACACTATGATCTGCATTCCCTTCAACGGCATTACCCCCCGCGTGGACCCGGAGGCTTTTGTGGCGGAGAACGCCGTGCTCATCGGCGACGTGACCGTCGGCGCGGGCAGCTCCATCTGGTACGGCGCGGTGCTCCGCGGCGACAGCGCCCCCATCGCGGTCGGCAAAAACACCAGCATTCAGGATAACGCCACGCTCCACTGCGACCCCGGCCACGCGCTCACCGTGGGCGATAACGTCACCGTCGGTCATAACGCCGTCGTCCACTGCACCAGCGTCGGCGACAACACGCTCATCGGCATGGGCGCGATATTGCTCGACCGCGCCGAGATCGGCAGCGAGTGCATCATCGCGGCGGGCGCCGTCGTGAAAGAGCGCGCCGTCATCCCGAACGGCACGATGATGGCGGGCATCCCCGCCAAAGCCATCAAGGAGCTCCCGCCGGAGACGATCGAGACGCTGCGCCAGCCGGCGCACTATATCGAGCTCGCGCGCGAATACCTCGATCAGGGGCTCGGCAGATGATCCGGTTCGACAGCGACTATACGGAGGGCTGCCACCCGCGGGTGCTGGAAGCCCTCGTGCGCACGAATATGGAGCAGACGCCCGGCTACGGGCTGGACGAACACTGCGGGCACGCCCGCGCGCTCATCCGGGCAGCCTGCGCCGCGCCGGAGGCGGACGTCCACTTTCTCGTCGGCGGCACGCAGACGAACGCCACGGTCATCGCCGCGGCGCTGCGCCCATGGCAGGGCGTGCTGAGCCCGGACACGGGTCACATCAACTGCCACGAGACCGGCGCGATCGAAGCCGGCGGTCACAAGGTCCTGACCCTGCCGCACGAAAACGGCAAGATCACGGCGGAGCCGCTCGCCCGCGCGATCGACGCGCTGCGTGCAGACGGAAACTATGAGCACATCGTCCAGCCGGGAATGGTCTACATTTCCCAGCCGACGGAGTTCGGCACGCTTTACAGCAAAGCCGAGCTGGAGGCGATCTCCGCCGTCTGCCGGGAGCGGGACCTGCCCCTCATGCTCGACGGCGCGCGCCTTGCTTACGCGCTCGCGGCGGACGAGACGCTGACGCTCGCCGACTATGCCCGCTGCTGCGACGTATTCACCATCGGCGGCACGAAGTGCGGCCTGCTCTTCGGCGAAGCCGTCGTCATCACGCGCGCGGACTTGAAGCCCGATTTCCGCAACCTGATCAAGCAGCGCGGCGGTATGCTCGCCAAGGGGCGGCTGCTCGGCGTGCAGTTCGAGACGATGTTTGAAGACGGGCTCTACCTCGAATGCGGACGCCGCGGCGTTGCCGGGGCACGGCGCATCCGCGGCGCGCTGCTCGCGCGCGGGCTGGACCTTGCGTTCGACTCGCCGACGAACCAGCTTTTCGTGCTGCTGACCCCGGCGCAGCGGGATAAGCTCCAGCGCGATTTCGCCATCGGCTGCTGGGACACCACCGGCGGCGAGCGGGACGCTTACCGCATCTGCACAAGCTGGGCGACAGAGCCGGAGAACGCGGACAGGCTGCTCGCGGCGATCGCGCAGCTTTGAAAAAAAAGAGAAAAAGAGGGTACATAGGAAAATGCATTGGCATGAACGCGCCGGACGCTACATCGGAACGGCGCTGAAGTGGCTGCCGCTCGCCGCGGTGGTCGGCGCACTGAGCGGCGTTCTGGGCGCCGCGTTCCACGGCGCGATCGAGTATGTGACCGCCTTCCGCCTTGCCCACAGCTGGACGCTTTATCTGCTGCCGGTCGGCGCGGTGGTCATCTTTCTGTTCTATAAGCTCTGCGGCATCCCCTCAAAAATGGGCACGGACCTTATCATCGAAGCCGCGCGCAGCCGCAAGCGCGTGCCGCTCGCGCTCGTCCCGGCGGTCTTTTTCGGAACCGTGCTGACCCACTTCGTCGGCGGCTCCGCCGGACGCGAGGGCGCGGCGCTCCAGCTCGGCGGCGGTCTCGGCAACTGGCTCGGCCGCGTGTTCCGCCTGAAGGCGGACGAGAGCCACATGATCACGCTCTGCGGCATGGCGGCGGTGTTCTCCGCGCTCTTCGGAACGCCCGTCACGGCGGCGCTTTTCGTTCTGGAGGTCACGACCGTCGGCTCGTTTTACTATGCGGGGCTCCTCCCCTGCCTGACCGCGGCGCTCGCCGCCTTCGGCGTGGCGGGGCTGCTCGGCGCGGAGCCGGTGCGTCTCGTCGTTGCGGCGGGACAGGCGCTCAGCGTGTGGAACGTGCTGCGCGTTGCCGGGCTCGGCGTCGCCTGCGGCGCGGTGAGCATCGGCTTCTGTCTCTCCATCGAGCAGGGCAAGCACTGGGCGCGCAAGCTCATCACGAACAAGTATATCCGCGGCGTCATCGGCGGCGCGGTCGTGCTGGGGCTCACGCTGCTGGTCGGCTCTCAGCGCTACAACGGCGCGGGCATGGAGCTCGTGGCGGAGGCGGTCGCCGGCGGGGAGATCAACTGGTATGATTTCCTGCTGAAGCTGCTCTTCACCGTTGTGACCATTGCCTCCGGCTACCGCGGAGGCGAGATCGTGCCCACCTTTTTCGTCGGTGCGGCGTTCGGCGCGGTGTTCGGTCCCCTGCTGGGTCTGAATGCCGGACTCGCCGCCGCGGTCGGCATGGTCGCGGCGTTCTGCGGCGTCACGAACTGCCCCGTCGCCTCCGTTTTCCTCGGTGTGGAGGTCTTCGGCGGAGAGTATATGCTCTTTTTCATAGTCGCCTGCGTCCTCAGCTACGTCTGCTCCGGCTACTTCAGCCTCTACAGCAGCCAGACGGTCGCGTTTTCCAAGGTGGTCGCAAAGCCGAGCGAAGAGGAGGACGAATAAAAAAAGCAAGCCCCGGAGCGGATGCTCCGGGGCTTCCAGCGTGTCAAAGAACTCCTGCAAGCTGCGGTTTTAAAGGCTCCCCTGTGCAAGGGGAGCTGTCAGCCGAAGGCTGACTGAGGGGTTGTTGCCAAGCGTGTGAAAACGCCAAGCTCGGCTATTCCGGAAGCTTACAACCCTCCAGTCAGCGCTGCGCGCTGACAGCCTCCCTTACACAGGGAGGCCTTTAAATTGTGCCGCTTTGCGGCATTTTTCGACAATCAGAAGCTCCGGAGCGGATGCTCCGGGGCTTCTTCTTTTTTTCAGTCTTTATACGCGACCGCCTTGTCGAAGAGGGCTTCGACCTCGGCGGAGGGCTTTTTGCCGAGGAGCGTCACGACCACGGCGGCGATGAGGCCCGCGGCGAAGCCGGGGATGATCTCGTAGATACCGGTGGAGGACAGAAACACGAGCCAGAGGATATCCGCCAGTGCTCCGACGACGATGCCCGCCGCCGCGCCCGCAAAGGTGAAGCGCCGCCAGAACAGGCTCAGCATGATCGCGGGACCGAATGCCGCGCCGAACACGCCCCAGGCGTTTTCCACAAGGCTCATAATGGTGCCGCTATCGGGGTTCGACGCGATGATGACCGCGAGGACCGCGATGACCAGCACGACGATGCGCCCGACCCACTGCATCTCCCTGTCGCTGCTGCGCCCGGCGCGGATGACGGGCTTATACACGTCGCTCGCGAAGGCGGAGGCGCTCGCGAGGAGCTGGGAATCCGCGGTGGACATTGCCGCCGCCAGGATCGCGGAGAGCAGCACGCCGGAGATGAGCGCGGGGAAGATCTTGCGCACCATCTGGATAAAGACGGTGGAGCTGTCGCTGATCTCGCCGAGGAGCAGGTGGCCGATGCAGCCGGCGGCGACGGAGAAGATGACGATGAGCGTCGTCCACGTGATGCCGATCTTGGCGCTCTTTTTGAGCTCACGGTCGGACTTCACGGACATAAAGCGGATGATGATGTGGGGCATGCCGAAGTAGCCGAGACCCCAGCCGAGCCCGGAGACGACGGTCTTCCAGTCGGGGAAGAGGTTCCAGTAGCCCGCCGCCATCGCGGAGGCGCTCTCCGCGCCCGCGCCGCCCTGCACGAGCGCGAGGGCAAAGATCGGCGCGATGAGCAGCGCGGCGAGCATCAGCAGCCCCTGGAAAAAGTCCGTCCAGCAGACGGCGGAGAAGCCGCCGAGGAAGGTATAGCCCACGATGATGACCGCGGCGATGTACATGGCAATCTTCGCGTCGATGCCGATGACGGTCTCAAACAGCGTGCCGCACGCCTTGATGGAGGAGGCGGTATAGACTGTGTATGCCACGAGGAAGATGACGGCGCAGATGATCTGGAGTCCCTTGTTCGCGGAGCGGAAGCGGTTCGTCAGATACTGGGGAATCGTGATGGAGTCGTCCGCCACGATGGAGAAGCGGCGCAGCCGCGGCGCTTCAAAGATCCAGCTGATCGCATAGCCGATGGCGAGCCCGATGGCGATCCACGCCTTGCCGAGACCAGCGGCATAGATCGAGGCGGGCAGGCCCATCAGGACCCACGCGCTCATGTCCGACGCGCCGGCAGAAAGCGCGCTCACCCACGCGCCCATCTGACGTCCGCCGAGAAAATAGCTCTTTTCGCCGCCGTCCTTGTCCTTAAAAAAGAACCAGAAGCCGATGGCGAGCATAAACAGCAGATAGATAACAAAAACAACGCTCTCTGCACTGAATTTCATAACAAGTGTGACCTCTCTTTTTATTTCGATGCCGGAATGATAGCACACTTTTTAATAGACCGCAATAGAGAACAAATTATATACCATTCGGCATACTATTTGTTCTCTACTCGTTAGAAATTGTTGAATTTTATGATAATTTTAATTAGACCATAGTCTATACTTAAAAATATACGAAAAATAAAATTTAATTTTTTTCAGCGTCCGGGCGGTAATTGCGGAGGAACATCTCCATCATGTCGGGCCCGTATTTGCTGAGGGAATACTCCCCGCCGCAGAGACACCAGTCATAGAGCAGCGCGCGCTCCATGAGAGCGTAAGCCTTCGTGATCTCGTTGACGGTGAGGTCGGTACGGATCTCACCGCGCTCCTGCCCGCGGGTGATGATATCACGCAGGAGGCGGAAATAGACGCGGTTGCGGTCGAGCAGGTGCTTTTCGCCGCGGGTGACGAGCTGGGTGGAGAGCAGCCGCGCCAGCAGCTCCAGCGAGATGCTCGCGTCGATCATCGTGAAAAGCTCGCGGTTCAGATGCGCCAGCGTTTCCAGCGAATTCTGCTCCGGCGGGATGCCGGGCAGAAGCGCCTCATACTTCTCGTCAAAGAGCACGGACAGCGTTCCGAGCAGGGCGTCCTTGCCCTCAAAATAGTGGTAAAACGTCCCTTTGCTCGTGCCGGAGAGCTCCAGAATGTCCTCGATCGTCGTGTCCTCATAGCCCTGCTCATAAAAGAGCTTCCACGCGGCGGAGACGATTTTTCCTTTTGTGTTGCGCTGGGTTTTTCTGGGCATGGTT
>CAVCTM010000073.1:0-10224 GCA_963605115.1 Pseudobutyrivibrio sp. | reverse complement strand
CGGCGCGACACGCGCGTGCCGAAAAATTCTCTGCGCGGAGGGAACGTGCGCCCCGGAGGGGCGTGTGCTGAGCGAAGCGTTAAAAATTTCAACCGGGAGCCCAGCAAAGCGGGTCCCGGTTGATTATTTTTACTTCTTCTCCATGAAGATTTCGCCGAGGTTGATGTCCTTCAGCGTGCGGGTGTTGAGGGTGATGGTGTGGTAGCCCTCCGCCTCGATGGTGACGGTGTAGGGGGTGTTGTTCTTCAGACCCTCGAACCAGAAGTCGCCGAAGATGTCGGTCTCGGCGTGCATCTCGACGCCCTCGCGTCCGGTCAGAGTGACCTTCGCGCCCTTGAAGCACTGGTCGGACTCCTTATAGATGACCGTGCCGGTGACGAACTTGCGCGGGATGTTGAGGTACAGAACGTTCTCGTGCAGACCGAACTCCGGGTGCGCCGGGTACGGCTTCTGCTCGGCGATGACCTTGGCGATCTCGCTCTCCGGGTCGTTCATGTCGCCGAAGAGCAGCGCACCGGTCGGGCAGAGCTCCACGCAGCGGGGCTCCTTGTAGCCGCGGTCGAGCAGGTGGGCGCACATGTCGCACTTCTGGGGAAGCTGCAGCGCCTCGTTCCAGTAGATGACGCGGTAGGGGCAGCTCGTGACGATCTCCTTCTGACCCTTCGCCTTCTCCGGGTCGATGATGACGACGCCGTCCGGACGCTTATACACCGCGCCGTCCGTCGCCTTGTTTGCGCAGGCGGGGTTATCGCAGTGCTTGCACATCTTGGGGATGTGGTTGAGCTTGACCTTCGGATAGGTGCCGCGCTCGACCTCGGTGATATCCATCCAGCGCTGGCCGGTCATGGGCTGGGCAGCGGTGTAGCCCTCGTGGGCCTCGTTGCAGTTTTCGTCCTTGCACGCGAGGAAGCAGTTATAGCAGCCGGTGCACTTTGCAACGTCAACGACGATTCCGTATTTCTTCATTTCTTAGCCCTCCCATCTTTCCAGTTCGATGTTGATCGAGTTGCTGACCATGCCGGGGGCGTTCTTGGAGACCATGCGGGACGGGCTGAGCAGGTTCATGCAGCCGCCGCGGTCGATGCTGCCTTCCTTGCCCGGCTCCAGCGGGTCATACTTCGCGCCCGCCTGATAGCTCATCAGCATACCCGGCTTCATGCGCTCGGTGAGATACGCCGCGCAGAGGACCGCGCCGCGGTCGTTGTAGACCTTGACGATGTCGCCGTGCTTGATGCCGCGGGCAGCCGCGTCGATCGGGTTGATGCGGATGGGCCAGTAGGCGTAGCCGTCCTTCATGAAGCGGTGCGCCGGGATCTCGTCGAGCCACGGGCTCTTGTTGTCGAAGTGGGTGTGGTAAGAGAAGCGCATGTGCGGAGTCTCCAGCACGAGCGGGTACTTCTCCTCCAGCGGGGAGCCCTTGCCCTCCCACGGGTCGAGGTACTGACCCATGACCGGGCGCTCCTTGTCCTCCGGAAAGTGCTCCTTCAGGAACTCGGAGACGAACTCGATCTTGCCGCTCGGCGTGCCCATCATCTTGCGGCGCGGGTCGCCCTCCGGAAGCTTCTTGATCGGGTTGTTGTGGTCGGGAACGTCGCAGTCGCGCTCCTCGTAATACCACTTGTTGGAGACGGCGCGCTTGAAGTCCGGCCTCGGGGCAGGGACGACAAAGTAGCCGCGCTTCTTGAAGTCCTCAAACTTCATGTACTTCGGCATGGAGGACTTGTTGTAGACCTTCTCGATCCAGGCCTCCATGGTGTTGCCCTCGGTGAACTGGTCGAGGAAGCCGAGGCGCTTGGCGAGCTCGCAGTAGATCTCGTAGTCGGTCTTGGACTCGTAGAGCGGCTCGATGCACTTCATGGAGTAGATGATGACGCGGAAGTTCGCGCCCATATCGTTCGCGCCGTAGCCGCCGGGGGCGCCGAGCTCGCAGATATCGTCGCGCTCGAAGCCGGAGCAGATCGGCAGGATCAGGTCGAAGAACTTGGTCTCGCTGGACCAGTGAACGTCGCTCGTGGCGCAGAACTCCAGCTTCGGGGAGTGGTACATGCGCGTCCAGCGGTTCGTGTCGGTCATGGTGGAGATGTAAGAGCCGCCCTGACGATAGATCATGTGGATGGGCGCGCCGCCCTCCTCCGCCGGGAGCGGGCAGACGTTGCGGGTGAGCTGCTGCTCAAGGGAGTTGCCGCAGAAGCCCTCGCCGATCCACTCGGTCTTCTCGTTCATGACGCATTCGGGGAGCAGGATGCGGTAAGTCTTCTGCTTGATGGTGTTGTGCGCCTGATGCTCGGCGACGATGCCGAAGGTATCCCATCCCACGTCGGAGTAGCCGAAGAAGCGGAAGGACATGTCCATCGGGGGAGCCATGGAAGCGCCGCCCCAGACGTTGCAGCCCTCGGCGCCGAGGCCGCGCATGCTGGCGAGGTAGACCATCAGACGCGCCCACTCGGTGGCGTACGGCTGACGGCAGGCGCCGGAGACGCCGTAAATGGAGGCGGTGCAGAGCATGGTCTTCTTCGCCGCCCACTCGCGTGCCAGCGCGTAAATGTCGCGCGCGGGAACGCCGCACTTGGTCTCCGCCCATTCCGGCGTGCGGGCAAAGCCGCCCTCCTCGTTGCCGAGGATGTGCGCCTTGAAGGTATCGAAGCCAAGGCACTTGTTCTCGATGAACCAGTGATCGTAAGTATCCTCGGTGATCCAGACCCACGCAATGGCCTCAGCCATCGCGCCGTCGGTCGCGAGGTAGGGAGCGAGCCACTTGTCGCCCCAGGTCGCGGCGGTGTAGTTGCACCAC
The DNA here is from genome assembly GCA_963605115.1 of Pseudobutyrivibrio sp. Taxonomy (GTDB): domain Bacteria; phylum Bacillota; class Clostridia; order Oscillospirales; family Oscillospiraceae; genus SVKR01. The sequence continues at coordinate 7,433 of CAVCTM010000073.1, read as the reverse complement.
GGGTCGATGAAGACCATCTTCATACCGAGCTCCTTGCACCACCAGCGCCAGCGGCAGCCGTCCTGTCCGTTGTAGCCGCCCGCGGAGGTGTTCGGGTCGACGCCCCAGAACACGAGGAACTCGGAGTACTTCATCGCCTCTTCGAGCATATCGAAGTTGTCGCTGACGCCGAGCTTCCAGTAGTAGCCCCAGGCGTGGGTCGCGCCCCAGTGCCAGCCTTCCCAGGAGTCCGGGTTGTCGCAGAGCTGGGAGTAGCCGAGCATGTTCCAGAAGCGGCCGAAGGGACCCATCTTGTACTGGAGCAGCCCGAAGTCGGCGTGGGAGCCGGTGGAGGCGGTGATGGACGCCTTGCCGTAAGTGGCGTGGATGCGGCGGATCTCGCTTTCGAGCAGGTCGAAGGCCTCGTCCCAGGTGATGCGCTTATAGCCGCTCTTGCCGCGGTTTTCGACGTGGCGGTCGCCGTTGGGATCGAAGTCCACGCGGAGCATCGGGTACTGGATGCGGTTTTCGGAATAGATGCGGCTCTTCATGGTGCAGACGTAGTTGCCCAGAGAGAGCTTGCGCGGGGGGGTGAAGGTCTTGCCCTTCGCCTCGATCGACCATGCCTCGGTGTCCTCCTCGTTAAAGACGATGGGACGCACCTTGGTGATGCGGCCGTCCTTGACGTGTACGAACACGGCGCCGCCGATCGCGCAGTTGGTAAAGATCTGCTCGCCTTCTTCCAACTGCAGATGTTGAGTATTCTCTGCTGCCATTGTTTGTTCTTTATCCTCCTTCTTGCGTTTTCCTTCTTGCGATTCCATCAAAAAACGAAAGTCCGCGTCGCGGACGGAAAACCCCTCCCGTCCGGGCTTCTGACCGTTTTTTTACATTTTTTGCGCAGTAGAGGAGTTTTCGTAAAAACTCCTCTACATTTGGTTTTTGTTCAGTTCGCGCGGAAAAAAGCGTCTTACGCCTTCTGCATCTCGATGCTGCCGATGTTGATGTCCTTCTCGGTCGCGTCGATGCCCTCGATCGTGCGGGTGATGTAGCCCGGCATCTCGATGCGGACGGAGTACCTGCCCGGCTCCTGACGCTCGAACCAGAAGTCGCCGAACACGTCGGTCTCCAGCGTGCTCTTCTCCTTGCCGGTCTCGTCGATGATCGTGACCTTCGCACCCTCAAGGCATTCATCCTCCACGGGGTCGAAGACCTCGCCGGCGACGAAGAACTTGTTCAGCAGACCCTTGTAGTAAACGCGGGGACCGGTGCCGAACTCCGGATGGAGCAGCTCAAAGCCTTCGAGCTTGTCCTTCAGCTCGTCATACTCGCCGTAAATGAGCGCGTCCGTCGGGCAGGACTGCACGCAGCGCGGCTCGGTCCAGCCGTCGTCCAGCAGGTGGGCGCAGCCGGTGCACTTCTGGGCGATGTTGAGGTCGGTGTTGAAGTAGATCGCACCGTAGGGGCAGGCGTCCATGCAGGAGCGGGTGCCGCGGCACTTGTCCGGGTCGAGGATGACGAGACCGTCCTCGCGGCGGTAGAATGCGCCGTTCTTGCAGGCTGCCATGCAGGGGGCATCCTCGCAGTGCTGGCACATTTCGTGCATATAGTGGACGCGCACCTTGGGGACCGTGCCCTGCACGGTCTCGGTGGTCTTCCACCAGAAGTGTCCGGTATTGGGCTGCGGCTTCGCGATGGGGCTCCAGTCGTTTCCGACGTGCTCGTCCTTGCAGGAGAGCTGGCAGCTGTAGCAGCCGTTGCACCGGGTGATATCAACCAGTAAAACCTTAGCCATTTCGTTCTCCTCCTTATTTCTTCACGATGACGCGCTCGAACACGAGTCCGGAGGACTTGTTGTACGGGCGGTTGAACGCTTCCGGATACTGGGCCTTCAGCTCGTCCATGTCGACCTTCTCGGTCTCGGCAAGGAAGCCGGAGCAGACCATGCCGGCGCAGTTTTTGGAGGTGGTGTTGTGAGGCGTGATGAGGTTGATCGCGCCGCCGCGGTCGAGCTCGCCGGGGACGATGAAGTCCGCACGCGCGCCGTGGTCGACGTAGATGACGCCCGGCATAACGCGCTCCCAGACCTTTGCGCCCACGAGCACGGCGCCGCGCTCGTTATAGACCTTGCAGATGTCTCCGTCGGCGATGCCGCGCTCGGCAGCGGTGGTCGGGTGGATCCACATCGGCTCGTACATATAGCCGTCCTCGCCGCGGACCTTGCAGGTCACGATCTCATGGAACCAGTCGTTATCGTCCATGTTCGCGTGGGTGCGGTGACGCGGGTGGTTGCTGATGACGAGCAGGGGGTACTTCTTGGCGCGCTCGCCGCCGATGCGCTCATCGTGGAACTCGCTGTTCTCGACCCAGTGCGGCACCGGGGGACGCTCCTTGTCGTTCGGGAAGTAGCGCTTGAGGTCGACGGACTCGTATTCGAGCAGTCCGGACGGGGTCTCCAGCGGATACTTCTTCGGGTCCTCATAGAACTCGTTCAGACCCGGACGATACTTCTCCCACTCAGGATCGCAGGGAACGACGAAGTAGCCCTTCTCGCGGAACTCCTCCCAGGTGAGGCCGCAGACCTCCTTGACGCCGGAGTGGTCGAAGCCCTTCTTGATCTTGTCCTGCACGCTCTCGCCGCCGGTGTACTCCTTGAGCAGACCGAGACGGTCGGCGATCATGCATACGATCTCATAGTCGGAGTAGCTCTCGCCGAGCGGCTCGATGCACTTGTCCTCAAGGTAGATGAGGTCGAACGCCGCGCTCTCGCGGTCGTCGCCGATGTCGTCCTCCTCATACTTGGTGTTGACCGGCAGCACGATGTCCGCGAACAGGCAGTCGTTCTCCATGCGCGGGTGCTGGACGAGGAAGAACTCGATGGACGGGTGGCGGAACGCCTCGATGGTGGTGTTGGAGTCGTTCCAGCAGGTGGTAAGGCAGGGGGTGTCGGACCACATCATGTGGATGGGGGAGCAGCCGTCTGCCGGGTATTTATACTTGATGAACTGCTCGCTCGCGGGCGTGACCTGAAGGGAGGAGCCGTAGATCTCGAAGTGACCCTTCAGGATGGCGTCGTGGACGAGGGTCTCAGGGATGCACTGCTTGGGCAGACCTTCCCACGGGAACGGGTTATAGCCGGTGTAAGCCGCGCGGACGTTGAGCTGATAGGGCTCGTGCATGATGGAGCACGGCGTCGGCGGAGCAACGGGGTGGTCCTCGGAGCCGAAGACGGCGCGGTTATTGAAGCACATGGAGTGGACGCCCGGCTTGCCGAGTCCCTGCATGCCGAGGACGCAGCCCTCGATACGGGCGACCTCGCTGGAGTAAGGTCCGCGGATGTACGGACCGCCGAAGCCGTGGACCACGCTCGTGACCTTGCGCGCCCATTCTTTGGCGAGTGCCTTGATGATGCGGACGGGAACGCCGCACTTGGGGGACGCCCATTCCGGCGTCTTGGGAACGCCGTCCTCCTTGCCGAGAACATAGTCGGCGAACTTGTCGAAGCCGACGGAGTGCGTGTCCAGATACTCCTTGTCATAGGTGCCGTTCTGGAGCCAGATGTAAGCGATGGCGAGGTGCATCGCGGGGTCGGTGTTCGGCAGGATGGGGATCCACTTGTCGGCGAACACGGCGGCACCGTAGTTCAGGTCCGGGCAGATATAGATCGTCTTGATGCCGATATCGCGGTAAAACAGGCAGAAGCGGCTGATCTGGTCGCCGGAGCAGAAGCCGCGGGTGGTGGTGCAGGGGTCGCAGCCCTCGTAGAGCAGCAGCTCGCTGTGCTTTGCAACGTCGGTATAGAGGTTGGAGCAGTTGGGCATCAGGCCGAACGGCTCGCCGCCCCAGAAGTGCTTGGTGCCCCAGAACCAGCCCTCCCAGGAGTCCGCGTTGCGGATCTGCATCGTGAAGCCGCCGAGCAGGTCGAGCAGCTTGAACATGCAGCCGTGGGGTCCGTGGACCATCTTGGTCTCGCCGTGGCCGTCGCCCTGCGCATAGATGGCGTAGGGACCGTATTCCTTGATGATGCGGCGGATCTCGCTCTCGATGATGTCGAGCGCCTCGTCCCAGCTGATGCGCTCATAGCCGCTGATGCCGCGGGTCTCCGGATGGCGCTCGCCGTTCGGATCCCAGTCGACGCGCTTGATGGGGTAGAGGATGCGGTTCGGGGAATAGATGCTCTTTTTCCACGTGATACCCATCGGACCGCAGGAGGTCTTGGTCGGGGCCTCCAGCACCTTGCCGCGGGCCTCGATCCTCCAGGGGTTGATGTGCTCGTTGGAATACTTCCAGTCATAACGGAACGGACGGATTCGCAGAATCTTTCCGTCCTTCACATCGACAGCCGCGATGTGAGAGCCGTTACAGAACGCGGAGTAGCCCGTACTGCGGAATGTAGTAAAGGCGCGTCCTTGATTGCTCATTGCGGTTTCCTCCTTCTTCTTGCTTCTTCCCTGCGGAATACGCTTCGATTTTGTTCTTCTTCGTTCTTCAATTCTTGTCGGCGTGCGTTTCCGTTTTCGGCGGAAAGCGCGCCGGATCTGACCGGCCTTTTTGCAAGACACAGTCTGGCTCAAATTAAAGGTATCACAAACAAAAAAAAGATGCAACCGCTTTCCGGCAAGCCAGTTTCTTTCTTTCCAAATTGGAAACCACGCAGCCGGAATCGGAAACATGCCGGAGCCGCTCAGGACGGCGGCAGGTCGCCGGGCTTCGCCGGGCTCATCTCCAGAACGGTGTTCTGCTTCTGCTTCGGTCCGTATTTCTGGCTCAGCCGCCCGAAGAGCAGGGCGTATTCCTTTGCCTTGTCCTCCTTGCCGAGCTTTTCGCTGACGACGCCGAGCGCCTTGTAGACGAGGATAAGGTTCTGGTCCTCCTCGCCGAGGTGGGCGGTCATCGTGCCGCGCACCTGCTCGAGCGTGCGCTCCGCCTCACGGTATTTCGCGCGCTGGAACAGCACCGTGGCGAGGTTGAAGTTTGCCTGCGCAACGGCGGGGTGGTCCTGTCCGTAGCGCTCCTGCCAGATGGAGACGCTCTCGCGCAGCAGCTGCTCGGCTTCGTCGAGCCTGCCGAGCCCCTGATACACGGCGGCGAGATTTTCAAGGCTCTGGGTCACGGCGACGTGGCGCTCGCCGAAGAACTTTCGCCGGATGTCCAGCGCGCGCTCATGCAGCGGCAGCGCGTCGGCAAGATGCCCTTCGTGCTCATAGAGCTCGGCGAGGTTATTGAGGCTCTGCGCCACGGCGGGGTGCTCCGGACCGTAAGCCGCCTCGCGGCTTTTCAGCGAGGACTCGAAGAGCGGCTTCGCGTCGCTGAGCTTGCCCTGCGAGAGATAGCACTCGCCGAGGTCGTTCTGGGCGAGCGAGGCTTCGACCGTGTCCTTGCCGTAGGCTTTTTTGTACATGGCGATGACCTTTTTGAAGAGCGGCTGCGCCTTTTCCATGCGGCCCGTCGTCAGGAAAAGCTCCGCCTGCTTCTGCATCATCGCGGCGATCTGGGGATCGTCGGCGGGCAGGGAGTGCTGCAAAATGCCGATCGCCTGCTCCAGCAGCGGCTCCGCCGCCTGCGCGCCGCCGCGCGCCATATAGTTCTCCGCAAGGCGGCCCAGCGCGTCGGCAAAGGCGGGGTGGCCCGGACCGACGGAGTTTTCGTAGTTTTTCAGCGCGCGGCGCAGCGTGTCGCCCGCCTTGTCGAGCTCACCGCCGCGGCGGTAAGCCTCCGCGAGCTCGACGAGCATCGCGCCGACCGATGGGTCGGCGGCGTTTTCGCGCTCCATGAGCTCCACGGCGCGCCGGAGCTGCTCCTGCGCGAGCCCGAAGCGCTCGGTCGCGACATAGATGCCGGCGAGAGAGTAGATCGCGTCCACCTGACGCAGATCATGCTCGCCGTAGAGCTCGCGTTCGAGCTCCAGCGACTCCTTCAGCGCCGCCTCCGCACCGGGCAGGTCGCCCGCCGCCTGACACACCTCGCCGAGGTTATTCAGGCTGACATCGAGGTCCTCCTTCGCGCCGCGCTCGCGCGCGTGGGCGACCGCCTCCTGCGCCGCGGCGACCGCAGCCTCCGCCTGTCCGGACTGGAGCAGCTCGATCGTTTTCTGGTTGAGTTCTTCCCAATTTTCCGCCATGGGCAGCGTTCCTCCTTCCGGGAAACGCGGTGTTTCCCACTCAAATAATAGAAAAGACAACCTGAAAAATTCAGATTGTCGGGGGGCAGTGCCGGGGAAGGGTCTCCCCTCCCCGGCACGGGTTATTCGCAGTTTTATTACAGCTTGCGCTCAAAGCGGTGGGGCGGAGCGTAAGGCGTCTCGCTGTGGATGATGCGCGGGACCTGAATGCCCTCCTCGCGCGCATAGATCTCGTGCAGCTGCGCAAGACCGGCGTCGCCGTCTTCCATCAGCTCGGCGATGCGGTCGAGCGTCGCCCACGCGCTGTCGCTGAAATCCTCGAAGGGGCGGAGCATCCAGCCGTAGCGGTCCCAGTCCTCCAGCTCGACCTTGTTCAGAGCTGCGAGGTCCAGCAGCATCTCGTCGCGCACGACCTCAAGACCGGCGGCGTCGTCCTGGTGATAATCCTTCGCGTCGCGCTTTCCCTCGCGGCAGTCGATCCAGATCTGGTAAGCGGGCACGAAGCCGTCCCCGGCAAGACCGGTGGGGTCGACCTGCTGCCATGCGCCGTCCGCCCAGTATTCCACGACGTCGTGGCTGCGGAAATAGCCCTCGAAGGGGATGAAGCCGACGCGCTTGCGCGCCGCGGTGCCCTGAGAGCGAAGAATGCCGACCATCAGGTTGCAGAAGTCACTGCTGCTGGCGAGGAAGCGGTTTGCGACGTCGCGCTTCGCCTCAAGGGGAGTCTTCTTGTCGAGCCGCGCGATGAAGCCGAGAATGGTCTCCACATCGTGGCTGTTCATGCCGAGCAGACGCTCGTTCTGGATGGGGTATTTGTAGCGTTCCTCGTAGATCAGGCAAAGGTTCTGAAGGGCTTCGCACAGCTCAGGAACGGTGCGCGGCAGCTTGGCGATCAGCTCAGCGTTGGCGCCGGGGTCGGTCATCGCGCTCTGTGAGGTGAAATAAGACTGGATGTCCATATCAATTTCTCCTTTATGTTCGGTTTTTTCGATTCTTCTTCCAACTTGCTTCCGCAGCGGCTCCGCCGCTTTGTACTCAGACATGGTTATCATAACATAAAAAAACTTTTATTGTCAACAACAATCGAGCCGTTGTTTTTGTGCATGATGTTTCCAGTCAGGAAAGAAGAAGGCGAAAAAAGCAAGCGCCCCGCCGAACGGCAGGGCGCAGCAAAATTTTATTGGTGCCGCGAAGCGGCACCCCTTTAGAGGCTCCCGAAGTGCAAGAGGAGCTGGCGCGCGAAGCGCGACTGAGGGGTTGTTACCGAGCTTCCGAAAGCGCCAAGCTTGGCTATTCCGGAAGCTTACAACCCTCCAGTCAGCCTTCGGCTGAC
>CAVCTM010000072.1:0-10369 GCA_963605115.1 Pseudobutyrivibrio sp. | reverse complement strand
GTGAGGACTTCACACCGGCGGGTTAAAAGTATAGGCAACTCTGGCTAACCATCAACATTGCTTGTGTTCGAGAAATAGCCGCGGAAGGTATGGCCCGCGTAAGTCGGAACCGCCAGAGCGGTCGTTTCCGTCGTGCCGTACACGACGTTTGCACTAAAAACTTGCCCGCTGCCGTTGTTCTTATGCACCGTAAAGGTGTGATACGCCACCGGGGGCTGCACGCTCTCAGGATCTACCACACCGCTGACCTTGTTGACCTTCGCAGTGCTTGTGACCTTGCAGGTGTCGGAATTCAGGTTTACTGCAGTACCATTTGCGCCGCCATTGCCGCCCGTACTCTGCTTATCATTATAGAGACGGTATTTGAAATCATTGTTTTTCTCGTTGTAAAGTCCAAACGCGCCTGTTCCTCCAGAGCCGGTTGTGCCATCACCGTTTGCTGTGCCCTTGCCGCCGCCGCCGTAAGAGCCGACCTCCCAGTTGGTATTCCAACGGGTTTCGTTGATAGCTACGTTGGACTCATGTTTGCCATCAGAAGAGTCCGTGCCGTCGAGACCGCCGTTGCCGCCGCCTCCGCCGCCGCCTCCGCCGGTACCTCCGGTGCCGATGTCTGCGCCGTCGCCGCCTGCGCCGCCGCCTCCGCCTGCGCCGCCCGGACCGAGGCAGAAGGTGAACCAGCCGTAATCCTGCTTGGTGCCAAGGTTGAAGCGAATAAGCGCGCCTGCGACATGATTTTTCAAGTCCTTGTCCTTTTCTGCGGTGCCCTGGTAGCTATACTCCGCACCGTTCCGAATGTTAGGTACTGCACCGGCCTGCCCCTTTGCGCCGCCGTCGCCGCCTTCGGCATCAACGGTCACATCGCCAACGATGAAGAGCTTGCCCATCTTGGAAGAAGCCACACCGTCGCTGCCGTTGCTGCCGGCGGACGGATTCCTGATATAATCCACGACGGTATTGCCGGTCTTATTGCTTTCGCCAACAACCCAAGCTCGGCTTCCGACCTCCTGATTCGCAGCGCTGCCGCCCAATGCGCCGCTGCCGCCTGCGCCGCCCGCGCGGCCATCGGTACCGATGGCCGCACCGCCGCCGCTGCCGCCGCTGCCGCCGTTGCCGCCGTTGCCGCCGTTGCCGCCCGCGCCGCCCCAAAATGTCACGCTCGACAAAGCTTTAAAGCCCTCGCCGGCAACAAGCCCTTTCCCCGCCTTGCCATCTTCGCCGTTCGAAGCGGCGTAGCCGTCGCCGCCGTATACGATCAGTCTGCCCTGACCCGTGATGGTCAGCGTGGAGCCCTCAGGCAGAAGAATGCCGGCTTTGCCGCCCATCGTATTGTTCGTGGCGTGATAGCCGCTCACGGTCAGCCAGGCACCTTGGGCAATATAGAGCACCGTGTTCGCGCCCTTTGCTACGCGCAGACCGTTCTGATTCTCTGTTGGATCGAGATGAGTCGGTTTTGTCACAACATAGATCGTATTATCCTGCAGCTCCATATTTGCTTTGAGCCCGTCTGTTACGATCGTGGGGGTGCTTGCCGCGCTCGCGGGCGTCGACATAGCTGGCACCATAGCCAGCACCATGACGAGGGCGAGGAGCGCGCTGAGTATTCGTTTCTTCATCACTGGTTTCTCCTTTGTTTCTGTCTCTGTGTGACGTCGGCTGCTCCGGCTGGCGGCGGCGGGGCAGCCAAAATTTGCGACGATATGATATCACCCCCTAAAGGGGTGCGCTCAAGCGAAAATGCGTGAATCGCGCGCCAAACTGCGTGAATCGCATCGGATCCACGCCGTCCGGCGCGCGATTTTTGACGTTTTTTCGTTAGATGATCGAGGGGAGCTCCTCCCAAGAGGGTGAGCCTTGGCGCAGGGCGCGGTCGGCGAGGACCGCGTCGAAGCGGCTGCGGTCGGGACCCGACTTCCGCGCGCGGCAGACGGGGCAGCCGGTGCTGCCGTTGACGCGGTTGAACACCGCCGTCTGCCAGCTGTGGCCCTCGGCGCAGCGCCACCAGACGCGCCTGCCGCTGCCGAGCGTCACCATCTCCGGTGTCAGCGGCGCGTTGCGCGGCGCGTCCCACTGCGCGGCGAGCTCCGGCCGCAGGGAGGCGAGGTCGTTGAAGCCGGCGAGCGCCTTTTTTCCGGCGCAGTAGGGGCAGCCGGTCTTGTTATACACCCGGCTGCACACGCTCGCCTGATAGGAGTGGCCCCGTTCGCAGCGCCACCATGCCCTGTAGCGGCTGGAGTTCTGGAGCGTCTCCATGCGGACGCCGCCGTTCTTTTCCGCGTCCCACTGCGCGGCGAGCGCGGGGTTGCGCGTTTTCGGGTCGTTGACGCCCGGCAGGAGAAGGTGCTTTGCGCAGTAAGGACAGCCGGACGGCTTCACGCGCGTCCGCTCCGCGACGGGGGCGCGGTAGCTGTGCCCCTCCGGGCAGCGCCACCAGACGCGCTTTCCGCTCCCGGCGCACACGGCGTCCGGCGTCGCCGCGCCGTTGCGCTCCGCGTCCCACTGCGCGAGGATCTCCGGCTTTCCGCGCCGGATGCAGTATTCTTCCAAGCTTGCTCGCATGATTTCTTTACTCCCAGTGTTCGATACCGTTCGTCTTTACGCAGCCGTGGTCGTTGGCTGCCTCCATGATCTCAAAATAAGCCCAGTGCTCCGCCGCGAGGTCGCGGAAGGCGGCAAGCTCTCCGGCGTGGGCGCGGATGTAGCCCGCGTCCGCGCTGCGGGCGAGCATGCGGTTGATGACCGCCGCCGCCTCCGCGCGCGTGATCGCGTCGTCCGGCGTGACCGCCGCCGTCAGGCGGGACTGCGCGCCGGTCTCCAGCGTCAGCTCCGCCGGGGAAACGGACAGACCGTCGACGCGGACGGCTGCGGTCATCACGAGGCTGGCGTTTTGCAGTCTGACGGCGTAAGCCGGGTCGTCGCTGAAGAATTTTTCGCGGTCGCTCTCCGTGATCGTGTAGCCCGCGGACTCCGCCACGAGCTTCACGGGGTCGGCGTCCGTCGGCTTCAGATTGCGGGTCACGCCGATCTCCGCGCCCGCGCCCAGCGCGCCGGTGAGGAGAAGGGTGCGCGTGCTGTCCGGCGTCGTGGTGTCATAGTATTCCAGAAAGACGTTGTTCTCCGCACCGTTTCCGGTATTGCCGATGATCCGCGGGCTGCCGGAGAGCTGGACGGGATGCTCGTCGAGCGGGGCGTAATAAACGCCGCCGCCGTTATTCGCTGCGGTGTTGCCCGTGACCTCGCCGCCGCTCATCTCCAGTGCGCTGGACAGGACATAAACGCCGCCGTAGCGCGCCTCGTTGCCCTTCACCGTCCCGCCGGTGATCGTGACCGTGCCGCCGTCGGCGAAAATGCCGCCGCCGAGACACGCCTCGTTGCCGACAATCTGCGCGCCCGCGCCGACGGTCACGTTGCCGCCGAAGCTGTTGACCGCGCCGCCGGCGGTGTCAAAGGTCAGCGTAAAATGCGCGGCGAGCGCGGCGCCCGCCTCCGCGACCCATTTTGCCCAGAGCTCGGCGCCGCCGTTCGGGACCAGAAGCTGCATTCTCGGACCGCTTCCGGCAGAGCACGCCGCGTCGCTGTACCAGCCGTCGAAAATAAAGCCCTCGCGCACGGGGAGAGGCAGCGTGACCAGCGCGCCGGCGCTGACGAGCTGTGTACTGTCGCTGCTATCCGTGGTGTGCAGGGTCAGGACGACCCGCGTTTCCGCCGCGTGCGCCGCCGCCGGAAGTCCGGCGCACAGGACAAGTGCCAGAAGCAGGGCGATCCACCGTGCCGCGGTGACGCAGTAGACCGTGCCGAGCGCCGCCGCGATCGCGAGGGCGGGGAGCGCCGTGGACGGCAGGCAGACCGGAAGCGTGTTGCCGAGCTCCGCCCGCGCATTGAAGACCATGGCAAGCAGAACGCTGATCTCCACGAGCCAGACCCCCGTCAAAAACGCGAACGCCGCGCGCCGGCGGGAAAACTTCGGCGCGAAAAGGCGGCGGTAAAGGAAAAAGACGATCGCGAGCTCGGCGAGCAGGAAGTGGTTGCTGTTCCAGTGAAAATAGGCACAGAGCGCCGTATCGACGGCGATGAGCGCCGTGAGCACGGCGGCGGCGAGTGGAAGCGTCCGCCGCGGCGAGCGCAGGAACTCCAGCGCAGGCACGAAACAGAGCACCGCACCGGGGTATCGGGCGGCAAGATCGAGCAGATAGCGCAGGAAAAGCTCCGGATCCATCTCGGTTTCCTCCCGCGCTCAGACTTCTTTCCGCATGCGGCGGAACTGGTATTGAGTGAAGGCGGCGAACCTGCGCTTTTTGTCGCGCTGGCGGACGGGGAAGCTTTTCCCGCTCGCAGCGCACCTCGATTTCACGCTCGACATGCTGCATGGCGCGCAGAAGGTCGCCCAGCAGCTTTGCAATGGCGTCGTCCGTGTAGGGCTTGAGCAGATAGTCGAAGGGGTGGACCGGCAGCGCCTGCCAGATATAGTCGCCGGAGGATGTGATGAAAATGAGCGGAAGGCGCGGCGAGAGCTCGCGCAGCCGCTGCGCCGTCTCGACCCCGTTCGTTCCGGGCATGAGAATATCGAGAAACACGGCGTCATATTCCGCCGGCGCGGGGCTTTGCAGCAGCGCGTCCCCGCTCTCAAAAAAGCGGAGACTCAGCTCGCAGCGCCCAGCCGACGCGCTGCGGAGCGCCCGGCACAGCGCCTGCGCGTCCACCGCGACGTCCTCCACGATCGCAAAGTTCAGCAGCATGGGTCCTACCTCTTCCAGACAGATTTCCGCGCGGACGCTCCAGACCGCGCCGCTCTATATTACATCACCCCGCGGGGGGTGTAAATCCGTCCAAAGTATGAGATAAAAGTCGAAAAAGCGAAAAAACACCCACCCGGAGCGAGCCGGACGGGTGCTTTTTGCAAATTCACGTTGACATTTCGCCTCGGCGGGGTGATGCGATATCAGGGATCGCATCTTCCGCAGGGGGAGTAGCCCGCGGCGATGAGCTCGCTGCGGTCGCCGGTGAAATCGGCGCGATTTTCCGCGCTGATCATGCCGGCGCTGGAGCAGCCGGGGTAGTGGAAGCGGTGGGTGTTCGTGTTCAGCACATAGTGCGTGCCCTCTCCGCTGCCGACGGGAACGCCGGAGCTTCCGGAGCCGCTGCCGGAGGAGCCGTCGTCCGGGGCGGGGAGCAGCGGGGTCGGCGCACTCTCGCCGGTGGCGTAATCGAGCGTGACACCGGGCTGGGCGTTATAGAGGAAAACGCAAAAGCGCACCGCCGCGCCGCCGTCGTCGACGGAGAGCCCCTCCAGCAGCACGCCGCGGCAGAGCAGCTCGTCGCCCTGAAAGACCGGCGTAACACGGTAGAGGACCTGTCCGCCCGCCGCGAGATGGTCTGCGATCTGCGCCTCGTAGGGGAGCATGCCGAGCATGTTCAGATCGCGCGTGCCGGTGATGAGGTTTTCCGCACCGTCGCCGCCGCCGAGCTGATAGCCGATGAGGTGGCAGCGGTTATAGAGGTAGTTGCCCTCCACGAGCCCGGGGTAGCAGGCGTTGTTCCAGCCGCTGGGCTTGCGCGTCAGCGTGCCGGAGCGCGGCTCGGTCGGCAGCAGCTCCGCACTGAGCAGTGCGTTCGCCGCGCCGCAGCGTCCGAGACTGTCGAGCGGGGAATAGACGATATAAGGCATTCCCGTGCGGTCCGCGTCCGTGAAAAACGGCGTTCCGCCGTTGACGGTGTAAGCCCCGGAGCCGGAATAGACGGGGACGTCCGAGAACGAAAAGGCGGCTTTGCCCTCGCCGCCGTAGCCGCGGGAGGTGTCGAGCGTGATGAGGTTTTTCTCGCCGTCCCAGCCGACATAGACGTCCAGCGTGGCGAGCACGTCGCGGAGCTTGAAGTAGTTGCTGCCGCCGATCTTGTAAGCGGAGAAGGCGGCTTTTACGCCGTCCAGATAGATCGCGTCCGTGCTCTCTGAGGCGGGCTTGGCGCTGCCGTCTCCGGGGGCGAGCTCACCGCCGACAGGCTCGTAGGCTTCCCCGCTGCGGATGCTGACCGCACGGTTTTCGCCGTCCCAGCCGACGGAAAAGCTCCCGGCGCTGCCGCTCAGCGCCAGCGCGAGGTCGCGGAGCTTGAAGTAGTTATAATCGTGGATGCGGTAAGCCTCGAAAGCGACGCTCTGCCCGTTCACCAGAACGGTCGAGCTCGTCGGCGCGGCGGCGATGTCCTCCGCCGCGGCGGGCAGAGCGAGGGAGAACATGAGCGCCAGCGCAAGGACCAACGCTGCGATGCGTTTTTTCGGCATAGGATCAGACTCCTTTCAAATCGTCCGCTTTTTGCAGACGCTTCAGATACGGCAGCAGCATCGCGGCGGCGGCGCTGAGGGCGAGGACGTCGGCGGCGGGGGTCGCCCATGCAATGCCGCGCAGCCCGATGAGATGGTCGAAGAGGAACATCAGCGGCACGTCCGGCAGCCCCTTGCGCAGCATGGAGAGCACGATCGGCTGCGCGCGCTGTCCCGTCGCCTGAAAGACGATCATCGCGAAAAAGATGAGCGTCGAGGTCGGGCAGGCGAGGCAGATGATGCGCAGGAACGTCCGCCCATGGGCGACGGTCTCGGCATTGTTGATGAAGCAGCGCGTGATCGGCGCGGCGCAGAAAAAGAGCACGGCGGTCACGGCGAGGGACACGGCGATGCAGTCGATGAGCAGCACGCGCACGGCGCGCATCATGCGCGCCCGGTCGCCGGAGCTGTAGTTATAGCCGATGAGCGGCAGCGTGCCCTGCGTGATGCCCTGCCCGATGGCGAAGGCGAGCAGATTCAGCTTCTTTGCGATGCCCATCCCGGCGACCGCCTCGTTGGAGTAGCCGGCGATGATGTGGTTGAGCGCCGTGTTGGAGATCATCGCCATCACGGAGACAAGGCAGCTCGGCAGTCCGACGGAGAGCACCTCGCCGGGAATACCGCCGCGGAGCGAGACGCAGCGCGGCGAAGTGCGCAGCGCGCTCTCGCCACGGATGCGGCGGAGAAAGACGAAGAAATAGACCATCGCCGTGCAGTTGCTGAGCAGCGTCGCGATCGCCGCGCCGGTGATGTCCATCCTGAAGACGAAGAGAAACAGCGGGTCGAGAGCCATGTTGAGCACGCCGCCGAGCGCGACGCCGAGACTCGCCTGCCGCGCATGCCCCTCCGCACGGACGAGGTGGGCGAGCATCGGGTTCAGCACGCTCGGCAGCGCGCCGAGCGTGATCGTCCAGAAAAGATAGGACGAGGCGAAGCCCTCCGTTGCCGCGTCCGCGCCCAGAATGGGCAGCAGCACGGGGCGCAGGAAGAGCATCGCGAGACTGTAAACGATCGCGGCGCACGCCGCCGCCCAGATGCAGAAGGCGCTGCCGCGACCCGCCTTTTCGCGGTCCCCCGCGCCGAGCGCGCGGGAGATGAGGCTCGCGCCGCCGACGCCGAAGAGATTCGCGAGCGCCGTCAGGATCATAAACGGCGGCATGCCGATCGTCGCCGCCGCGACCTGATTCGGGTCGCCGAGCTGTCCGATGAAAAACGTGTCCGCCATATTGTAAATGACGGTGATGATCTGGCTGAGGATGGTCGGCACCGCGAGCGCCGCGATCGCCCGTCCGACCGGCGCGGTCCGGAAAAGCGCCTCCTCGCGCGATAGCTGGTTCAAGTGGAAAGGACTCCTTTACTTAAAAAATCAGTTTTCCGCGGCGCACTCGCCGAGGAAGGTCTCCAGCGCGGCGCGGCACTCCTCGCGCCCGAAGAGATAGCTCGTGCCGTGCCCGGCGTTCGGAACGGTGACGAGCCGCTTTTCGCCGCGGCAGGCGGCGTAGTTCCGGCGCGTGAACTCCGGCAGAACGAAGGTGTCGCGCTCGCCATGGACAAAGAGCACCGGCAGCGTGCTGACCTTCAGCGCGTCCAGCGTGGAGTAATCGCGGAAGCCAAATCCGGCGAGCAGCCGCGCGAAGCCCTCCGCCACGTCCATGACCGGGTGCGGCGGAAGATGGCAGCGGTGCTTCAGAAAATACACGAACTCATCCTGCGGCGAGGTGAAGCCGCAGTCGGCGATCGCGCCGCGGACGCCGGCAGGCAGCTCGGTGCCGAGCGCCATCAGAACGCTCGTGCAGCCCATCGAAATGCCGTCGAGCACGATCTTGTGCTCCGGTCCGAAGCGGTCGCAGAGATAGCGCGCCCAGTCGCGCACGTCGAAGCGCTCCTTGACGCCGAAGGTGATGTAGCGCCCCTCGCTCTCGCCATGCGCGCGCTGCCACGGGGCGAGGATGTTCCAGCCGAGGTCGTGGTAGTAGGAAAACACGACGCCGAAGTCCGTGAACGGTCCGCTGCGGTAGCCGTGGACGAGCAGGAGCGTGCCCTTCGCGTCCTCCGCCGGGAGAAAATAGCCAGTGAGCGCGAGTCCGTCGAAGCTGGGGATGGAGACGCGCTCCGGCTTCTGCTCCCGGAACCACGCGCCGCCGTTGAGGATCTCCTGTCGGAACGGCGCGAGCCACTTGCTGCGCCCCGGATCAGGGGGCGTTTCGCGCGGCAGGCGCACGATGCCCAGCAGAAACGCCGCATAGCCGCCCGCGAGGAGCAGCAGCGCGAGCACGAGTATCACAAGCAGCACGATCGTCATGAGAGAGCCTCCAATGCAGTATTATAATAGTATGCGATGAGCAGATCGACGCATTTGCCGTAAGTCTGCAAGCCGTCGGACTGACCGTAGCTTTTGAGAAACCCGGTGTAAACCGCGTCGGAGACCGTGTTGACGGGGGTCTCAAACTGCGCCCAGTATGCGTTGTTCGCGCGCAGGTCAGCGCGCACGCCGTCGCTGAGGCGGTCGTAGTTTTCCGCCCAGGCGTCATAGTCGGCGCTGTAGAGCGCGTTGCCGAGATAGACGTAAGCCATCAGCGCGGCGGAGTAGCAGTAGACCGCGTCGCCGTTTTCGAGACACGCGGCTACGGCGCAGAAATTCGCCTCGTCCTCCGGCGCAACGCCGCGCTGGTGCGCGATCTCGTGCGCGATGGTCGAGGGCACGAACGCCGCCGGCGAGTCCACGTTGATGTTTGCCTCCGCCGTGAAGGGGAAGAAAAAGCCTGTGAAGTTGATATAGCTCATGCCGCGCGAGAAGAAAAACGGCTTGGCGGAAACGTCGTCGCCCGCGAGACAGGGGAAGACCTCCTCCACCGCGTCATAAAGCGTGGCGGAGCGGTCGAAGATGGGCTCCAGCTCCTCGGCAAATTCGCCGTTTTCGTCCCGCTGAACCTGCTCGCCGTACTCGTTCACAAGGTCGGTGAACCAGCGTGTCACGGTCTCCAGCTGCGCCGTGCTCGACGGCGCGCCGGAAACGCCGCTCGCCGCTTCAAAGTCGGTGCCGTAATAGTAGACGCCCCAGAGCAGGCAGAAGCAGCCGTAAATGACGGCAAACGCCGCCGCCGCCGTCGCGAAGAAGCGGTAGGCCGTCCGCCCGCGTTCCCCGCGCCGCCGGATGAGGCGAACGAGAAAGCCGACAAGGTACACTGCCGCCGCGCTCCCGGCGAGCACGATGAGCACCTCCGCCGCCGAAAACGGCAGAGGGGACGTCAGCCGGCTGAAAAAGCGGTGCCAAGGCCGCACAAAGCCGCGGCAGACCGCCGCCATCACCGCTGTGTTCCCGCGCAGCGCGAAATAAGCGCCGATCAAAAGCCCGCCGGCGAGCAAAAGGCAGTGCCGCACCGGACAGAGGCGGAACCAGCCGCGAAATGTCAATTTTTTCTGTTTCAGTTCATTCATATTATAATTATACAAAATCCCGCCGAAAAGAGCAAGGACAAACGTATATTTTCCGCGCCGGAGCAGAAACTACGGCTGAGCGACATCAATAAAAAGCTTTGGAGGATGATCGAGCGATGAAAACGAAAAAGCCCTTTGCGGCTGTCCTTGTGCTCTGCGCTCTGCTCGCCGCACTGCTGAGCGGCTGCGGCAGCAATGCTCCGGCGCCGACCGCGACGCCGATGCCCACCGCCGCGCCCAGCGCGAGCCCGACCCCGGCGGTCACGCCGATGCCGAGCCTTGACCCGGAGGACGGCGAGGTCACGGACGAAGACGGCGTCCTCGGCAACGAGCCGGAGGAGACAAAAATGCCGGATTCCGACATGGGAAAACGCCGCTGAGCCGAGACCAAAAGCGCGCACCGAAACCGGTGCGCGCTACATACTGTTGTCCGGAACCGGATAGAAACCACAAGATATGCGGTCCGAAAAGAAAGTTGAAAAAAAGATAAAAAATCGCGAAAAAAGGTGTTGACAAATCCGGAAGATAATGGTATATTAACAAAGCTGTCACCTCTGAGGGGTTTCACAAGAAACTTGGACAGGTTGCACAGCGGTGTACCTTGAAAATTAAACATTG